>NZ_CAJMZC010000007.1:0-324897 GCF_905220215.1 Paraburkholderia sp. J12
TGACCCGGGCCACACCGGGACACTGGGCGAGCGCAAGCGCAAGGTAGACGGCATTCTGCTTGATGCCGTTGTTCCACATGGTTTCGCCCGCGGCGTGCAGGCCGATCGTGATGCCGATCGTCAGTCCTTCTTGCGACGCATTCATGCCTGACACTCCATTGTCCTTATTCGCGGTGCCTGCTCAATTCGTATAGAGTGCAGCCAGCGCTTCGCTGTACGTCCGCACGTTCTCTTCGGACTCCGGGTCGAGCGTGCGCAGAAATGCGTTGGCCGTCGCGCGATAGGCGGCGAAGTTCTGATCGTGCTCGACGAAAGCCTGATTCATGACGCGCCCGCCTTCCTCGCAATCGAACTCGTGATAGCGATAACCGCAGTTGCCGATCAGATGCGAGTTGTGGATAAGCGGAAAGCCGCCATAGAGCGCTTCGTAATAGACGTAGTTCTGCGCGTTCTCCCAGTGGTGACTGACGATCACATCCACTTCGTGCGTCATGATCTCCGTGAACGGGAAGCGCCCTTCAAACGACGCGAGGCCATGCTTCACGATGTCCAGATGCTGTGCGAAGTTCCGGAAGCCCGGATGATCCTTCAAATGAATCGTGTTGTAAACGTTCACGTGATCCAGCAAGTCCGCATTTTCCCGATGCGCCATTTCGCAGACGAGCATGGGGATGAAGCTGGTCTTCACCATGCAAATGTTGGGCTCGAAGATGCCGGCGCGCCACCGGCGTTTCCAGGGCTGATATTCGAAACGCTCTCCCGGACGCAGGCGTGCCATCTCTCGCTCCAACACCAGCGGACTCCAAAGATGCGGCATCAAACGCACCGGCGCGCGAAAGGTCGATTCGAAGTACGGCTTGCAACTCACCTCGTATTCGGGCAAGGTCCAGATCTCATGATACGGGGCTCCGGTAATCAGCAACCCCTGCGGCCTGTCGAAGATCATCCGTTCAATATCGATTACGTAGTCGTTACCCACGCGCATCGAAACGATCTTGCCGCCTCGTTCGCGGAACGCCACCACCCAGTCCTTTGCGAGCTGGGCGCTCATTTCGATCATCACGTCCAGCTTCGCGGCCGCTTCGTTCATATCGATGATCGGCACCGGCGCGCCGGAAAGAAAGTCCTTCGCATTTTCCGGGGTCGCGTCCGATCCACCCACTACGAGATAGGTCTCGGATACCACCGGAGAGCGCATCAGCAGCATCACCAGAAACAGGCAGTTCTGGAAGATGCCGTTCTCCCACATCGATTGGCCGCCCCCCTTGCGCACGAATATCGACACGCCAACGCGCAGGCCCCGATTCGGAGGCAAGTGAGTTGCAGGTACGGTCGTCATGCGCGGCCTCCATCAGAAGAAAAAAACGAGGACCCACGGCACAGATGTTCGAGCCTCGACGCATATTGCGCAATGTTGGAGTCAGCCAGCGGATCCACCATCTGAAACAGAGACTGCGCGCGTGCCCGGTAATCCTCCAGTTCGGCGTCGTGGTGTTGGGCGGCGTGGCTCAGTTGCACGCCCCCCGCCCTGGCGTCGAAATCCGGGTAGTAATAACCTACGCCCTTGAGCCACGGCGAGTTGTGCACGAGCGGGTAATCGCCGTAGAGCGCATCCAGATAGCTGTAGTTCTGGTTATTTCCCCACTGATGGGCAACGACCGCATCGGCGTTTTGCACCATGAAGCCCACGATATCGTGACGCCCATGGAATACGGCGCGGTGCTGCTTCACGATGTCGAGCGAATTGGCCAGATGCAGCATGGTCGGGTGGTCCTTCATATGAAGCGTATTGAGGACATGCATGGTCTGAACACTATCGCGATTGCTGCGGTACGCCTCGTCGCAAACGAGCATAGGGATACTGCATGTTTTGACAACAGAAATATTCGGCTCGAAGATTGCGACACGCAACCCGGCCCGCGCGCCGTCCGCCGCAACTTGACGCGGGGCGTAGCCGTAGTGGTAACCAAGCTCGGCCACCTCGCGGCGCCGTGCCTCGAGAAAGCACGGATGCCAGATGAAAGGCACCTCATGCGTATCGCAGCGGTGAATTGCGCGCAGCATGGGGGCAAGAGTTGCATCCTTCGGCAAGTACCAGACTTCGTCGCAGCGATCGGGACGCAATGTGGTCGAAGCCTTGTTGAAAACGGCGCTCTCAGCGAGCGAAACAAAAGGCTGGCCGCAACAATGGAACACCACCTTGCGCCCCCGCGCACGCATCAGATCGAGCCATTGCGTGTCGAGCGCACCCGCCATTTCGATCACGACATCGACCTCATCTGTCGCATCGCGCGCAGACAGAATGCGCAGGCCCAGCGCTTCGAGATCGACCTGAGCCGGCATGGCGCCCTGGTCGCCGCAGTCGATCAGCACGACCGATCGAACGAACGGCACGCGCTGCAGCAATTGCGCCAGGAAGATCACATTCTGGCCCAGTCCGTTCGACCAGATGTTTTGAGATGCGTGCGTGAGCACTGTAATTCCGATTCGCATGGTAACGTCGCTTTCGGTCTGGTTGGATAGGAACGCACTACACGCCACCGTGGAACGTATTGCGCTGCTGCACTTATTGCCCGCTACCAGCGAACCGGTCAGGAATCTCGGTCAGCCTGCGCTGGGTGATGTGCTGCATCCAGTCATTGTAGATGACAGGGTTTTGCTGTTCGCGCGATGCCTGCACCTGTCGAAGCGCAGCAAGTTCGCTGGAAGTTGAATCCGCCGCTTCGGGCAAGTCATCGTCGCGCAACTCCGCCCTGTGAACCTGGGACCGCGCTTGAGCGATCCCATGAGTTTTCGATATGTGCGGTGCAGGCCGTTTTTTCTCGCTGACTCGATGAAGGGAACGGGATTCTTTGTGCGTCGACGAGCCCACTTGCTCCGCAGCCGTTGCGCTTTCACTCTGAGACGCGGATAGCTGCGCCGCTTCTGCCGCTTGGGTGTGCGAGGCATTGGGTTCACCAAGCGTCAAGACACCAGCCTGCGAAGTCGGCGCCCAATGATCAGGATCGATGCCCGGGTGGGTCACCGTCGAGCCACCCTTGTGCGGAGCCACCGGGGGAATCCACCGGTCCGCCTCGAACACGACAGCACTCACCAGAGCTACAGCCAGACCGAATACCACACTCCTCGAAGTTCTTCGGTGTCCGGCATTGGCGTATTGCGGGCGGCGCCTCGACGAATCAAACGCCGAAGCAGGAAGCGCCAACCCGGCTCGCAGCCCCTTCACCAGCGACCAGTTTCCATTGGTCCAAAGCCACGTGCCATACGGCGAACTTCGTGGCATGCGGCGGTAGGGAGAACTCGCCGATATCCAGCGTAACCAGATCGGGGACTCCTGCAGCGCCACACCGGTTGCCATTAGCGCGACCAGTCGCATGACACGCACGCCGGGGATGCCGGTATGAACGACCGCACTGGGCGAGATGGAAAACTCGAGTGCCCGAAGCAGCACGCGCACGCGAATCACCTCTCCCGGCGTCAGCGCATTGGCACCTGATCGCCAGTTCGCAGTCATCCAGCCCGATGAGGAGTGTGGCTTCATAGTTTCGCCGTGGCGCGCTCGTTAGCAAACAAACCGCTAACTTCGCTCCGAACCCTTAAGTTCCCGTTTGATTATCTACTGTTGACCTCTCATTGTGTTTCCCGTGCACGTCCGGTTTACCCGATGCGATCGCGAGGACCCTTTCAGCGCCTTGTGTTACGAAGACGCCGAAAGGTTATGTGAGGCTCAATGCCTAGCGGTCCGATGAGCTAATCTCAACGCGACGGTTCTGGGCACGACCTTCCGCCGTTACGTTGTCCGCCACCGGCTCGGCCTTACCATGACCGATCACAACGAACGACTGCGCTTGCAGGCCATTTTCGCGAAGATACTGGGCAACACGCTGTGCACGATCCGTCGACAACCGCATATTGAGCGCGTCTGAGCCACGAGAGTCCGTATAGCCGTCGATATGCACGACCTTAAGGGTCGCGCCGTGTGCGTCCGCCAGGATACGGTCCAACTTCTGGATCGCCGCCGGCCGCAAGGACGAACTGCCCGTTTCGAAGCTCGTATCGCCGGCGAGCGACACCCGCCGCAGGATAACCGGCGGCAGAGTCGGTGCGGGAGCCGGCGCTTCAACCGGCGCAGGTCGAGTGACTGCGACAGGTGCTTGCGGTACCGCGCACTGGAAGAGCATCACGCGCGTGTTGGGTTGGCCATCGGCTGTGCGACCGAGAGGTCCCGCATCCTGAATGGGATGAGCGTGATTGCCGTTCGCTCGTTCCGCACAAAATCTTTCAGCATGCTGACGGCACATCTCGCCGCCGCCGATCAGGCCATCGCAGGAGACCAGCCAGGCGGGTTGTCCATCGGCCAATTTCACGTCGCGAATCGAGTAGGTGATTCCAGACGATGCAGCACACCCTGCGAGTACCAGGAAGGTACTTAGGGTGGCCAGTATTGCAAATGCTTTTTTCATGAGTTGTTTACATTTCCGCGACGCCGCACTCGCGACGTCGCTTCGGTTGATCAAGCATGAAGCCGGGAAAAGCACCTTTCGTGCTCTTCCCGGCCGCCTTTAAGGCAAGTACCGGCTTACCACTGGTACGAAATACCGCCGCCGTACACGTTGCCCGAGCTGCTGATACTTGCACCGGCCTTCGCCTTCAGGTTTTCGGTGATACGCACCGACACCCCGATCGACGAAGCTGCATAGCCCTGGTACGAAGCACCGCCCACACCCACGGCGATCGTCTTGCCAGGATCGACGTCCGGGATCATGGCGAGCGCCGTAGCGGCTGCCACACCGGAGTACGCCTTGCGAGCGACGTCGTTGACGCTGGACTGGACACCCCACAGCTGGTTCATGTTGGCCGCGTCGGTACCGTTGATACCGGGCGCCACGTTCGTGATGCGACGCTCGTTACCCTGGCTGCCCACGGACACCGTGTTCGGATCCGATGCGATCGAACCCGCACCCAATGCAACCGAGTTGTTACCCGACGCGGTCGAGTTCGAACCGATGGCGGTCGAGTTGGTACCCGATGCCGTCGAGTTCTGCCCGAAGGTCGAAGAACCGTCGCCGGACGCAACCGAACCGGAACCGACCGCCGACGAGCCGTTACCCGATGCCGTCGAGTTCGCACCGAGCGACGTCGAGTTGTCGCCGCTTGCGTTGGCATTGCCGCCGTTTGCCGTCGAGTTGTCGCCGCTCGCCTTCGAGTTGCCACCCGTTGCCGTCGAGTTGTCACCGCTCGCCGTCGAGTTGCCACCCGTTGCCGTCGAGTTGTCACCGCTCGCCGTCGAGTTGCCACCCGTTGCCGTCGAGTTGTCACCGCTGGCCGTCGAGTTGCCACCCGTTGCCGTCGAGTTGTCGCCGCTGGCGTCAGCGCCGTCGCCCGTTACGGTCGAACCGTTGCCCGTGCCTTCGGAGTTGTTGACTTCCCCTGAACCAACACCGGTGCTGACACTCGTCGAAAGCGAGGCAACGTTGCTGTCGGTCGTGCTCAGACCCGTCGAGATCGAATCCACGCCCGTCGACAGCGACGCGACATTACCGTCGGTGGACGAGAGGCCAGTCGAAAGCGACGCGAGGTTGCTTGCAGTCGTCGAGAGTCCCACCGACACAGTGGTCGACAGACTGTTGATCGCCTGCGTGGCGGCGTACAGCTCCGAACCGTTGATCGCGTCCGTGCTCGTTTCGCTCACCTGACCGGCTGCGACGTTGGTGATCTGGCGAGTTGCGCCCGGGGCGCCCACGCTCACGACGGCGACCGGCGTCGACCCAGCGAACTGGAAGCTCTGACCGCCAATCGTCATGCCTGCAGTCGGGTTTGCCGCTGCGGTCACCGAACCTGCACCCAGTGCAACATCGCCCGGATTCGTTGCGCTCGCCATCGAACCCAGCGCCAGGCTGTTGGCACCGGCTGCGTTCGCCCCGTTTCCGAGTGCAACACCTGCACTGCCGGCAGCCGTTGCGCCCGTGCCAATCGCCACAGCGTTGATCCCGGTCGCACCGTCGTTCGCGTAATTGCCTTCCTGCGTACCTTCGTCGTTGATGCTGACGTAGTGCGACTGGCCCGCGTTCAGAGCGGTGGAGAGCGACTGCTGGATCTCGCTGGCCGTCGTCGAAAGACCCGTCGACAGCGAAGCAACATTGCTATTTGTCGTCGACAGACCCGTCGAGATCGAATCCACGCCCGTCGACAGCGAGGCAACATTGCTGTTCGTCGTCGAAAGGCCCGTCGAGATCGAGCCCACGCCCGTTGACAGCGAAGCCACGTTGCTATCGGTCGTCGAAAGGCCCGTCGAGATCGACGCGACGTTGCTGTCGGTCGTGCTCAAGCCAGTGGACAGCGATGCCACGTTGCTTTCAGTCGTGCTCAGACCCGTCGAGATCGAATCCACCCCCGTCGACAGCGAGGCAACATTGCTGTTCGTCGTGGAAAGGCCCGTCGAGATCGAATCCACGCCCGTCGACAGCGAAGCCACGTTGCTGTCTGTCGTCGACAGGCCCGTCGAGATCGACGCGACGTTGCTGTCGGTCGTGCTCAGGCCCGTGGACAGCGACGCCACGTTGCTGTCGGTCGTCGACAGACCCGTCGAGATCGATGCGACATTGCTGTCGGTCGTGCTCAGACCCGTGGACAACGATGCCACGTTGCTGTCTGTCGTCGACAGACCCGTCGAGATCGACGCGACATTGCTGTCGGTCGTGCTCAGGCCCGTGGACAACGATGCCACGTTGCTTTCAGTCGTGCTCAGACCCGTCGAGATCGAACCCACGCCCGTCGACAGCGAAGCAACATTACTGTCGGTCGTCGAAAGGCCGGTCGAGATCGATGCGACGTTGCTGTCGGTCGTGCTCAGGCCCGTGGACAACGATGCCACGTTGCTTTCGGTCGTGCTCAGCCCCGTAGAGATCGAACCCACACCCGTCGACAGCGAGGCAACATTGCTGTCGGTCGTCGAAAGGCCCGTCGAGATCGACGCGACGTTGCTATCGGTCGTGCTCAGGCCCGTGGACAACGATGCCACATTGCTTTCAGTCGTCGACAGACCCGTCGAGATCGAACCCACGCCCGTCGACAACGAGGCAACATTGCTGTCGGTCGTCGAAAGGCCCGTCGAGATCGACGCGACGTTGCTATCGGTCGTGCTCAGGCCCGTGGACAACGATGCCACGTTGCTTTCAGTCGTCGACAGACCCGTCGAGATCGAACCCACACCCGTCGACAGCGAGGCAACATTACTGTCGGTCGTCGAAAGGCCCGTCGAGATCGACGCCACATTGCTGTCGGTTGTGCTCAGGCCCGTGGACAACGATGCCACGTTGCTTTCAGTCGTCGACAACCCCGTCGAGATCGAACCCACGCCCGTCGACAGCGAGGCAACATTGCTGTCGGTCGTGCTCAGGCCCGTGGACAACGATGCCACGTTGCTTTCTGTCGTCGACAGACCCGTCGAGATCGAACCCACGCCCGTCGACAACGAGGCAACATTGCTGTCGGTCGTCGAAAGGCCGGTCGAAATCGACGCCACATTGCTGTCGGTTGTGCTCAGGCCCGTGGACAACGACGCCACATTGCTTTCAGTCGTCGACAGACCCGTCGAGATCGAACCCACGCCCGTCGACAACGAGGCAACATTGCTGTCGGTCGTCGAAAGACCGGTCGAGATCGAAGCGATACTCGATGAGGTCGACGTCGACAACGTGTACATCTGCGAACCGTTGACTGCGTCCGTGCTCGTCGCATTCACTGCGCCCTGCGATACATTAGTCAACGTGCGGGTCTGGCCGCTCGCGTTGGCAAAGTTCACGACGGAACCACCCGTGTTGGCGCCAACCGTGATCGCATTGCCGTTGCTCGGATCGATTCCACCGAACTGCTGCACGAGACCGGTCGTACCGTTTGCCATACCGTTAATCGTGCTCTGCGTCGTGCTCAACCCCGTGGACAGCGATACCACGTTGCTGTTGGTCGTGCTCATACCCGTCGACAGCGAAGCGATGCCGCTCGTGTTGGTGCTCACGCTGCTCGACAGATTCGCCACCGTGCTGTTCGTCGTCGACAAGCCCGTCGACATCGACGCCACATTGCTTTCGGCCGTGCTCAGACCCGTCGAGATCGAACCCACCCCCGTCGACAGCGAGGCCACGTTGCTGTTGGTCGTGCTCATACCCGTCGACAGCGAAGCGATACCGCTCGTATTCGTGCTCACGCTGCTCGAGAGATTCGCTACCGTGCTATCCGTCGTCGACAGACCCGTCGACATCGACGCCACATTGCTTTCGGCCGTGCTCAGACCCGTCGAGATCGAACCCACGCCCGTGGACAACGATGCCACGTTACTGTTGGTCGTGCTCATGCCCGTCGACAGCGAAGCGATACCGCTCGTGTTCGTGCTCACGCTGCTCGAAAGATTCGCCACCGTGCTGTTCGTCGTCGACAGACCCGTCGACATCGACGCCACATTGCTTTCGGCCGTGCTCAGACCCGTCGAGATCGAACCAACACCCGTGGACAGCGAGGCCACGTTGCTGTTGGTCGTGCTCATGCCCGTCGACAGCGAAGCGATGCCGCTCGTGTTCGTGCTCACGCTGCTCGAGAGATTCGCTACCGTGCTGTTCGTCGTCGACAGACCCGTCGACATCGATGCGATACCCGTGGAGGTCGAAGTCGACAGCGTGTACATCTGCGAACCGTTGACTGCGTCAGTGCTCGTCGCATTGATTTGTCCCGGCGCAACGCCTGTGAGGACACGCGAACCCGCAGTGCCAGTGAAATCCACCGTCGAACCGTTCGTGTTCTTGCCCACCGTCAGGTTCTGAGTGGTCGTATCCTGCTGCACCAGGCCAAGGCCGCCACTGTTCACCTGCGTGGTCAGCGCAGCGATGTCGTTTGCGTTTTGCGAGACATTCTGGTTCGTCTGGTAGAGCTGCGAGCCGTTGACTGCGTCGGTGCTCGACGCAGTCACTGCGCCCTGCGATACATTAGTCAACGTGCGGGTCTGACCGCTCGCGTTGGCAAAATTCACGACGGAACCACCCGTGTTCGCGCCAACGGTAATCGCATTGCCGTTGCTCGGGTCAATGCCACCGACTTGCTGCACGAGACCGGTCGTACCGTTCGAGATGCCACTGATCGCGCTTTGCGTCGTGCTCAACCCCGTGGACAGCGACGCCACATTGCTATTGGTCGTGCTCATGCCGCTCGACAGCGAGGCGACGCCGCTCGTGTTCGTGCTCACGCTGCTCGAAAGATTCGCTACCGTGCTGTTCGTCGTCGACAGGCCCGTCGAGATCGAGTCCACGCCCGTCGACAGTGACGCCACGTTGCTGTTGGTCGTGCTCATTCCAGTCGACAGCGAGGCGATGCCGCTCGTGTTCGTGCTCACGCTGCTCGAAAGATTCGCCACCGTGCTGTTCGTCGTCGACAGGCCCGTCGAGATCGAACCCACACCGGTGGACAGCGACGCCACGTTGCTTTCGGCCGTGCTCAGACCCGTCGAGATCGAGCCCACGCCCGTCGACAGCGATGCCACGTTGCTGTTGGTCGTGCTCATGCCCGTCGACAGCGAGGCAATGCCGCTCGTGTTCGTGCTCACGCTGCTCGACAGGTTCGCCACCGTGCTATTCGTCGTCGACAGACCCGTCGACACCGACGCCACATTGCTTTCAGCCGTGCTCAGACCCGTGGAAATCGAGCCCACTCCCGTCGACAGCGAAGCGATGCCGCTCGTGTTCGTGCTCACGCTGCTCGAAAGATTCGCCACCGTGCTATTCGTCGTCGACAGGCCCGTCGACACCGACGCCACATTGCTTTCAGCCGTGCTCAGGCCCGTGGAAATCGAGCCCATGCCCGTCGAAAGCGAAGCGATACCGCTCGTGTTCGTGCTCACGCTGCTCGACAGGTTCGCCACCGTATTTTCGGTTGTCGACAGACCCGTCGAGATCGAACCAACACCCGTCGACAGCGAGGAGATGCTGCTGTCGAACGTGTACATGCCCGTCGAAAGCGAGGCCACACTGCTGTTGAACGTGTTCATGCCGGTCGACAGCGACGCTGCGCCCGTCGAGAGCGACGCGATCGAACTGTTGGACGTCGAAGCCACCGCGTACAGTTCCGAGCCGTTGATAGCATCGGTACTGGTGGCCGAGATCTGGCCCGCTGCCACGTTTGTGATCTGGCGCTCGGCGCCTGCGGCGCCCACGCTAACCACGCTGGTCGGATTCGTACCCGCGAAGCCCGTGTAAGTGGTACCGCCGACGGCGGCGCTCGTGACAGCCTGCGCGGCAGACGTCGTAGCGTTCGAGCCCAGCGCAACGTCGTTGTCATTGACCGCATGCGCACCGCTGCCCAGCGCGAGCGAGGATGCGCCCGACGCCGTAGCGTTGTAACCCATCGCAGCCGCCTGGCTCGCGGTCGCGCTCGCTGCGACGCCGTCCGCCTGAGCGTACAGAGCCGTGGCGCCGTCGTTCAGCTGGTTGGCCATGCCAGTATCGCCATCATTCACCGAGTGGTAAAAGCCGCCCAGAGCAGCCTGATACAGCTCCTGACCATTGACAGCGTCAGTGCTGGTGCTGTTTATCGCTCCGTTGGCGACACCCGACAGCAGCACACCATTGCTGGCGTTCGACATCGCCATAACGTTTCCGCCTGCGCCGCCCGCCCGGAAAAAAATCTTACCTAAATCTCCGTCCACAACAAGCTGCGTGTTGTTCGCATTTAGGGCAGTCCAGTAACCGCCAGTACCCGTTGTTTCACCACCGGCCCAGCTCACAATTCTTCCGCCGCCCACAGCACAGTCATGTGTCGCAATTCCGCCCGCGCCATAGCCATTACCGCTGTATGTCTGATAAGCCGTGCCGTCGGCCGAACAAACGGAAGACCAGTTATCCGCCATGGCGTTTGGCGCATACACCAATCCTGCAACTCCTGCGCCAGTGAGTCCCATGAATGCCGTACTCGTGGCGACAAGCGATGCCAATTTTTTGCTTGAACCGCACTTACTGCACGCCTTTGCTAGTCCCGAGACGGCAATCCCGTTGACCGCCTCGCCAGCCGATTTTCCTGCTGCACTGGTGCCTTCCGACAAAACCGCACTGGTTTTGCTCTTCTTACGACCCGTCGCAGTTTCGGGGGCAGCAACCCACGTCTGTGACGTTTCATTCCAAAGTGTTCGATATGACTTGTTCATGAGGAATTCAATCCTGATACTATTTAAAAAAAACGATCCCGCTTTCAGAAAGGCGACTTCCGATTCGGAATATTCAGATGAAAATCCACTTCCACAATCATCGCCAATTGACTTCCATATAAATCAATTTAACAAATGTGAAAATAGAATTTATTTAACCCATCACATTCAAAAAATAAAAATACACAGCGCCCTCAAACCCGATGAAAGCGGTTCGATTTATCGTCTTTTGATATCCTCAGACGTATCCGAGAAACGAAATCAACACCCGCATCCTTCTGGATTTCTTTCACGTTCCAACGGAAGAAATTATGAAGATCGCAATCCTGCCAAGACATCTGACCAGTCAGAACGCAATGTCTGATTGGACTGAAATTCAAGAGACGGCAGGAGTTGAGAGTGGGTGGTTTCGGGGGGCGGCGGGTTAGAGAACTGGGCTATGGAGTGTTACCGACCTTCATCACACTCATTTTCTGTCATAGGTCCGTCTGACTGTCACAAAGCCCCCTCCACGCCGCGACAACCTTTCGGCGGCGTTGCGGCGAGCACACGAGAAATTCATTAAGCGAAGAGAGAAAATTGTCCCGATCTTTCTGACTTAAACCAGCAAAGCCCAAAAGCATTTCGTGCACCGTCAATCCGGCAACCAAATCACGATCGGAAGCGAATCCAGCGTGCTCTGGATCTTCACTCCCAACCTCTTCGCGCGCGATCACAAGACCACCACTACAGATCGATGAACCGCACAATACGGTTCACCATACGGCGCAAGTGGAAAATCGGTTAAACCAAAAGACTCCCCCATCCGCTGACATCCGCCCCATGCTCTTCGTAATTCTTCGAACAACATCCGATAATCGCACCCTATCGAATCACCTTTCATTTCGACTCCGAATCAAGAAATTATTTTGCTTCGTAGAATTTTCAGCGATGGTGGATCGACTTTCCTGCTTCAACGGCCGCCTCCAGATCCCTTTTGACAGCAACCAACGCCGGCGCCCACACGCCATACGTGTCTTGTCGAAACAACCGCGTCGCCGGGTACCATGGGCTATCACTCCTGCCGGTCATCCATGCCCAATGCGGATTCGTGTCGAGCAACAACCACACGGGCTTGCCCAACCCGCCCGCCAGATGGGCAACCGACGTAGACGCCGTAATCACAAGGTCGAGCCCGGCTACATACGCTGCCGTGTCGTCAAAGCTCGCAAGCTGCCCGGTGTCGTCCTGAATCGACAAGCCGGCCGCCTGCATCTTGTGCACATCCTCTTCGGCGTCCTTTTGCAGACTAAAGAACCGCACGCCGCTCAAACCCGTGAATGCCTTCGCGTATTCCAGCGGACTCACTTCCAGCATCGCGTTACGCTGATGGTCCAGGCTTTCAGTCCAGACCAACCCCACGTTCAAAGCCTCGCCGCCGGCCACGCGAGACACGTTCCAACGCGAGACTTCGTTCCCGTCTGCTTTCAGATAGGGCGAAGCGAAACGAATCAGATCTTCGCCCCCAATGCCTAGCAACCCGGGAACGCTGCCGAGCGATACGTGGTAGTTTGCGACGGAGGGAAACTGAGACGTCGAAGACAGCACTGCATCGACGTACCCATCGAGCGAGCGCGACAGCAAGTCCACAAGCGGATCAAACGTGGCAAAAATGACCTTGCCGCCCTCGCGTCGCGCACGCTCCGCCAGAGGCCGTATGAAGCGAACGAACTGCAGCACGTCGCCATAACCCTGCTCGCTCCATACAAAGAGCGTTTTCCCCGCCAGGCTCTGGCCGTTCCAGAACGGAACTGGCAGATCGGGGGCCTTGTTACGCAGTTCCCTGGCGCCGTGCCAGCGCGATTCGTAATTGCCCCAACCACGCTCGTAGTCGCCAGTCGCAAGTTGCAGCGTGGCGAGCGACCACTGGATCGAGGCATCGTTGGCCTTCAGCGCATACGCGCGCTCTATCGACACGAGGGCATCGCGGGTACGCCCCATTTCCTTGAGCACATGCGAGTGGGTTTGCAGCGCGCCGGGATAGTCAGGCGCAAGCTCGAGCGCGCGCTCAGCCACATTGAGCGCAGGACTTGGCTTGCCGCATTTGAGCAACGTCGTGGCCAGATTCGTCCACGCTACGGCGTCTGCCGGATTTTCCGCGAGCGCCTCTTCGAGAAGGTCCTGCGCGAGAGAAAACTCCCCCAGTTCCAGATACGCAGCTGCCATGTTGTTGCGCAGTAGCGGGCGACGCGGCAGCGTGCGGTGGCACCTGTGATAGGCGTCGAGCGCCTCGCGTACGCGCCCCTCGAGGTGGAGGACGTACCCGAGCCAGAACCAGCTTTCGACACGTACGCATCCACTTCGGCAATGTCCGCTGGCGACGTGCAGAGCGAGATCGATATACCCCAGCTGGACCATGACATCGATCCATTCGACGACCCACGGCTGCTCCGGCGAACCCACATCCCATGCGCGTGAAAACCACATATGCGCCCTGGAGAGGTCGCCGCGGAGAAGCCCACAGCGCGCCCCTTCAACGAGAATGCCTACGTGTTGCGGGAACTTGCCGAGTGCAACATCGATGATCTCGTCCACTTCGGTCCACTGGGCGCTCAATCGCTTTACGCGGGCCAAGGCCAGCAGTTCGTCCGGATTTCGCAGGTAGATATCGTAGTTCGGCTTTTTCATGGACGCTGCCGCGTGCAGCCCCACGCGTGCGGCGTTGCCCCCGATACCAGCAGAATCGACCTGTTTCATAAGACACCTTCCACGCGGCGCGATCCACACTACACGCCAGACGAATTCGTTAACACATTGACAAGAAAACCACTCAACGATCAATCAGGATTCGTGGAATCGCTTCGCCATATGGATAATTCGTTCGTCATCCTATTTATTTAAATAAAATGCCAACGAAATCCCGCCCTGATTGCCCAGCATTCGTGAGCGTTATTGTGCTTACGACCGTCGCTCTGCAAAATTCGATCGGTCAGATATTCGCATCAGACTGGTCAGATTCTTGGGGAGACAAACTTGCAGCGATGAGTGACGGCAGGAGAGAGGCGATACCGTGCCACACGAAGGTTAGAGAACATTTCCCGCAGGAAGGCGCGGCCGCTTGATGGATCAGGCGAACGACTGCACCTGCACTACGAGCGTCGCATAGGAAACCGTGTCGAACCCAGCGAGCCCGTTGTCCGCGATATCACGCTCGAAGCCCTCGCAGCGGCGCGCCAGCTCATGCGCCCCGAACACCCCCAGCATTCCCTTGAGCGTATGCAACTCGGCCAATACCCGATTCTCTTCCCCGCGCGCCAACGCGTCCCCGATCACCTGCAGCGATGCGTCGCGCGCCTCCCGGAACGTCTCCACCAGATGCGCAGGCAACTGCCGCCCGCCCAGCACACCCGCCGCCTCGTCAGACGCACCCGGCCCCGCCTGGCCAACCCCGCCTCCCGCCACCTCCTCCAGCACCGCCCGCAGCCCACCCAGCGACAGCGGCTTCGTCACCATCCGCGCCATCCCCGCCGCCTCGCAGCGATGACGCTCCTCCAGCGTCGCCTGCGCCGTCACCGCCACCACCGGCAGATCCCCGCGCCGCGCACGAATCTGCGCCACCAGCTCGTAACCGCTCATCCCCGGCATGTTCAGGTCCGTCAGCACCACGTCCCACCGCTTCGCTCCCAATACCCCCAGCGCCGCCTCACCACTGCCCACCACCTGCGCATCGCACCCCAGCAATGCCAGCTGCTCCACGAACAGCTCCCGGTTCACCACGTTGTCCTCCGCCACCAGCACTGACAGCGAACGCGACACGCCCTGTGTCTCCGACGAAACCCGCTGCCCCGCCCCGGCCTCGCCCAGCACCGCCATGCGCAGGGCCCGCGCCAGCGCCACCACCGAATAGCCCGTCACGTCGATCATCCGCCCAAAACGCCTCGGCTCCCACGGCCCCTCCGCCCCCGCCGTCACCACCCACAGCCCCCCCTCCACCAGCCGGTTCTCCGCCTCCGCCGCCTCGCCCGTGGCGCCTTCACCGCACAGCACGATGCCGCACGCCGACCCCGCCACCTCCGGCTCAACCTCCCGTGCCTGCCGGTATGCCCTGACCTCCAGCCCCCACGCCCGCAGATGCGGCACCACCGCCTCATGCCACTCGCGCTCACCTGACACGAAGACCACCGCTCGCCGCTCGTCCGCAAACATCCTGTCCGCTTCACGCGATGGCTGACCGGCCGGCAGCCGCAGCGTGAAACGGCTGCCCGCGCCGGACTCGCTCTCCACCCCGATCGTGCCGCCCATCGCCTGCGCCAGACGCTGGCACAACGCCAGGCCCAGCCCCGTGCCGCCAAAGCGCCGGCTGATCGTGCGGTCCGCCTGCGCGAACGCCTGGAACAGGCCCGCCTGCTGCTCCCCCGTCAGACCGATGCCCGTGTCCTCCACCGACACCACCAGATCCCCGTCGACAATCGCCGCCCGCAGCGTCACCCTGCCCGCCGCCGTGAACTTGATCGCATTGCCCATCAGGTTGTTCACGATCTGCCCCAGACGCGTCGGATCCCCCAGCACGGTCTGCTCCGGCGCGCACCCGATGACCGCATGGAGACCGAGCCCCTTCGCCCGCGCCACCGGTGCGAACAGCCCCAGCGTACGCTCCAGCACCGGCACCACCGCGAACACCAGGCGCTCCAGCGCCATCTCCCCGGCCTCGATCTTCGAGAAGTCCAGCACGTCGCTGATCACCGCGAGCAACCCCTCCGACGACTGCCGGATCGTCGACAGACGGTCCTGCTGCTGCGCGTTCAGCCCCGAGTAACCCAGCAGCTCCAGGTTGCCCATCATTGCGTTCAGCGGCGTGCGGATCTCGTGACTCATCGTCGCGAGAAAGGCCGACTTCGCCGCACTCGCCCCGTCGGCCGCCTGCCTCGCCTCGCGCAGGCGCCGCTCGAGCTGCTTGCGCGCCGTCACGTCCGTGAATACCGTCACCAGCACCGCACGACCCTGGTAGCGCGCCTGCGCCATGCTCACCGACAGGTCCACTTCCGGGTCCTGCGCCGTGCTCACCGACAGGTCGAACTGCGCCACGCCACGCCGTGCCTGGCGGTCATGCAGGCGCACCAGCTCCGCCGGCAGCGTGGTGCCGGCGAACTGCGCCTGCGACGCCAGCGACTCCATCATCGGACTGCTGAGCAGCGGCCGCGCATCGTCGCATGCGATCAGACCCAGCCCCACCGGCGCCATCTCGATCAGCGTGCGACTCAGCTGCTCGCTGTCGAACACCCGTTGCGACTGCTCGTACACCGGCCGGAATACCCGCCGGTTGAAGAGCAACAGCGTTATCCATAGCGCAGCCAGAATGCAGAGCATCGTCCCCGTGCTCACGAGGAGCTGGGGCGCGAGAACCCTGGCCATCTGCTGCCATGGCTCTGCATACACGATCGTCCATCCTGTATCGCCGTATTTCGTCCGCAATACGTACATACCGTCCACCAGGGAACCGTATTCGTCCTCCGGATCGACTTGCAGCGCGCGGCGAATCACGGAAGTGTCAGCCGGACGCACATCGGAACGCTGCAGCGTACTCGCGATCGTCGCGCCGTCCTGCGCCACGATGAAGAACTGCCCGTCGTAGTGCGCAGTCGGGACGCTATCCAGAAGCCTCCATACCAAAATCTCTCCGACCACCAGGCCAATCACGTTCTGTTTTGCGTCCTGCAGGAAGGCCGTGGCCCGCACCACACGCTCGCCTGTTAGCGGATCGGTAAAGGGCCGCAGCCATCGCACCGCCGGAACATCCGGGCGCGCGTCGCTCGACCGTGCTCCGTGTGCAATCAAGGGCGTGTCGCCATCGAAGGCCAGTGCGCGGATGAGGGCAGCCCGGTCGGCAATTCTCGCGCCCACCTGCTGGCTTACGGGCCAGCGCACAAGCGACAGCAACGCGATATCACGATCAACTGCAATAAAGTAATTAGTCACCCCGATTATGTCGCGACGTGGGATGGTCACAGGTCCGGCAGTCTTTTCCGCGAGACCGACGTATCGGCTAGCAAGGACCGGTAGCGGGCCGCCCTCCGGCACCATGATGAGGACAGGGCGCATGTTTGGGTCATCGCGCAGCACCAGTTGGCCGCCCGACTGCTCCAGTGCCTTGAGCGTTTCGGGGCTCGCCGTGGCACCGCCATTCCACGCCGCCTGAAGGTTGAGCAGATTGTTGCGGAAATAGACGCCATAGCTGGCGTTGTACTGAACCACACGCTGTGCGTCGAGGGTCCAGTCGTGGCGAAGCTGCTGAAGATAGGCGTGGACCATCGTGACCGAATCGATCACGAACGCGACGATGACGACGATCGTGACAATAATGCCGCCGCCGAACAGAAGAAGATTCTGGCTATGCCGGATGCGCTCGGAAAGTCCACGCCGTCTTATGTCGGTCATTGGGTTACCTGCGGGATTGGACACGCTGTGAGAGCCGCGATGGCGCCGTGGCCCGCCCATCGGGAGCGCGCGCCTTGCGGGCGTTCAAATCCACTCTGGTTCCAAATACTGCTCGCGAACGTCCGGCAATGCAATGCAGGCGCCCGTCGAGCCTTACCCGCGTTCAGGTCACCGCTTCGTTCTGCCCCAATTCGCGAACCTCGGATGCAAACGCCGTGAATGCAGTCCCATCGAAACGGGCCGTCCCGTGGATTTCGACGACTCGCTCAAAGCGTTCGCAGCGGCGCCCAAGGTCGTGCGCCCCGAATACCCCCAGCATTCCCTTGAGCGTATGCAGTTCTGCCAGCAGGCGCTCCGTCTCGCCACCGCACAGCGCCTCTTCAATGACCGCCAACGACACCTCGCTTGCCTCCCGGAACGTCTCCACCAGATGCGCAGGCAACTGCCGCCCGCCCAGCACTCCCACCACCTCGTCAGACACACCCGGCCCCGCCTGGCCAACCCCGCCCCCCGTCACCTCCTCCAGCACCGCCCGCAACCCACCCAGCGACAGCGGCTTCGTCACCATCCGCGCCATCCCCGCCGCCTTGCAGCGATCACGCTCCTCCAGCGTCGCCTGCGCCGTCACCGCCACCACCGGCAGATCCCCGCGCCGCGCACGAATCTGCGCCACCAGCTCGTAGCCACTCATCCCCGGCATGTTCAGGTCCGTCAGCACCACGTCCCACCGCTTCGCTCCCAATACCCCCAGCGCCGCCTCGCCACTGCCCACCACCCGCGCATCGCACCCCAGCAACGCCAGCTGCTCCACGAACAGCTCCCGGTTCACCACGTTGTCCTCCGCCACCAGCACTGACAGCGAACGCGACACGCCCTGCGTCTCCGACGAAACCCGCTGCCCCTCCCCGGCCTCGCCCAGCACCGCCATGCGCAGGGCCCGCGCCAGTGCCACCACCGAGTAACCCGTCACGTCGATCATCCGTCCAAAACGCCTCGGCTCCCACGGCCCCTCCGCCCCCGCCGTCACCACCCACAGCCCCACCTCCACCAGCCGGTTCTCCGCCTCCGCCGCCTCGCCCGTGGCGCCTTCACCGCACAGCACGATGCCGCACGCCGACCCCGCCACCTCCGGCTCAACCTCCCGTGCCTGCCGGTATGCCCTGACCTCCAGCCCCCACGCCCGCAGATGCGGCACCACCGCCTCATGCCACTCGCGCTCACCTGACACGAAGACCACCGCTCGCCGCTCGTCCGCAAACATCCTGTCCGCTTCACGCGATGGCTGACCGGCCGGCAGCCGCAGCGTGAAACGGCTGCCCGCGCCGGACTCGCTCTCCACCCCGATCGTGCCGCCCATCGCCTGCGCCAGACGCTGGCACAACGCCAGGCCCAGCCCCGTGCCGCCAAAGCGCCGGCTGATCGTGCGGTCCGCCTGCGCGAACGCCTGGAACAGGCCCGCCTGCTGCTCCCCCGTCAGACCGATGCCCGTGTCCTCCACCGACACCACCAGATCCCCGTCGACAATCGCCGCCCGCAGCGTCACCCTGCCCGCCGCCGTGAACTTGATCGCATTGCCCATCAGGTTGTTCACGATCTGCCCCAGACGCGTCGGATCCCCCAGCACGGTCTGCTCCGGCGCGCACCCGATGACCGCATGGAGACCGAGCCCCTTCGCCCGCGCCACCGGTGCGAACAGCCCCAGCGTGCGTTCCAGCACTGGCACCACCGCGAACACCAGGCGCTCCAGCGCCATCTCCCCGGCCTCGATCTTCGAGAAGTCCAGCACGTCGCTGATCACCGCGAGCAGCCCCTCCGACGACTGCCGGATCGTCGACAGACGGTCCTGCTGCTGCGCGTTCAGCCCCGAGTAACCCAGCAGCTCCAGGTTACCCATCATTGCGTTCAGCGGCGTGCGGATCTCGTGACTCATCGTCGCGAGAAAGGCCGACTTCGCCGCACTCGCCCCGTCGGCCGCCTGCCTCGCCTCGCGCAGGCGCCGCTCGAGCTGCTTGCGCGCCGTCACGTCCGTGAATACCGTCACCAGCACCGCACGACCCTGGTAGCGCGCCTGCGCCATGCTCACCGACAGGTCCACTTCCGGGTCCTGCGCCGTGCTCACCGACAGGTCGAACTGCGCCACGCCCCGCCGTGCCTGGCGGTCATGCAGGCGCACCAGCTCCGCCGGCAGCGTGGTGCCGGCAAACTGCGCCTGCGACGCCAGCGACTCCATCATCGGACTGCTGAGCAGCGGCCGCGCATCGTCGCATGCGATCAGCCCCAGCCCCACCGGCGCCATCTCGATCAGCGTGCGGCTCAGCTGCTCGCTGTCGAACACCCGCTGCGACTGCTCGTACACCGGCCGGAATACCCGTCGATTGAACAGCAACAGTGTTATCCATAGCGCAGCAATGGTCGCCAGCGCCGCAACCGTAGCGGCCACGAGTTGCGTGGCCACGCCTGCGAGCACGTCGTACCAGGAAAACGCGAAGACGAGCGTCCAGCCCGTCTCGCCAAGCTTGTCGCCGATCACGAAGGTCCCGAGGCTGCCTTTGAGCAGCGTAGGGTGCACGGAGACGTCGGACTTCGGGTAGTCCGTCACGCGAAGAATGCGCTCGACCTGAGCGCTGTCGACATCGCCCCCCTCCCGCACTGCCAGAATTTTTCGATCTTCTGTCATAAGCAGGAAGGAACCGTTCATCGCATTGACCGCAACAGGCTGCAGCAAGGACTGCGGCGTGTATTCGGTTACGAAGACGGCGAACGGGTCGTTGTCGTCCAGCGCCGCCGCGGCGAGACGCACCACGGGCTGCCCGTTCAACGGGCTCGTGGATGGCGCAAGCCAGCGCAGCACAGGCGCATCAGGGCGGCCCGGGGTGCCGAGGCGCTCGGGCTCGATCCCGGATTCGAGTGCACGGATGAGCGTGTCGCGGTCGGACAATACGGAACGCGAAGTTCCGTCGGCATCCACCGGCGCGGGAATCAGCGCTGCAAAATCCCGACGTGTACTATAGTAATAGCCGGTCAACGTCTCTCCGCGCAAAAGCGAACTTTCCGTGGCCGTATGAGCCAGTTGCGCAGCCATACCGAGATAACGCCGGATCTCGCTATCGGTGGCACGAGAATGTCCCGTCACGAAAACGAACTGGGGCGTGACCGCCCGACTCGGCTGGAAGGTCATTTCACCCCCACTCGCGCGAAACCGCACGACGTCGGCGTGATCGATCTCCACCTTCTCCTGCCACGCGAGCTCCGCGCTCACCACCGCGTACCGCAGCGCCGCCTCTCTCGAGCCGATCTCGCTCAGCACGAGGCTCTTGTCGACGATGAAGTCCTTCTGCCGCTCTACCAGCGCCGCGCGCACCTGCGAGCGCACTTCGAGTTGCAGCGCGAACAGGATCAACGCCGTGATAACGACGCCCGCGCCATACGCCAGCAGTCGCTGATAGCGCCGGAAACGAATGAGCTGGGCCTGGTGGAGAAACGGCATGATGTTCAGAAGTCCGGATTGACGGAAAGAATCGATCCGTATAAACATCAATCCGCCCGGATCGGAAGACGGCGAGGCGGATTATCGGCAGACCCCATCGACGGGTGTGAAGAAGCGCCTGTTTTTCAGACAGGTCACATAGATAAAAACGGGCTTTATGACGAATCAGATAATCGACAGCGCGCGACTCCTTGTTTGAAGTCTTATTCAGGTGCTACAGAAAAGCGAAGGGGTGCCGTGGAATGCTGCGTATGCCACGGATTCGGACCAGTACGATCAATATCCACCAGCATCCGCACCAGTCTGATTTTGAATAAGGATAAATCTCATAAAATCAGCAGCACTTCTCGATCATCAGCTTCGCTGGCAAAAGGACACGCAGCCATGGCCATTGCAAAAATCAACGTCGTGCTCGTGGACGATCACCCGTTGTTGCTCAGCGGCATCAAGCACGAAATTTCGAATGTCGGGACCATCAAACTGGTGGGTATGACGCACAACTCGACCGAGCTGATGGAGATCCTGGACCGCATCCGGATCGACGTGCTCGTGACGGACTACGCCATGCCGGGCGGCGAATACGGCGACGGCATGCAACTGCTGTCGTTTCTGCGCAGGCGCTATCCGGATCTGAAGATCATCGTGTTCACCGCCATCACGAATCCCGCCATTGCGAACGAGATGATGCGGATCGGCGTGCGGTCCGTGCTGAACAAGATCGACGATGCCGGGCGATTGATTTCCGCCATCCATGCCGTCCATACAGGCGCACAGTACATTTCGCCAAGCTACGATCTGGCTTCGAGGGTGATGCTTCGGCAGAACAAGGAGGCCTCGTCCACCGGCGCGCTCGATTCGCTGTCGAAGCGCGAAGCGGAGGTCGTCCGGCTCTATATTTCCGGCATGAGCATCGACAGCATCGCCGCACACCTTCACCGCACCAAGCAGACCGTCAGCGCGCAGAAGATGTCGGCGCTGCGCAAGCTCGGCATCGAGCGCGACGCGCAGCTTTTTCAATGGGCGTTCGAGATGGGCCTCGGCACGCAGAACGCGGATTCGCCTGAGGCGCCCGCGAGGAATCCGGAGTGATAGCCGCAGTGGCTCGATCTTTTCGGCCACGACCTATAGCGCGTCGCGCTGATTAGTGCCCAGGTAATCGGGCGCGTCCCGATTTGGCCTACTAAATACTTTAAAGAACGGCAAAAACAGTGGAAACAGGCCGCCGAGAACCGGCGGCCCTGAGAAGGCGCTAGATTTTCACGCCGGGCGTTGAGACTCTTTCACGGAAGCCGGCGCCACCGCAGGCGCCGATGCGCCCGCCGGCTCGACCACAAGAACCGGGCCGCCGCTCACGGCCCATGCGGGCGTCGCGAACATCACCGGCAACGGCGCCGGAACGACCGTCCCGCCCGCCAGCGCGGCCTGTTGCAGATGCATGATCTGGGCCTGAGCCATACGCATCTGCGTTTGCATCAACTGCATCTGGGACTTCATCGCCAACATCTGATGCTGCGTCCACTCCGGCGGCGCGCCACCCGAGCTGCTCATCATCTGCAGGGTGGAGCTGCCATCGGGGCTGTGCCAGCTCCAGCTGCTGACACGCGCCGGGCCTGCCGCCGTCTGGACGATATGAGTGTTTTCCTGAACCGGAATGAGCTGCCCGTTGACGCGCACCGTAACGGGTTGGTCGGCCAGCGCCAGCGCCGGAGCCAGCGCAATGGCGCCAGCAGTGAAAACCGTGCGGAATCGCATGTGCTTACCTCCTTTGATCCATCTCGCTTCGAAAGGACGTGACTCGCGATGGAGTCGAGCCCTACTGTGGCGAACGACACTTAAACGACACTTAAGCGCAAAGGCTTGAGAGCGCTTCCGCACTTCAGGCGTCTTCTTCGGGGCTGCCCCCTCACGCCGAATACAACCCCTCTGGCCCGTTGCGCAACGTCCGCGCCAGATGCGCGAGCCCCTCGCGTAAGGCCTCTTCACTGCGCGCGCCGCTCAAGCTCAGGCGCACCGCATGCGGCGCCGATCCGCGGCCGATCACGAAGCTGTCCGCCGTCTTCACGAGCACGCCCGCATGCCGCAAGGCCGTCGCGAATTCCGCCGCGCGCCACGGCTCGGCAAGCGGCAGCCAGAGGTGCGGGCTCGCCGGATCGCTGCGATACGCCGCGCCGTCCAGCACTTCGGCGGCCACGGCCTGACGCGCGTCGATGCTCGTACGCTGCTGCGCGATCAGCCGGTCGATCTCGCCGCCCGCAATCCAGCGCGCGGCGATTTCCGCCGAGAGCGGCGCCGTCATCCAGCAGTCGCTGCGGATCACCGCGAGGATCTTGCCCACCCAGTCCTGCGGCGCCTGCACGTAGCCGATCCGCAAGCCCGGCGCGACCGCCTTCGAAAGACTGCTGATCACGATGCCCTGCTCCGGCAGACGCGCGGCGATGGGCACGGGCGGCGCGTCGAGCAGCGCGGCCGGCACGAGATCTTCGATCACCACGAGGTTATGACGCACCGCGATATCGGCAATCGCAACGCGACGTGCCTCCGAAAGCGTCGCCGTGGTGGGGTTATGCAGCGTCGGCACGCAAAAGAGCGCGCGCGGCGCGAGCAACTGGCATGCGCGTTCGAGAGCCGCCGGCACGATCCCTTCGTCGTCGATTTCGATGCCCACCAGATTCAGCCGCAATTGCCGCGCCAGCGCGACGATGCCCGGGTAGCTGAGCGCCTCGGCAAAAATCGTATCGCCCGGGCGCAGCACCGCGCGCAGCACGCAAGCCAGACCATGCTGGGCGCCCTGCGTGACGAGTACGCGCTCGGCCGGCCCCGGCGCGCCCATGCGCGCGAACCAGCGGGCACCGGCTTCGCGATGCGAGCGCCTGCCGCCCTCGGGCTGGTAGAGCAGCAATTCGCCTGAGAGGCGCTCGTCCGCCGCCAGTTCGCGCAGGGTGGCGCTCAGCAAACGGGCCTCGTCGGTGGGAATCGGAACGTTCTGGCCGAGGTCGATCGGCCGACCCGCGAGCGTCACGCCCGCCCCGTTGACGGCAGCGCCATTGCCCGCGGCAGCCGCCAGCGCTTCTGGCTGCGGCGTCGCAAGGCGAGCCGGTTCGCCGGCGAGGCCAAGGCCTTGTCCGTCGGCATCGGGCTCGGCCACGTAGGTGCCGTCGCCCACGCGCGCGACGACCATCCCGCAGCGCTCGAGCTCCGCATAGGCCCGGCTGACCGTGCCTGTCGTGACCCTCAATTTCTTCGCCAGCAGCCGGTGCGCAGGCAGTTTTTCGCCCGGCAGCATCTGGCCGCCGCGGATCGCCTGCGCGTAAGCCTGCGCAATAGCCCGGTATTTGGGTTCGTTGCTGCGGGGCAATGTGGGCAGCCAACCGTTCATGGTGTTTTCCCGGAGTCTCGGAGGCGCGATGCTCGCGCACGCCAATGCCATCAATTATCACCCCCAATCCGCAGAATTGAAGGCTGTCATTTACTTCAATTGACTTCATTGAGCCCTGCCAATCGACCCTCTAGCATGCCGTAACGCCTTGACCGGCTGTGGAGACATGGAGACCGATACGCAGTCCGGCGCGCCCCAGCGCCCGGCCAGCGGCACACAATCATGACGAACCGCATCGCCCGCATCACCGTCAGCCATCACCGCCTGCCGCTCGTGCCGCCGTTCCCGGCCTCGTGGGACAGCCGCCCCCGCCACGCGTTTCCCGCCACCATCGTGCGCGTCGAAGATACCGAAGGCCGCGTGGGCTTCGGTTCCGGCGACGCCATGTACGGCTTCGACGACTACCGTCACCTCTTCATCGGCACCGATCCCCTCGACCTCGCCCGTCATTCGGCCGTGATCGATAACGTGAGCTTCCACGCCGGACGCCTGTGGCCGCTCGACGTCGCGCTCTGGGATCTCGCCGGCAAGATCCGCGGCGAAGCGTGCTGGCAGATGGCGGGCGGTCGCTCGCAGCGGGTGCGCGCCTATGCGTCCTCGGGTGTGCATCGCACCCTGGAGGGCATGGCGCAGTGGGCCGCGCATTGCGTGGCGCGCGGTTTTCCCGCGCTGAAGGTGCGCTTCGGCCGCCCGAGTCTCGCCGACGATCTCGCCGCGCTCGCCGCCGTGCGCGAAGCCGCAGGTGAGGACATCGAACTGATGGTCGACTGCAATCAGGGCTGGCGCATGCCGTGGGATACCCAGGCGCCGTGGAGCGCCGACGAAGCCCTCGCCGTGATCCGCCAGCTCGAGCGCTATCGCGTGTACTGGGTCGAAGAGCCGCTGCATCGCGGCGACTATGCCGGCCACGCGCGCTTGCGCCAGGAAAGTGGCGTGCGCATCGCGGGCGGCGAAATGACACGCGACGCACACGAGTTTCAGGCGCTGCTGGAACGCGACTGTCTCGACGTCTATCAGCCCGACGTGGTGTGCACGCTCGGCATGGAAGGCGCGCGCCGCCTCGCCACACAAGTGGAAGCGCGCGGCCGGGTCTTCACGCCGCACACGTGGGGCAACGGCATCGGCCTCGCGGCGAACCTGCACGTCGTGGCGGGCGCCACGCAGGCGCCCTTCGTCGAATTCCCGTACGACCCGCCCGAATGGACGCCCGAGCGCCGCGACTTCCCGCTCACGCATCCCATCGATATCGATAGCGAAGGCTGGATCGACCTCGGCGGCGCACCGGGCCTTGGCATCGAACTGGACGAAGCCGTGCTTGCCGCCACGCTGGCGACCGACAGCCGCTACGACTGAAGCCTTTCCCGGGCTACCGCTGCACGCGGCGGGCCCGCCCTTTCCTCGCAGTTGCTTGAGCGCGTGAACGATGAATTCAATAAAACGGAGACATGCCATGAAGACTTTTACTCAACTGAGCCACCTGCTTCGCGCCGCGTGCCTCGCTGCGCCGCTGGCCGTGGCCGCCATGCCGGCTCACGCGGCAGGCAACTGGTGCAGCGCGGGCAAGCCTGTCCACTTCGCCGGCATTACGTGGGAAAGCGGCAGCTTCACGAGCGAAGTCCTGCGCTACGTGCTGAAGAACGGTTACGGCTGCCAGACCGACGTCGTGCCGGGCAGCACCGCCGCCACTGAAACGGCGCTCTCGCGCAACGACCTTCAGGTGTGGGCCGAGCAATGGACCGGCCGCTCGGAAATCATCGCGGGCGCGGAAAAGACGGGCACGGTGAAGCTCGTCGGCGACACCCTGCCGGGCGGCACGAAGGAAGGCTGGTACGTGCCCGACTACGTGATCCACGGCGACCCCAAGCGCGGCATCAAGGCGAGCGCGCCGGACCTGCAGTCCGTGAGCGACCTGCCGAAGTACAAGGCGCTCTTTACCGACGACGAGGAACCGGATCGCGGCCGCTTCCTGAACTGCCCCTCGGGCTGGGATTGCGAGCGCGTGAACACGCGCCTCCTGAAGCTGCTCAAGCTCGACGACAGCTACACGAACTTCCGTCCCGGCACGGGCGCGGCGCTCGACGCGGCGATTTCCTCGGCCTACGAGCGCGGCAAGCCGATCCTTACGTACTACTGGGAACCGGCTGCACTGATGGCCAAATACAAGTTCGTCCAGCTGAAGATGCCGCCGTTCAACGAAGCCTGCTGGAAGACGCTGCGCGCGGAGAACAGCCCGCAGCAATGCGCTTCGTCGTATCTGGTCTCGCATCTGAAGATCGGCGTCTCGACGCCGTTCTACCAGGCCGAGCCGGACGTAATGACGTTCTTCTCGAAGGTGAATTTCCCCATCGATTTCCTCAACACGACCATTCTCGACATGACCGAGCATAAGGTCGACGCGCAGACCGAAGCGACCAGGTTCCTCAAGGAGCACCCGGAGATGTGGAAGTCGTGGGTGCCGGCCGACGTCGCCGCGAAGGTCCAGAAGTCGCTTGGCACCTGATTCGCCCAGACCCGCTATTCCCTCACTACCCCCCAAGACCTGAAAGAGAATGGGGCCGCCCCGCGCGGCCCCGAACAAGGAGACACACGTGAAGAAGAAGATTCTCGCGGCCATGCCGCTCGCCCTCTGCATGGCAGGCGCGCATGCGCAAAGCAGCGTCACGCTGTACGGCATCATCGACCTGGGCGTGGACTACGCCAACAACGTCGTCAACGGCGCCAACGGCCAGCTCGTCAAGGGCAGCGGCGGCCGCCTCGTGCAGATGCAAAGCGGCGTGCCCGCCGGCAGCCGCTGGGGCGTGCACGGCTCGGAAGACCTGGGCGGCGGACTCTCGGCGATCTTCCGGCTCGAAAGCGGCTTCAATGCCGCAACCGGCGGCCTCGGCGGCGGCCTCGCCTTTTCGCGTAACGCCTATGTCGGCCTGAAGTCGGAACAGTACGGGCAGATCACGCTCGGCAAGCAATGGGACGCCTCCGTCGACCTGATCGAGCCGTATTCGCTGAACGGCAACTACGGCGGCTGGTACTTCTCGCACCCGAACGACATGGACAACCTGGACAACGGGTTCCCGGTCAACAATGCGATCAAGTACGTGAGCCCCGTGATCGCGGGCCTGCAGGTCGAAGGCCACTACTCGTTCGGCGGCCAGGCCGGCCAGTTCTCGAACAACGCCTCCTATAGCGCAGCGGCCGCCTACACGCTCGGCTCCTTCAGCGCAGGCGTGGGCTATCTGCGGGTGAACGATCCGTTCACGTCGGTTGCCGGCTACGGCAGCGGCGGCAGCTTCGTCAACGCGGTCTATGGCAATGCGCTCGCGAACGCGCGCTACCAGGGCATCCTCTCGGCGGGCACCTCGTACACGCTCGGCAACCTGAAGCTGATGTTCGACTACTCGAACGTCGACTTCTCCTCCGGCGACGGCAGCCACGACCTGCACTTCCAGAACTACGAAGTCTCGGGCACGTATTTCATCACGCCGTCGTTCAACGTGGGCGTCGGCTACACCTTCACGGACGGCCTCGACCACGCCAGCGACGAGTCGCCGAAGTACCATCAGGTCAACTTGATCACGCAATACGCGATCTCGAAGCGCACCGCAGTCTATGCGATGGGCTCGTACCAGCATGCGGCGGGTTCGGCCGAGAATGCGCAGATCGCGGGCTTCAATCCGTCGAGCACGCAGAACCAGCTGGTCACGCGTGTGGGTATTACGCACTCGTTCTAAGCTCTGCTACGCGGGTGCGGCTGGTCCCGCAGGTCGACCCTGCGCACCTCGCCGCACCGGCGTTTTTCTCGCATTACGAGGTTCTTTCCATGCGCCGCCTTCCGTCGCTCTCGGCCCTGCGTTCATTCGAGGAGGCGAGCCGGACGCTCAGCTTCACGAAAGCCGCCCAGAACCTGCATGTCACGCAGGGCGCGATCAGCCGCCAGATCCGTCTGCTCGAAGACTACCTGGGCACGCCGCTCTTCATGCGTCATCACCACCGGCTCGAAATCACGCCGGCGGGCAAGCGGCTCTTGCCGACGCTGCAAGCCGCGTTCGACAGCATCGCCCATACGCTCGACACGATCCGCTCCGATCCGTCCAACAGCCTCCTGAGCATCAACGCCGCGCCGACGCTCGCCACGCGCTGGCTCACGCCGCGCCTGCGCGACTTCCAGGCGCGCCACCCCGACCTGCGCATTTCCGTGACCAACGAATACGGCCCGCTGCACGGCACGGAGCGCAACGAGGACTGCCAGATCCGCTTCGGCATGGAGCCGCTGCCGGGCGGCCAGAGCACGCTGCTCATGCGCGAGCGTCACGTGCTGGTGGGCTCCGCGCGCCAGTTCGACGGGCCGGCCGCGGACGAAGCGGCATTGCGCGCCTTGCTGGCCGCGCACCCCTGGCTGTATATCCTCGATATCGACCGGCGCCTGCTCGTATGGGAAGCCTGGCTCGAAGCGGCCGGGTTCGACGTGGCGATGGCGCCCGCCGGGGAACTCGAATTCAGCACGCTCGACCAGGTGATCCACGCGACGGTGGCGGGGCTGGGCATTGCGGTCGCGGACCGTCACATGATCG
Organism: Paraburkholderia sp. J12; assembly: GCF_905220215.1. Lineage (NCBI taxonomy): Bacteria > Pseudomonadati > Pseudomonadota > Betaproteobacteria > Burkholderiales > Burkholderiaceae > Paraburkholderia > Paraburkholderia sp. J12. The sequence goes on from NZ_CAJMZC010000007.1 coordinate 29,028, forward strand.
AGCAGGAACTGGCGAACGGCACGCTCGTGCAGTTGAGCCCCGTCGAGGTGACGGGGCCTTCGGGCTACTGGCTCGATGTCCGGCCGGAGGTGCAGGAAACGCTGCGCGTGCGCAACTTCAGCGGATGGCTGGTCGAGCATCACGCCGTGCGGGCGTGACGGCACCGGCTTCTTTCCACGGGTCTATTTCGACGGCCATGCCAGCAGCCTGAGCCCGGCCACGCCGAACACCACGGCGAGGCCTCCATCCAGCGCGCGACGCGTGCGTACGTAGAAGCGGCGTGCCGCGTCCATGGAAAACAGGAACGCGTAGCCACCGAACACGAAGCATCCAATCACTGCGCAGCCCGGGATCACGGCGCCGTGAGCCGATCCCGCGCCGTTCGCGGAAAGCGCGACGATCGACACCCACACCAGTATGGCCTTCGGGTTGGTCAGATGCAGCAGCACGCCGCGCGCGTAGAGGCTCGACAGCTTTTCCGGTTGCACCGGCTTCGCCGTGGCCTCGCCGCCGGCGCCGAGCGCGTTGCGCCCGGACTTGAAGGCCAGCCACAGCAGATACACCCCGCCAAAGACCTTGATCGCCACGATGAAGTGGGACCAGGCGACCAGCGCAGCCGATACGCCCGCCGCAGCGATCATCGCCCAGCACATCGACCCCGAGATGACGCCAGACGCGAATGCCAGCGCAGCCTTGCGCCCTTGCTTCGCCGCAATCGACATGATGGCGAGATTGCTGGGCCCGGGACTCGCCACGCCAACGAAGTACGCGGTGTAAGCAAGCAGCAGGTTGGCCGACAAGAACGTGTTTCCCGACATATCGAACCCCGAAGTCAATGAATGGCTTCAGCGCATTGTGGCCAGCCTCGCGCTCCGCGCCATGGTCAATTGCACAGCGGCGCGCCGGGCCAGTTGCCTCATGGCGTGGCGACCTGGCCACCCTTGCCGCGGAAGCGCCTCATCCCTGCTGATCCGCTTTCTTCTCCGCTTCGGCCAGCATGGCGTCGCCCATCGCGAAGTTTTCGCTTGCCCGCAGCGCCTCGCCCGCGCCGCGAATGTCCCGTTCCTCCTTGTTCTGGCCCAGCTTGCTCTTGCCGATCAGCCGCGTGATGTCGATCTGCAGGCCGACGATGGCCTTCACCATCGTGTCGATGTAGTCCTTCGGCGCGTCGCCCATCTTCCAGGGCTGCGGCTGCGAAGCCTCGTGCGTGCGGGTCAGGCGGCCCACCACACCGCGCACGTAGCGTTCGTCGTCGAGTACGGTAATGCGGCCGTACGCATGAACGACGATGTAGTTCCAGGTGGGCACCTGCCTGTGCAGTTCGTGCTTGCTCGGATACCAGGTTGGCGAGATATAGGCGTCGCCCGCGCGAAAAACCACGAGCACTTCATCTCCGTTCGCCACGTCCTGCCACACCGGGTTGGCGCGCGCGACATGCGCACGCAGCACGCCCATTTCGCCCTCGCCCGCCGCCAGTTCGAACGGCAGGTGATTGGCGTCCAGTCCGCTATTGCCATTCGTAATCAGCATGCCGAAGGGATGCGCAGCAATGTGCGTGTGCAGCACTTCGGGGCGGGATTCGTTGAAATGGGCGGGGATGTACATATCGGCCTGGGCGGAAAGGTTATGAACGGTGCCGGTTCGACTTCGGAATGGATGCATTGTGGCGGAAAACCGGTTTATGCTACAGATCCAGTTTTGATCATTCTCGTTGAACCGGAATCATGGCAAGAACGGCACGCGATACGCAAATCCCGTCCATCGGCGCCCTGGACCGGGCAGCCGGTAATCTGAGCCGGCAGTTGGCGCAGGCGCTGCGCGAGGCCGTGCGCCGGGGCGATATTCCGCCCGGCGATGCATTGCCGTCCACGCGCCTGCTGGCCGCTTCGCTGCAGATCGCGCGCGGCACGGTAATCGAAGCCTACGAGCAACTGATTGCCGAGGGTTTTCTGGAGTCGAAAGGGGGCGCCAGCACCCGCGTCGCCCAGGCATTGGCCGAAACGCACGCGACCGGCCAGCCACGCGCTGCGCGCCGACGGGTGTCCCAACCCGGCCTGCCCGAGCCCGCCGCGGCCTTCGCACAGATTGCCCGCGAATTCAAACCGATGCCGCCAGTGCCGTTCGCGATATCGGTCCCGGCGGGCTTGACGGCACCCGGCGATGCCTGGCGGCGTCTCGGCAATCGCCTGCGTGCACGGGGCCCCGGCGCGCCGGCTGGGTACGCCGACCCGCTGGGCGCACTGCCGCTGCGCGAAGCGATTGCGGGTTATGTGCGCAAGTCGCGCTCGGTACGGTGCGAGCCTCGCCAGGTGATCGTGACGAGCGGCACCCAGCAAGGGCTCTTTCTCGCCTGCCAGGTGCTGCTGGGGCCGCGCGACGAGGCCTGGGTGGAAAATCCGGCCTACCGCGGCGTCACCGCCATACTCGAAAGCACGGGACATCGCGACACCACGGCGCGCGTGCCGGTGGACGAAGAAGGCATCGACGTGGATGCCGGCATCCGTATGGCGCCTCACGCGCGTGCGGCGTTCGTCACGCCATCGCATCAATATCCGTTAGGCATGCCGATGAGCATGGCGAGACGCAATGCGCTGCTAGCGTGGGCGCGCAAGAGCAACGCCTGGATCGTCGAAGACGACTACGACAGCGAACTGCGCTACCAGGGCTATCCGTTTCCCTCGCTACAGGGTCTTGCTCCCGAACGGGTGGTGTATCTGGGCACCTTCAGCAAGATCCTCTTCCCCTCATTGAGGCTCGGTTATGTCATTGCTCCGGACGATCTCGTCGATGCTTTTTGCGGCGCGCGCGTGCTGATGGACCGGCATCCGCCCAACGCCGACCAGCACGTGCTGGCAGCGTTCATGTCGGAGGGCCATCTGGAGCGCCATATCCGCAAGGTTCGCAACATCTATGCGGATCATCGCGCCCATTTGATGGCGACGCTCGATGCCCTGCTCCCCCGCGATCTCGCCTGGCTCGAACCCGGGGACCAGGGTATGCACGTCGTGCTCTGGCTCGCGCCCGGTGTGGACGACCGCAAGGTGGTCGAACAGGCCGCGAACGCCGGCGTCGCCGTGCGCGCCGTTTCGCCGCTGTATGCCGCCGGAACAGCGCGGCCCGGCCTGATTCTCGGGTTTGGCGGTTTCAGCAAAGCACAGATGACGGAGGCGACCCGGCGGCTCGCGGCCGTGATTGCAGACGCGGCAACGCTGCCGAAGCGCAAACGCGCAACCTGATCCACCTGGGCGGAAGTCAGTCAACCGATCTCTCGTACAGTGACCAGACATAGCCGTCGTATTTCAGCCCTACGCGAATAAAACCAAGCGACTCGTAGTAGATGCATAGCTTCGTGTTTTCAACGGCGCAATCGAGCCGCACAAAACGCCGGTTCAAACCGCTCGCCTGGCTGGCACACCAATCGAGAATGAAGCTGCCGAGTCCCTGCCCATTAAAACCTTTGCGCACACAAAGCCCGTGCACATAAACGGCAACCGGTTCCTGAAGTCCCCAGTGTTTCTCGTCGTCCAGATCGAGCGAAAACGTTCCGACCGGCGTGCCGTCCAGCTCGACGACATACACTTCTTTTTGCGCGACATGGTTTCGGACCCACTGCCCGGAAAATCCGTCCCCTTCCTTGCCCCACGCATAGTCGCCATATTCCACCTTCTTTGCATGGCCATCGTTGCGGATCTGCACAAGAACCGGTACGTCCTGGTCTGTTGCCCGGCGGATGTTTCTCGACGTCATTGCACCTGCCTCCGTTGAGGCGTCTATATTGAGTCCAATAAAACCCCTACCGCCTCAATCAATCAAGTTAAACTACGCGCCGAGAATACTGACCAAATTACATGTCAAATGGGCGAGATCGCAAACCGACCCACCCTGGCAAACAGAATAACTTCCAGATTGCTTGCATCCCGGCCGTTGACGACGCTGGTGCTGCTTGGCTGCACGGTCTTGACATCACGTGCCTTCGCCGCGGACACCGCATGCGCGGTGACAGGCGGCGATCCTCATCGCCCGTCGATCGGACTTGTGCTTTCAGGCGGCGGCGCGCGGGGCTACGCGCACATCGGGGTGCTGAAGGTACTGGAAGAAAATCGCATTCCGGTCGACTGCATTGCGGCGACCAGCATGGGCGCTGTCGTAGGCGGTCTGTATGCCAGCGGTATGAACGCCGATGAAATGCTGAACCGGCTCGAATCCGTCAATCTCGCGGATATCGCTTTCGACGTGACGGCACGCCAGGACCTCCCGCAATCGCGCCGTGAGGACGAACGCCTTTACGTGGGAAACCTCTCGTTCGGCTTCGGCGAGCACGGCTTCCGGCTCCCGGCCGGCCTCGTTCAGGGCAACCGGCTCCAGGCACTGCTGCGGGAATGGACTTCGGCCGTGCCGGTCAGCCAGCCGTTCGACCAGTTGCCGATCCCTTTTCGCGCGATTGCCACCGATCTGCGCACCGGCCAGGAAGTCGTGCTCCAGCAAGGCTCGCTGCCGCTGGCCATTCGCGCCAGCATGGCGCTGCCCGGCCTGTTCGCGCCGGCGGAGGTGGATGGCCGCACGCTCGTCGATGGAGGTCTCGTCAGCAATCTGCCGATCGAAACGGCGCGCGACATGGGCGCCAACGTGGTCATTGCCGTGGACATCGGCTCCCCGCTCCGTCCGCTCGATGCGCTCGCCTCGCCTGCCGATGTCGCGCAGCAGATGATCGGCATCCTGATCCACCAGAACGTCGCCCTGCAACGCAAGCAGCTCGAGCCGGGCGACGTGCTGATCGAACCCGCCTTGGGCTCGCTCAGTTTCACCGACTTCGCCAACGCGAATCAGGCAATCGCAGCCGGAGAAGCCGCCGCGCGCGCGGCGCTGCCCGCGCTGCGCCATCTGGCGCTGCCGCCCGACCAGTATGCGGCATACCGGGCCGCCCACAGCACGCACGACACGGCACCGGTTCGCATTACGCGCGTCGTCGTCACGGCGCCGGGACGCATGCCGGAGAAGCGCATTCTGGACGCCCTTCACGTGCACGCCGGCGATATCTACGATCCGGCCGCGGTGAATCGCGATCTGACGTCGCTCGCCACGGCCGGCGACTTCGAAAGCGTGACGCAGCAACTGATCGGCGACGGCGATACGCACACGCTCGTGATCGACGCACGGGAGAAGTCCTGGGGGCCCAATTTCCTGCTCTTTGGTCTCGGCCTCTCGAGTAGTTCGGCCGACGAGGGCAACTTCCGCATGCACGTGGGCTATCGGCGCCCCTGGCTCACCGATTCCGGGCTCGAAGGCCGGATCGACAGCACGATCGGCAGCGACCTCATCAGCCTGTACGGCGAATTGCGTCAGCCGCTCTCGGATAAATTTGGCTACTACATCGCGCCGTTCGTCGATTACGAGCGCCGCTACGTCAACATCTATCTGCCGGACACCAACTACCGGGTCACGCAATACCACCTTCAGACCGAACGGGCCGGCGTCGATCTCGGCGTGCCACTGTCGCACTACGGCGATTTCCGGGTTGGCGTGGCGTACGAGCACGGTTACGCGTCTCCCGTCTACAACTTCCCGCTCGACGACGGAACCAGCGAATTCGACAGTTTCTACGGACGGCAGATCAGTGCACACGCGCGCCTCGTCATCGACCAGCTCGACGATCCGCTCTTCCCGCGCAAAGGCTATTTCGCCGACCTGCGCGTCGATCGCTCGCTCTTCGCCGGCAGCGACTACTTCACGGAGGTCTACGGCAAAGGGTTGGTCGCGGCCAGTTTCGGCCGGCACACGCTGAGTGCGAGCATCGAGGCGGGCAACGACTTCGGCGGCACGAACTATGTCGATCCGTTCGGATTCACGCTGGGCGGATTCCAGCATTTGTCGGCCTATGCCGAGGACGAACTGGCCGGCAACACGCTGCTCTATGGTCAGGTCACCTATATGAACCAGCTCGCAACCTTCGACGCGTCGGTAATTCATGGCCTGTTCGCCGGTATCAGCCTCGAAGTGGGCAACGTCTGGAACAGCGACCTGCTGCTCCCTACCTCGAAGGGGCCGCTCAAACGCAGCGTCACCTTCTTCAGCAGCGTGACCACCTCATTCGGTCCCGTTTATGTGGGCGCGGCATTTGCGCCGGGCGGCCGCTACAACCTCTATTTCCAGCTGGGTCACACCTATTGAGCGAGCGACGCGCGTCATTCCGCGCGCTCAATTCATGGGCCAGCTGATTTCGAAATGGGCGCCGCCAAGCGAGATGGGGTCCGTTACGACGATCCGGCCGTTGTGCGCGCGCAGCACCTGTCGCGTGATCGCAAGACCGAGCCCATAGCCCCCGGTATTCCGGTCGAGCCGCACGAACGCTTCGAAGATGCGCTCGCGCTCCTCGGGCGGCACGCCCGGCCCGTCGTCCTCGACGAAAATCTGCACGTTCCCGTGTCGTATCGCGAGGCCGACCACGATCCGCTCCCGCGCGTACTTGCTGGCATTACGCAGAAGATTGCGCATGGCGTAAGACATCAGGCGCCTGTCCATCGTCACGCGCAAGGTCCGGTCGATCTCGACCGTCGAGACGATGTCGTGGTTCGCGTAAAGCAGCGTCGCGTCCTTCACCTGGCTGTCGAACCAGGTGGCAAGCACCGTGGGTTCGAGGTTCGACTGCAGCGAGCTGTACTCGAGCCGGGCATAGGTCAGGCTCATGTCGATCAGTTCGTCCAGTTCCGTCACATCCTGGTCGATACCGGCCAGCGCGCTTTCGTACTCGGTGGCCGAGTCCGGCGTGCGCAGAATCTCCAGCGCGAAGCGCACGCGCGCAAGCGGCGTGCGAAGTTCGTGCGAGATGCCGTTGGTCAGTTCGCGCTGCGCCGCGATCAAACGCTCCATTCGTTCGGCAAGGGCATTCAGCGTACGCGCGAGCGGGCCGATGATCACGCTGTGCGATTCGCGGGCACGCGTGTTGAAGCGCCCACCCGTGAAATCAATCGCGCGTTCGCGGACCATCACGAGGTCCACCCAGATGGGCCGTATCCAGGTGTAGGCCGCCAGCGCCGGTATGCCGAACATCGCCAGCACCACCAGCGAGAGTCCGCCAGGTAGCGCGTGGCGCGCGTACCAGACAGTGTGCGCCCCGAGCGCGACGCAAAGGCCCAGCAGCGGCACCGCGGTCACCGCGAACACCAGCACGAGCAGGCGCAGATAGAACCGCAGGTAAAGACGCGACCAGCTTGGCGCCCGGTCTGCCCGCGTATCGGTCCAGGAACGCCGGAAACGGAGCAGGCGGAGTTTGCAGTAGCGGTAGCAGGTCAGTTTTCGCATGGCTGATTTGAAGATCGAACACCATGGCCGATCGCTACACCGAACCTGCCGGGACCGAAGCACCAGCGGCCCGGGCGGTTGCGTCCGCGCATCGACGCGCGACGAACTCCAGCGTCTGGGCGGCCACGGTGTCGCGCTCGTTGTCGAGCGTAATCATATGATAGCTGTCGGTGAGGCGCACCAAGGTCACGTCGGGCGTGCCGATGTGTTCGCAGATGAATTCGGCGGAACGAATGCTCGTCACCTCGTCGTATTCCGAATGCACCACGAGCGTCGGGCAGGCAATCCGGTGCAGCATGTTCTTCACTTTCACGCGCATCCGATCGACCTGGGCGATCGCCGCAAGCGGCACGTAGGGGTAGTGCACGGCACTGCCCTTGCCCAGATGCCGCCGGATCAGGTTGCGGATGCGCGCATTCTTGATGCCGAACGGTTCGCGCTCGGGAACGCGGATCAGCCGGCGCAGGACCGGAATGCGGTAGAGCAGATGGCGCAGCGGTTGCAAAGGCGAACCGGCCCAGCCATCGAGGAAAAGCGGCGGAGACAGCAGAATCAGGGAGCCGTTCGTCATCCGCTTGCGCGCGCAGAGCATCAGCGCGAGCAGCGCGCCCATCGAAATACCGGCGACATCGACGCGCGCATAGCGGCCGACCAGTTCCCGGTAGGTGCGCTCGAGCGCCTGCATATAGTCGGCGAGGCTAACGCTGTTGAGTTCGTCCGGCGTGGAGCCGTGACCGGGCAACGATGGCAGGAACACGTCGTAGCCGCTGTCCTCCAGCTTCTTGCCTAGCGATCCGAAGTCGTGGCGCGTCCCACCGAGGCCGTGGATCATCAGCACTGCATGGCGGTGAGAAGCGTCGGTGGAAATGTGCATGAAACGGGTAGCAGCGGCGATAAAGCTCGCATGGTACGCACGTCATGCCCGGCATGGCTGTCGAGTTTTGCCCGGAAATGTAGAGTTTTGTCTAGCCGGAAAAACGCTGAGCCGGATCGGTCCGTGGCGAAAATCCGACGCCCCTTGTGCTCATTCCCAGTCGATCTTGCTGAACTGGTATCCCTTGCCCCGCACGGTCTTGATTCGCTGCGGATGCCCTGCGTCGTCCTGCAGCTTGCGGCGCAGCTTCGAAATCCCGGCATCGATCGTCCGGTCCAGGCCATCGAACTCCACGCCGCGGAGCTCGCGCATCAGATCGTCGCGGCTCACCACTTCGCCGGCGTGACGCGCGAGGATCCAGAGCAGGTCGAACTCGGCCGACGTCAGCTCCGGCACACTGCCGTCCGGCAGGTTAACCGCACGGCTCGCGCGGTTGATCGAAAACCTTCCGAACACATAGCTTTCGGGCAGGCTCAAAGGCTCGACGTTCCGCCCGGTCACGCGGCGCAGTTGCGCCCGGATCCGCGCCAGCAGGATGCGCGGCTCGACGGGCTTGTGCACGTAATCGTCCGCGCCAAACTCGAGCCCCAGGAGTTCGTCGAACGGCTCGTCGCGCGCCGTCACCATGATGACCACGCCATCGTAGTGCTCGCGCGCTTCGCGGCAGATCTGGAAGCCGTCCTTGTCCGGCAGGTTCACGTCGAGAATCACGAGATCCGGTCGGCGCTGCAGGATGGCCGGCACCGCATCGCCGCCGCGCAGCACGACGTCGACGTCGTAGCCGTGCTTGCGAAGATAGCCCGCCACGAGGGCAGACAGGCGGTTGTCGTCTTCGACGAGCAGGATCCGGGAAGCCATGGGTGAGTCGTTAAGCGTTGAAGGTCGTTCGAGCGCAGCATCAGGGCCGCGCGCAGCCGCCATCATACCCGGTGCCCTGTCAGAATCCATCGCCGCCCGTTGCCGCCTGACGCGCATCGCCTGCGGGGAAAGGCCCCGCGCTACAAAACTGCACAATTTCGCACCGAACTCGACAATTCCCGGCCGCCCCGAGCGCTAGCATCCGGCCCGTTGCAATATCGCAAGGGATGACGCCCATGGCCCAGATCATCGGCAAACTCGGCATACGGCTTCCGTGGCTCGCGGACTTCTTCCTGTCGCTTTCGATGATCCACCGGGCCGGGCGGACGCTCTATCCGGGCGCGACGCTCTTTCACCGGTGGCGTCGCACGCGGCTGTGGCTGCGCTCGCTCGCCTGCTGGCACCCTACCGTCGTCTGGCTGCGCCGCTGTTCGAGCTCGCCCCTGCGGGAGATCGTCATGCGCCATCCGCGGGCGCTCGAACGGCCCCATCGGCCGTTCCTTCACAAAGCCTTCGGCTCGTACGACCGGATCGCAGTGAGTCTCTATCATCAGGCGTGGAGTCTCAGGCATGCGCCGAGCATCGCGCAACGCATTGCCCACGAAGGCTCCACGGTGATCGCCCGGTTCGCCGTGAGCGCCGAGCAGTGGGAGGTGACGCTCGAATCGCTCGACCAGTTTCAGATGGAAGGCGACTGGACGCTCTGCATTCGCGACATGGCGGGGCGGCGCGTGGTGTCGTGCACGTTCAGCATGGCCTGCCTCGGCGGCAAGATCGAGCGGGCGCGCCTGTGCGTGGGATCGGTCCAGGGTCCCGACTCGCCGGCCAACGGACGCGAACTGTTTCGCGCCCTGACGAAACGCTGGCACGGGTTGCGGCCGAAGGTGCTGGCGATCTATCTCGCCCAGTGCGTGGCGGCTGGGATGGGAGCGCACGGAACAGTCATCGTCGCGAAGCGCAGCCATATCTACGAGAGCTGGCGCTATTGCCTGCGCAAGCGCCGTGTCCGTGCCGACTACGACGCGCTGTCGCGCGAATGCGGAGCGGCCGCGCGCTGGAACGGCTGGTTCCTGCTGCCGCATCCTCCCGCGTACGCGTGGAACGATAGCGGCAACGCGATGCGGCGCCGGCGAAATGCGCTACGTGCAAGCCTCGCCGCGCAAATCGGCAGTAGCTTCGCGCATTGAGCCCTCAGCCCGCTCCGCGCCGGGTGGCACCGTGGCGGGCAAGAAAGCGGTCGAGCTCGCCGGCAAATGCCTTGCTGTCGCGCGGGCTGAACGGAGCCGGCCCGCCCGTATCGATGCCGGCGTTGCGCAGTTGATCCATCACGTCGCGCACCGTCAGGCGCTCCTGGATATTGTCTTTCGTGAGCCAGTTGCCACGCGGATCGAGCACGTGCGCGCCCTTTTCGAGTGCCGCGGCAGCAAGCGGTATATCCGCGGTAATCACCAGGTCGCCCGACACCGCCATTTCGACGATGCGGGCATCGGCCACGTCGAAGCCCGCCGGCACCTGAATCGACTTGATGAACGGAGAGGGCGGCGTGCGCAAATACTGGTTCGCGACCAGCGTCACCGGCACCTCGGTACGGCGCGCGGCCCGAAACAACATGTCCTTGATGACGACGGGACACGCGTCGGCGTCGACTAGCACTTGCATGGAGGCAATTCCGCTACGTTAAACGGCCATCATATAGGAAGGCCGGCCGGATCCCCGGGGGGAGCAACCCGGCCTATTCGCCGACAACCACCGGGTCGCTCCCGGGTTGGACCAGCGCCGGAAATAAAAAAAGCCGCCACGCTTTCGCGCGGCGGCCTCAACCAACTCTGCAACCTGACTACAAGACCAGGCGATCAGCCAAGACCGCCCATCATCATGTACTTCGTCTCGAGGTATTCGTCGAGCCCGTACTTCGAACCTTCACGGCCCAGACCCGACTCCTTGACGCCACCAAACGGCGCGACCTCGGTCGAAAGAATGCCTTCGTTGATGCCCACCATGCCGCTTTCCAGCGCCGTCGCCACACGCCAGACACGGCCGATGTCGCGCGCGTAGAAGTACGCCGAGAGCCCATAGTCGGTGTCGTTGGCCGCGCGGATCGCTTCCTCTTCCGTTTCGAAACGGAACACCGCTGCCACCGGACCAAAGGTTTCCTCGTGCGCGAGCATCATGCCGCCGTGCGCGCCGGTGATCACCGTGGGTTCGTAGAACGTGCCGCCCAGCGCATGCGGACGGCCGCCGCACACCACCGTGCCGCCCTTGTCCTTCGCGTCGCTCACGTGCGCTTCCACCTTGTGCAGCGCGGCGCGGTTGATGAGCGGCCCCTGAGTGGCGCCCGCCTCCATGCCGTTCGAAACGCGCAACCCCTCCACCGCTTTCACGAGCCTGGCCACGAAAGCGTCATGCACGCCGGCCTGCACATAAAAACGGTTCACGCATACGCAGGTCTGACCCGTGTTGCGGAATTTCGAGGCCATGGCGCCCTCCACGGCCGCATCGAGATCGGCGTCGTCGAACACGATGAACGGCGCGTTGCCGCCCAGTTCGAGCGAAACCTTCTTGACGCTGTCCGCCGCCGCGCGCATGAGCAGCTTGCCCACGCGCGTCGACCCCGTAAACGAGATCTTGCGCACGGCTTTCGAAGCCATCAGCGTGTCGCCGATAGCCGGCGCATCGCCGGACACCACATTGAACACGCCGCGCGCAATGCCTGCACGCTCGGCCAGCACGGCGAGCGCGAAGGCCGAAAGCGGCGTCTCCTCGGAAGGCTTGAGCACCATCGTGCAGCCTGCGGCAAGTGCGGGACCGGCCTTGCGCGTGACCATCGCAAGCGGGAAATTCCACGGCGTGATCGCGCCGACCACGCCCACCGGTTCCTTCGTCACGACAACGCGCGCGCCCTTCTTCGGCGCCGGAATCACGTCGCCGTAGGCACGCTTCGCTTCTTCGGCGAACCACGTGAGGAAGCTCGCCGCATAGGCCACTTCGCCCAGCGCCTCTGCGTACGGCTTGCCCTGCTCGGCGGTCATGATGCGCGCGAGGTCTTCGCGATGTTCGAGCATCAGCTCGCCCCAGCGGCGCACCTTCGCGCTGCGCTCGCCGGCCGTGGCGTCGCGCCAGGCAGGAAACGCGTGCGACGCAGCCGCCACCGCCTGCAGCGTTTCGCGCCCACCCGCGCGAGCCATTTGTGCCAACGGTTCGCCGCTCGCCGGATCGACCACCGGATAGGTCGCTTCGCTCCCGACCCATTCGCCGTCGATATAGTTCGACGTGCGCCAGAGCGCACTGTCCTTGAGTCCCTCGATCATGCTGCGATCTCCAGGCGGCGTGCCGGACGCGACACCCGCGGAATGCGTGCGGTCACGTAGTCGTTGATGACGTCGCACGGTGTGTAGTTGCGCTCGAGTTCATACAGTTCGTCGGCGTCGAGCTTCGTCTCCAGCGCGGCGAGTGCGCCTTCGAACTGCGCGACCGTGTCCGCGCCCACCAGCATCGACGAAACGCCGCTGTGCCCGAGCACCCATGCCTGGGCGATTTGCGCGCTCGACACGCCGCGCGCGTTCGCCACCTCGGCCACCGAGCGCGCGATGTCGCGCGAGGCTTCATCGTCGTACATCTGCACGGTGAAGAAGTCGGTCTGGTTGCGCACCGACTTCGCGTCGCCGGAGAGCAGGCCGCGCGCGAGCGGGCTGAACACCGAAACGCCCACGCCCTGGTCAAGACAGAACGGGATCATCTCGCGCTCTTCCTCGCGATATGCGCAATTCAACTGCAGCTGCATGTTGATGGGCCGCGCGAAGCCGTGACGCTCGCAGGCCTGCAGGATCTTCGCGAACTGCCACGTGAACATCGTCGACACACCGATATAGCGTGCCTTGCCCGCGCGGACGATGTCGTTCAACGCATCCATGGTTTCTTCGACGGGTGTGTTCACATCGAAGTAATGCAGCATGTAGATATCGACGTAGTCCGTCTGCAGACGGCGCAGCGATCCGTCGATACCGTCCATGATGTGCTTGCGCGAATGGCCCTGGTTGTTCACGCCATTGCCGATGGGGTAGCCCACCTTGGTCGTGAGCACGAGTTCGTCGCGCTTCGCGATGCGGCGCACGATGCGTCCGACCACTTCTTCGCCCACGCCCGTCGAATAGAAGTCGGCGAGGTCGATGAAGTTCACGCCGGCTTCGAGCGCACGGCGCACGATCGGCTCGCTCTGCTCTTCGTTATAAATCCACGGTTTCCAGTCCGGCGTGCCCATGTTCATCGTGCCGAGGCATAGACGCGACACCTTCAGGCCGGAGCGTCCCAGTTGTACGTATTGCATTGCGGTCACCTGTCGTGATGTCTGGGTCAAGCCGCGCGGGCCTTGGGCGTATAGAAAGGATTACTGATCTGGTCGCGCACTTCGGCGAGCTTGTCGAGCTTCGGCAGGCCGTTCATCGCAGCGTGGATCGCCGTCTTGCACGCCGTGTAGTTGTTCTCGTACACCGCGTCGAGATCGTCGCAGGCCCAGTTCACCCAGTTCGCCGTGACGATGCACCATTCGTTCTCCGCTTCGGGCGGCAGCGTGCCGTCCAGCATCGCCTCGGTCACCGCTTTCGCGATCGCCGCCTGCGAAGCGCCCCACGTGGCGTTGCCGTGCAGGTCGCCGCGAATGTCCGCCTTGTTCACGTAGAGCGTGACCGGCTTGACGGGCACGTTCGGCTGCGCGACCACCATGAAAGGCACGTGGCCTTGCGAGGGCGAAGACAGACTGTTCGTGAACGCCTGGCCCACCGGGCCGTTGCGCGGACCGATCATGATGTTGATATGGGCAGCGTTTACGCCTGGTCCCGCGAAACCCTCGCCGATATAGACTTCCAAAGCTTTCATGTCTGACTCCGTCTCCTGTGTCGATCCGGAGTTGGCGCTTGAGCGCCTACTCCGGTCCTATAAAAAATTTCAACAGCGGGTTGTTGTGCACCGCAACGTCACACGGGAATCACGAATTCCGCGCTGTGGCGTGCATGTCGAGACGAATTCCAGCACAAGCGTCACGCACACAAAAGCTACGAAATCTCATGGGGGCATGAGGCGCATTCATCGCCGCGAGAGGCGTTCTGCGTGGCATGAGAACAGGTAATGCTTCAATGACTATTCGTGGCTTCGCAACCCGAAACCCTGCCGCTAGACTCTGTTCGCGTGAATTGAACGCCGGGCTCAGGCAATACCTGACGACCCGACGCAAGGCATCCGTAACGGAGCAATGCATGGGACGAGAGTAGGCGTTAAAGCGCCAACGCTCGTCGACAGGAGACAATATGAATAGTATGAAGCTGGCAGGCGCCCGCCTCGCCGCTGCGCTCGCACTCACCTGTGCCGCGACCAGCAGTTTTGCCGCCGCACCCGACTGGTGTGGCGCAGGCAAAACCGTGAAGCTCGCCCAGATCACCTGGGAAAGCGGCGCGCTGATGACCGAAATGGTCCGCACCGTGCTCGAAAAGGGCTACGGCTGCAAGACGGAGGTCGTGCCCGGCGCCACCGCCGCCACCGAAACCGCTCTCGCCAACGGCGACCTGCAAGTCTGGGCCGAGCACTGGACCGGCCGCAGCCCGATCATCGCGCGCGGCATGAAGGACGGCAGCGTGAAGCTCGTGGGCGAACTGATCCCCGGCGGCGACCGCGAAGGCTGGTATGTCCCCGACTATATGATCCACGGCGACCCGGCTCGCGGCATCAAGCCGATCGCGCCGCAGTTGCGCTCGATCTCGCAGTTGCCGCAGTACAAGAATCTCTTCGCCGACGACGAAGAGCCGGGCAAGGGCCGCTTCTACAACTGTCCCTCGGGCTGGGACTGCGAGCGCTTCAACAACCGCCTGCTCGACGCCTACAAGCTCGGCGACGACTATACGAATTTCCGCCCCGGCACCGGTGCCGGTCTCGACGCCGCCGTGGCATCCGCCTACGAGCGCGGCAAGCCCATTCTGTTCTATTACTGGCAACCCGCGGGCCTGATGGCGAAGTACCATTTCGTGCAGCTAGAAGGCGCGCCATACAGCGACGCCTGCTGGAGCACCATCGCCGATCCGAAGGGCACACCCTGCGCCTCCGCGTTCAAGGTCTCGCACCTCACGGTGGCAGTCTCGACACCGTTCTACGAGGCGCAACCCGACGCCGTGGCGTTCTTCGGCAAGATCAGCCTGCCGCTCACGCTCGACGAGCAACTGGTCCAGCAGATGCACGACAAGAAACTCGACGCATCCACGGTCGCGCACACGTTCTTCGAGCAGCACCCGGAAATCTGGAAGCAATGGGTGAGCCCGGAAGTCGCGGCGCGCGTGCAGGCAGGCCTGCGCACCTAGCGAAACACGGCGGCACTCTTGCCGGAACACTGCGGTAATCCCGCCAAGCGGCACCTGACTTACGCAGAATGAGGCTCACCATGGGATCCCCCTTCCTTCACCTCTCCATCGCCGACTGGGTCAACGACCAGGTCACCGCGTTCGTGCAGCAGTACGGCGACGCCTTCCACAACTTCAGCGTGCTGATGCTGCGCTACATTCTCGTGCCGCTCGAAAGCCTGCTGCGCGCCACGCCCGTCTGGGCCGTGCTGCTCGCCGTCGGCCTGCTCGGCTGGCACGCCTCGCGCCGCATCGGCGTGGCGCTCCTGTTCGTGGGCCTGCTCTACCTGATCGGCTGCTTCGGGCTGTGGGACAAGCTCATGCAGACTTTCGCGCTGATGCTCGTCTCCACGCTCATTTCCGTTGCGCTGGGGGTGCCCATCGGCATTCTCGCGGCGTCCAGCAGCACGCTGCGGCGCATCCTGCTGCCGGTGCTCGACGTCATGCAGACGCTGCCGAGCTTCGTGTACCTGATTCCGGTGCTGATGCTGTTCGGTCTCGGCAAGGTGCCGGCGATTCTCGCCACCGTCGTCTATGCGCTGCCGCCGCTCATCCGCCTCACCGATCTGGGCATCCGTCACGTGGACGGCGAGATCGTCGAAGCGGCCCGCGCCTTCGGCACCACGCGCTCGCAGTTGCTGTTCCAGGTGCAGTTGCCGCTCGCACGTCCGAGCATCATGGCCGGTATCAACCAGACCACGATGATGGCGCTCTCCATGGTCGTGATCGCTTCGATGATCGGCTCGCGCGGCCTCGGCGAAGACGTGCTTGCGGGCATCCAGACGCTCGACGTGGGCAAGGGCATGCAGGCCGGTATCGCGATCGTGATTCTCGCCATCGTGATCGACCGCATCAGTCAGGGCTACGGCCAGGGACGCCGCACGCGACGGCTCTCGCGCAACCAGAAGCAGCCGTCGCGCATTCCGTTCCGGCGTGCCCGTGCCGAAAGCGCGGACGACGCGAAGACCGGCGACCTGAGCGGCCAGCCCGCGAAGTGAATGCGTATGCGCGGGTTCTGCACAAACGAAGCGGCAAACTCGCGCAGCACCAACACAGCATCGAGGTAACGAACATGAGCGGCATCGAAGTCAAACACGTGTACAAGATCTTCGGCACGCGCGAAGCGGGCGAGCGGGCGCTCGCCATGCTGCGCAGCGGCGCCACCAAGGCCGAAGTGCTCGACACGACGCGCTGCAACGTCGGCCTGAACGACGTGAGCCTGTCTATCGGCTCGGGCCAGATCTTCGTGATCATGGGCCTCTCGGGCTCGGGCAAGTCCACGCTCGTGCGCCACTTCAACCGGCTCATCGAGCCGACCGTCGGCGAGATCCTGATCGACGGCAAGGACGTGCTCAAACTCTCCGAAAGCGGGCTGCGCGAATTGCGCCGTTACGGCGTGAGCATGGTGTTCCAGAGCTTCGGACTCCTGCCGCACCAGACGGTGTTGAGCAACGCGGCCTATGCGCTCGTCACGCGCGGCGAGAAGAAGGATGTCGCGCACGAGAAGGCACGCGAATGGCTCGGCAAGGTGGGCCTCGCGGGCTACGCGAACCACTATCCCGACGAGCTCTCGGGCGGCATGCGCCAGCGCGTGGGCCTCGCCCGGGCGCTGGCCGCGGATACCGATGTGCTGTTGATGGACGAAGCCTTCTCGGCGCTCGACCCGCTGATCCGCACCGAAATGCAGGACCAGTTGCTCGAACTGCAGACCTCGCTCAAGAAAACGATCGTGTTCATCACGCATGACCTCGACGAAGCGCTGCGCATCGGCAACCAGATCGCGATCCTGCGTGACGGCCGCCTGATCCAGTGCGGCACGCCCGACGACATCCTGCATCGCCCCGCCGACGACTACGTGAGCCGCTTCGTCGAACGCCGCGCCGGCGTACCGCACTAAACCGTCGCATGCGGTCGCTGATCGGGCTGCTCAGCGGCTATACGCTCCTGATTTGCGGCAACAGCCTGTTGACCACGCTGGTGTCGCTGAGGATGCTGCACGTCGAGCGTTCCGCGCTCGACGTGGGCCTCGTTCAGTCCTGCTACTACCTCGGTTATATCGGGGGGGCGCTCGGTCTCGGCCCTCTTGTCGCGCGCATCGGTTCGCAGCGCGCGTTCATCGGTTTTTCCGCGCTCACCGCGCTCGCGGCGCTCGGTTATCTGTCGTTCGATACGCCCGGTGCCTGGGCCGTGCTGCGGCTCGTGACCGGCTTCAGCATGGTGGGCGTGTTCACCTCGATCGAAAGCGGCGTGAACGGCGCGGTCCCGAACGCGCGGCGCGGGCAGGCGTTCGCGCTCTATCTCGTGCTGACCTATCTGGGCGTGAGCGTCGGGCAGTTCCTGCTCGGCTGGACCACGACCGACGGCGCAGGCGCCAGCGATTTCGAACGGATCTTCGTCAATGCGCTCTTCGTGGGCGCCCTGATTCCCGTCGCCCTGATCGGCGACTGGCAAGTACCGCTCTCGTCGCCCCAGGGTGCGGCCGCCTCGCCGCTCGCGACCCCCAAGCGCCCTGCGCTGCTCCTCGACGGTCTGAGCGAACTCAAGCGCGCCGCCCCTCGCAGCGTGCCGGCCTGCATCGGCGCTGGCCTCCTCTCCAGCGCGTTCTATGCACTCACGCCCGTCTATCTCGAGCGCATCGGTTTTCCGGCTGCCGACATTTCGCACGCCATGGGCATCGTGCTGATCGGCGCGCTGCTTTCGCAATGGCCGGTGGGCAAGCTCTCCGACCGGATCGGCCGGCGCGCCACCCAGGGCCTCGTATCGGTCGCGGCCGCCGTGCTCGCCGCCGCGCTGATCGTGGTGCGCACGCCGCTCCTCGTCGATTGCGTGCTGTTTCTTTACGTGGCGCTGACGTTCACGCTCTACGGCGTGATCGTCTCCGACGTCAACGATCGCGTCGATCAATCCGCGCGCGTGAAAACCAGCGCGACGCTCCTGCTCGTCTTCTCCATCGGCGGCGCGGCCGGCCCGACGATCGGCTCGCTCTTCATGCGCTTTCTGGGCGCCGGCGGCCTCTACGTGTTCGCACTCGCCGTGACGGTGGGGCTTGCAACGCTTTCCCGCGCCCAAGCGAGGGTTTGAATGGCACCTCGACCACGCCACTCCCTTGCCGCCACGGTGCGTGCTTCTCTCCCTGGTATACTGCGCGCTTCGCATGAGGTGCCGTCTCTGGACGGCCTCACCCGCAGCGCAGCATGGGACCCGAGTCAGCGTTAAAGCGCCAACTCGGGTCGACAAAGGAGATGAAATTGAAGCGTAAGATGCCCGCGCTGAACGCCCTCAAGGCGTTCGAAGCCGCAGGCACGAGCGGCAGCTTCACCCGCGCCGCGGAGCAGTTGAACGTGACGCAGAGCGCCGTAAGCCGCCAGGTGCGCCAGTTGGAGGAGCAACTGGGCGAAACGCTGCTCGAGCGTCACCACCACCGGCTCGAACTGACCGAAGCGGGCCGCGCGCTGCTGCGCACGCTCCAGCAGTCGTTCGACCGTATCGAGCTGACCGTGCGCACGATCCAGCAGAAGAGCGACCTCAACCGCCTGCGGGTGAACGTACCGCCCACCTTCGCGAGCCGCTGGCTCGTGCCGCGCCTCGCGAAACTGCACGCGCGGCACCCCTCGCTGGAACTGAGCGTGACCACCCGCCTGCAGGACAGCCTCGCCGATTCGACCGCGCTCGACTGCGCGATCCGCTTTGGCGATGGCGAATGGGAAGGGCTGGAAAGCTCCCTGCTGATGCATGAGGAGCATATTGCGGTCTGCGCGCCGGCGCTGCTCGCCCGCGGCCCGCTCGATCTCGCGGAAGAAACATTGCTTCACGTTCTGGCCGGCGAGAACCAGCGTTATCTGACCTGGCGCCACTGGCTGGACGCCGCCCGCATCGAGGGCGTGGATACCTCGGGCGGCTACGAGTTCGATCTGCTCGACCATGCGATCAACGCCGCCGTCGAAGGTCTGGGCGTGACGATTGCCGACCGCAACATGATCGGCCGCGAACTGGCCGAAGGCAAACTGGCGCCCGTCAACGCCGTGCACGTGGACGGACGCCAGTCGTACTGGTTCGTGGTGCGGCCGGAACAGCGGACGTCGAAACCGCTCCAGCTGTTCCGGCAATGGCTTCAGGACGAGATTGCCGCCGCCCGCTGAGTGCCGGCGCGCACCGCCCGGCGCAAGGCCGGGTTTTCACCCTGCTCCGCGTCTTCGAGGATCATCGCCGCCCCCTTTTCCGCGACCATCATCGCCGCCGCGTTGGTGTTGCCCGAGGTGATGTTCGGGAAGATCGAGGCATCGACCACGCGCAACCCTTCAATGCCGTGCACGCGCAGGCGCGCATCGACCACGGCCGTCTGCGGATCGGGGCCCATCGCGCAAGTCCCGCACAGGTGGTAGATCGAGCCGCTTTGCTCGCGGAAGTATTGCAGCATGCTCGCGTCGTCGGTGACGGCCCTGGCAGGCGATACCTCTTCCACTGTGACGTCCTTGAGTGCCTTCGCCTGCATGATCTGGCGTACGAGGCGGCCGCCCTGCATCACCTCGTCGCGATCCTTTTGCGTCGAGAGATAGTTGCCGCGAATGAGCGGCGCATCTTCCACGCGTGCCGATGCGATCTCGACCGACCCGCGGCTCGTGGGCCGGCACGGGTTGTAGGCAATCAGGAAGCCCGAATACGGTTCCGGCGTGAGCGAGGCGCGGTTCGACTTCGGAATCCGGTACGAGAGCGGATTGAAGTAAAGCTGGATGTTCGGCTGCGCCTCTTCCGGATTCGTGCGGAAGAAGCCACCCGACTGGTTCACGCTCATCGAAAGCGGGCCCTTGCGGGTCAGCAGATATTGCAGGCCGAACTTGAGCTTGCCAGCCCAGCTGCCGAACGCATCGTTGAGCGTTTTCACGCGCGCGCGATAGTAGAAGCTCACGCACAGGTGGTCCTGCAGGTTCTGCCCGACCGCCGGCAGTTCATGCACGAGACCGATGCCATGCCGATCCAGCAGCGCACGCGGGCCCACGCCCGAGAGTTGCAGCAGCTTCGGCGAATCCACCGCGCCCGCGGCAACGATCACCTCGCGGTTCGCATGGAACGTGCGCTGCTTGCCCTGCTGCTCGATCTCTACGCCGGTCGCACGATGCGTCGCATCGAACAGCACGCGCGTGGCGTACGCATGATGCTCGATCGTGAGATTCGGGCGATGCCCCGCGCGATGCAGATAAGCCACGCTGCTCGAATCGCGGCGGCCGTTGCGCGTGTTCACATCGTAGATGCCCACGCCTTCGAGGCGCGCACCGTTGAAATCCTCGTTGCGCTCGTACCCCAGCTGCTGGGCGCCTTCGATAAAGGTCTCGCAGATCGGATGCGCGCCGTCTTTCATCGGCGTGATGCGCACGGGGCCGTCCGCGCCGTGCCATTGCGTATTGCCCAGCGGATGCGATTCGAGCTTGCGGAAATACGGCAGCACGTCGCGGTACGACCAGCCCGGATTGCCGGCAGCCGCCCAGTCGTCGTAGTCGCGCTGGGCGCCGCGCACGTAGATCATCGCGTTGATCGACCCGGATCCGCCCTGCACCTTGCCGCGCGGGCAATAGATCTTGCGGTCCGCCAGCTCGGGCTCCGGCTCGCTGTAATACATCCAGTTATAGACGGTGTTGTAGTACAGCTTCGCAAAACCGATGGGGATCTTGAACCAGAACGATTTGTCCGGTCCGCCCGCTTCGAGCAGCAGCACGGAGTGCTGGCCCGAGGCCGAAAGCCGCTCGGCGAGAATGCAGCCCGCCGACCCGGCGCCGACGATGATGTAGTCGTAGTTCATCGCTATGTTCCTTGCTTCAGCCGCGCGCCGGCGACGTGTCGCGCACGTCGGCCGGTTTGTCCGCCATCTGCAGGTGCAGGCGCTTTGCCGTGTAAGGCGTATGCGCGCGCACGACGTCCATGTTGAGTTCGACGCCGAGACCCGGTGCCTTCGACGGAATGATGTAGCCCTCTTCCCAGCGGATCGGCTGCTTGAGCACTTCCGCGTGGAAACCACCCCAAGTGCCGATGCTTTCCTGAATCAGGAAGTTCGGCGTGCAGGCCGCGAGCTGGATGCTCGCCGCCGCACCCACGGGGCCGTTGTAGAGGTGCGGCGCGATCTGCGCGTAATGCACTTCGGCGAGACTCGCGATCTTCTTTGCTTCCAGCAGCCCACCCACGCGGCCCACGTTCATCTGCAGGATCGAAGCCGCGCCCGCCTCGAGCAGCTTGTGGAACTCGTACTTGGTGGTGAGGCGCTCGCCGGTCGCAATGGGAATCGACGTATGACGCGCGACGTTGGCCATCGCCTCTTCCTGCCCCGGCGGCACCGGCTCTTCGAACCAGAGCGGGTCGTACTTCTCCAGCCGCTTCGCCAGCCGGATCGCCGAGGAAGGCACCATCTGCCCGTGCGTGCCGAACAGCAGGTCGGCCTTGCTGCCCACGGCCTCGCGCACCTTGCGGCAGAACGCTTCGCAGCGGTCGAGCACTTCGAGCGAAAGCTGATGGCCCGAGTAAGCGGTATACGGGCCAGCCGGATCGAACTTCACGGCGGTGAAGCCGAGCTTCACGTTCTGCACCGCGCATTCGGCGGCGAGATCGGGATCGTCGTAGTCGTACTCGCCCTTCGCGTTCTTCGGGTAGAGATAGGTGTACGAACGAAGCCGCTCGTTCACCATGCCGCCCAGCAGTTCGTATACCGGCTTGTTGGCCGCCTTGCCGATAATGTCCCAGCATGCCATTTCAAGGCCGCTCACGACGCCCATCATCGTGAGATCCGGGCGCTGCGTGAAGCCGCTCGAATAGGCTTCGCGCCAGAAGCGTTCGACGTGATGCGGATCCTTGTTGAGCAGATAGCGCTCGAAGACGTCCGCGATGGCGGGCACCATCACGTCCGGGTGGAACGTGGCGGCATAGACCTCGCCCACGCCTTCGATGCCGCAATCGGTCTGCAGCGTGACGAAGATCCAGTACATACCGCCGATGTGCGGAGGAGGCACCGCGACGACATGCGTTTGCATTGAGACGACTTTCATGGTTCAAACCGTTTTCGAGTGAGTCATGCGCTTGAGCGCGAGGGCCGCCACGCCGCCGAGCGCACCGATGGCCGCCACGTAGGCGAAGTAAATCTGATAACCCAGCATGCCAGCGTAATGCTGCGTGATATAGCCGTTCACGAGCGGCAGGAAAATGTCCGACGAGTAGCCGATCAGCGAGACCATGCCGATGGCGAGGCCCGTAATGCGCATGGGAATCGCGCAATGGTCGAGCAGCGTCCAGTAGAGCCCGCGGATCGCGTAGGTCATGAGGCCGATGAAGAGCACCACGGCGCCGAGCAGCGCCATATTGCGCAGCGCGGGCAACAGGATGAGGCCGATCAGCCCGAGCACCGCGAGAAACATCGCCACGATCAGCACGCGCACATTCGAGAAGCGGTCGCCCAGATAGCCGCCGCCGATGCCGCCGAGCGGGCGCATCCAGAGCTTGAGCGTGGTGACCATGCCGGCCGCCACGACGCTCATATGCAATTCGCCTTGCTGGAGATAGGCGGAGAAGCTGTAGGTGGCCCAGAAGATCTGATAGCCGCAGAACACCACGGCCGCGACGAGCCACAGTTGCGGAATCGAAGCGAGTGTCGCGAGATCGCGCAACAGGGAGCTACGCGTTTCGCCGTCCTCAGCCTGTCCTTCTTCGCTCGCGGCGGCCTGTGCGGCCTGATCCTTGAACAAACTCATCAACGCGCCGAGCGCGATGCAGGTGAACGAATAGAGATAGATCACATGACGCAGCCCCGCGGCCTCGCCGCGGCCGCCGCTCGTCGCTGCGGCGAAGAGCGCCAGCGCGATAGTGGCGAGCAGCGCTTCCACGAGTCCGCGACCGCCGTCGAGCAGGCCGAAGAAACGCCCCTGCTCGTTCGCGCCCGCGATCATGCGCACCCGTTTGAGCACCGAAGCCCAGAACGTGAGACCGGTCGTGAGGCCCCAGCAGCAGAAGATCACCATCAGCACCGGAAACGCGGGCGACGTGGAATACCACAGACCCAGCGCGCCCGTGCCGATCAGCGAAAAGCAGATCAACAGGCGCGGTGCGACGCGGTCGGCCAGCCAGCCGCTCGGCAGATAGCAGAGGAAGAACACGATGCCGAGCACCGAGTACAGGTAGCCCAGTTGCTCGTTGTCGATATGGAAGACGTCGAGCATCGTGGTCTGATAGACCTGACGCAAGTAGAGGATCGGGTAGATCGCACCGGCCGCCAGCACCAGCAGGAACAGCTGGCCATAGCGTTGCGCCGCGCTCGCGCCAAGGGGGTTGGATGTAGCGGCATCGGCCGCAAAAGGCTTTGCAACGGACTTCTGCAAGATTGTCTCCCTACGGCTCTTGCGGCACCGTCGCAGCGATCACCTCGCCACCGCGTGCCGGTTTGAAGCTTTTTCTTCGTTTTCAATGACGGGCGCCGTTTCCGCCGGCGCCCTTACGGCTATCGCTCGCCAAACCGGGTTGAGCGAACGATTAGAAAGGCATCACGACAAGTCGGGTCTGCGTGAATTCGAGCATGCCGTGCTTGCCGTCGTCGCCGCCGAGACCCGAGCGCTTCCAGCCCGCGTGGAAGCCCTGGTACGGATCGGCCGGCGTGCGGTTCACGTACAGCTCGCCCGCTTCGATCTCGTTGGCCACGCGCATCGCCGTGCGATAGCGTTCGGTGTAGAGCACCGAGGACAGGCCGAACTGGTGATCGTTCGCCATGCGCAGCGCGTCTTCGAGCGTGTCGTAGGCCAGCACCGGCAGCACCGGTCCGAAGATCTCTTCCTGCACGATCTCCATGTCCTGGCGGCACTGGCTCAGCAGCGTGGGCGGATAAAAGTGGCCCGGGCCTTCGGGCAGCGTGCCGCCGGTTTCCAGCACGGCGCCTTCCGCCAGCGCGCGCTGCACCATCGCATGCACGCTTGCGCGCGCCTGGGCGTTCACGAGCGGGCCCATACGGGTTTCGTCCACCGCGCGGTCGCCGAAGCGCACCGCCGCCATCTTCTCGCGCAGCAGCGCGACGAAGCGGTCGTGCACGTCGCGTTGCACATAGACGCGTTCGATGGCCGTGCAGAGCTGGCCGCAATGCGTGGTCTTGGAGCGCACGATCGCGGTCGCGGCGGCTTCGAGATCGGCATCGGCCTCGATGATCGCGGGTGTTTTGCCGCCCAGTTCCAGCGAGGGCTTTGCGATGTTTTCCTTGCAGTAGTCGAGCACCTTGCGACCCGCCCCGACGCTGCCGGTGAGCGTGATCATGCCCACGCCGCGCTGCGTGCAGAGCACGGCCGCCGTGTCGTGATCCATCGCGAGGATGTTGACGAGGCCGGCCGGCAGCGCGGCGTCGACGGCGGCGCGCGCCACTTCGAACGCCGAGCACGGCGTGTTGTTGCTCGGCCGCACGACCACGGCGTTGCCCGCGATGAGCGCCGGCGCGATCTTGCGCAGCAGCGTGTAGATCGGGAAATTGAACGGGATCAGGCAGGCCGCGACGCCGATAGGCTCGCGCATCAGGATCAGGTTTTCGTTCGCGCTGTCGCTCGGAATCACTTCGCCTTCGATCCGGCGTGCCCACTGCGCGTGGTAGCGCAGGATCTCGGCGGCGTAGCGCGCCTCGGCCGTGGCGTCGGCCACGCTCTTGCCCGATTCGAGGGCCAGCACCGCGCCGATGGCCGGCGCGCGCGCTTCGATCGCGTCTGCGAAGCGGTTGAGCGCCGCGCCGCGCTCCGCCGCCGGCAGACGGCGCCATGCACGCTGTGCCACGGTGGCGGCCTCGACGGCGCGAGCGGCATCGGCCGCACTCGCCGCACTCACATGGCCGACGAGCTCGCCCGTTGCCGGATTGTGGACGGCGATACGCTCGCTGTCTGCGCAAACGAATTGCCCGTCGATGAAGTTGTGATCTGATCGCATGGTGTGGTGCCGGTTCGTCGCGTACGCGGCGGCGCTCGGGCCGCCAGAATTACGCGCAGTATCGGCGCCTCCCAAAAGGGCCACAAACGATTAATTGTCGAGCCGAGCATGCGAAAAACGCATGCTGGAAAAGGCGTGGAAACGCCGCCAGGCAAGGGAATGCGGGTTTTCCCGAAGACCACCCGACGAGCGACAAAAAAGCAGATTCGCGCGTCATGCCGTAGCGTTCGGCCAGCGCGACGGCGGCCGGGTTGGCCTCCGGCACGTCGAGCGAGATCGGGACTCCAGGCGAAGGGCGGTCCGATCGTGCGCCCGTCCAGATACGCCATCGCCTGCTGCCAGGTGGCAAGGCCAAAGCCGCGCCCCCGAAAGGCCAACTTGACGATAAACCGGACCGATGCGGCAAACGAAGCGCAGTTCAATGTGCGGTAGCGCACACAAGCCGGCCGCTGCGTCTGGACACATGGACCAGAATGAACCGGAGAAAGTCGAAAAGAACAAGGAGCAAGCATGAAAGGGATGCTTTGCGGCATTCTGCCGATCCTCCTCGCAGGGTCCGCCATTGCGACCGTTCGCGCGGCGCCTGCGCCGCGCGAGGCGAAGGCGAGCGCGGTGAACGTGACCCCGGTCGTCGCGAGCATCGACAACCTGCCGATCCCCGTGAAAGGCTCCGACGGTCTCTTTCATCTGGTGTACGAAGTCAACGTCGTCAACGTCACGGGCGAAACCGCCTCGCTGAACCGCCTCGACGTCGTGGACGCCCGCAGCGGCCGAACCCTGGCCTCGCTCGACGCTGCCCAGATCGCCCAGCGCCTGTCCATCGCTTCGTCGCGGACCTCGACCGCCGCCGATCTCGGTCCGTCGCAAATGGGCATTCTCTATCTGCATGTGCTCGTGCACGGCGCCGCCGCCCTCCCGGCCGGTCTGAAGCACGCACTCACCGTCACGCTAAAAGGCCAGACGCTCGTCGAAACGATCGCGCCTGCCGCCGTGAAGCCGCCGACGACACTCGTGCTCGCGCCGCCGCTGAAGGGCCGCCGCTACGTGGCGGGAGACGGCTGCTGCGACTCGATCCGCCATGTCCGCGCCACCTTGCCGATCAACGGCCAGCTCTTCGACGGACAGCGCTTCGCGATCGACTGGGAACAACTCGACGCGCAAGGCTGTATTCGTGCGGGCGACAACAAAACGCCGGAAAGCTACGTGATTTACGGCCAGCCCGTTTATGCCGCGGCAAACGCCGTCGTCGTCGCGGCCGTCGACGGCATGCCCAACAGCCCGCCGGGCGCCCTGCCCGCCAACATCCGCGCCGACGAAGCGGACGGCAATCACGTCGTCCTCGACCTGGGCCACGGCAACTACGCGCTCTACGCGCACCTCGCGCCGCATTCGCTGAAAGTGAAGCAGGGGCAGCGCGTACGCGAGGGCCAGATGCTCGGGCGCGTGGGCACCTCGGGCAATTCGTCGGAACCGCATCTGCATTTCCAGGTGAGCAATGGTCCGCTGCCGCTCGCGTCGAATGGCGTTCCTTATGTCATCCGCGAATTCAGCGCTTCGCAACGCGTGACCTCGACCGCGGCATTCGACAAGGCAACCGAAGATGGCCAGCCGATCGCCGTGCAGCCGCTCGACGGGCCTTCCAGACATACCGCCGTCCTGCCGCTCGACCTCTCGATCGTGGACTTTACGCACTGAGCGCGTTTCCCGCCGGGCCAACTACAATTCCGGCAACGGCAGCCCGAACGCGGAAAAACAGTCCAGAAAGCGCATTGCGCAAGACACATCAGTACCTCTCGGGGGCCCTTTCGACACGAACGTTCTTTGTCGGGCGATACGATGGAAACGGCCAACTCTTCGCACGAAACGGCACCGGTCGCACGGATGGCGCACGCGCTCTCGTTCGCCCTCTGGGTGTCCATCTGCTCGGTAGCGCCGGAATTCATCTGGCAAGGACTGCTGGCCAATCTCCACAAGCTGGATTGGGCGGGCATCGGCTCGGTGATCGTGACCGGGGGCATCATCGCCTTTTTCGTGGAACCCCTGACCGAACGGCTGCGCGCATTTCGCTTGCGCCTCGCGCACGCGCATGCGCCGACCACCCAGGCGACGCTGGTGGCGTTCGGTCTCGCCGTACTCGCCGTGTTCGTGCACGAGGCCATTGCGGCGTTCATCGAGCATCCGCCATCGGACTACGCGGAGAAGGACAGCATGGCGTACGCCATTGCCGCCGTGATCCAGTGGGCGTGGATCCCCTTTACCACCACGCTGGCATGGCTATGCGCGAGAAAAGCTATCTGGGCCCGGGCACCCCTGTTCATGATCGCGTTCGCTTCGATCTTGATGGTCGGTCCCGCTTATCAGTGGGACTTCTCCGATAGCCTCACAACGGCGCTGCCCTGCGCGGCCATTCTCATTTACGGCTATCTCGTCGTGCGCAGGGACGGTGCCGAGCCCCCGTTCGTACGCTGCGCGAAAGCCACGGCGGTCGTCGCCCTTGTCTGGCTCGTGGTGGCGGGGTTGCTGCAACTCGCGCTGTCGCGCTTCGGCACGCACGGTTTCGCCCTGTATTCGTGGCCCGAATACACGATCGATTTCCGCTTCTACGTGGGATGGGTGATCGGCCTCGCCGTGGCGCCGCAGCCGGCTTATCGCTGAATGCGCTCGATACGCGCAATGCGCTTCACCGCGTGCGGGAACGCACGGTCCTTTCTTCACATTGTGGTCTCATTGCATCATAAGTTGCCGGCTCGTCGCGTCTGCGCAAGAGTCGCGCGCATGCGCCGACGGTTGCGCTGGTACGCGCGATGCTACACAGAAGTAGAGGGGACTGCGGGTTTCCCCGAAGCGTTGCCGGACGCGGGTTTGGCCGTTATAGCAGGCATGCGGGAGAAGCGCGTAGCGAACGCAGGAACTGGCTGCGATATCGATGTCTCATCAGGGCATCGCACCAGGGTCTCGCACTCTAGACTGGCTTCGAGACCGGACTACACAACCGGGCGCCACAACCCGGACAGAAGTAATGGGGGCTGCAATGCGAGTGACCAACTGGATCGTCGTACTGGACTGCGCTTACATGGAGTACACAAGCTGGCGCGGCAAGAATGTGTATCGGCGCACCGTGGCGTACGACCGTGTGGTGTGGTGCTGACGCGCGACGTCTTAGCGTGCCTTAGCGTACCTTATCAGCCGGCGCGAACAGGTCCAGCGTTTCGCCGCCTGCACGCCCTTCGCTGGCCTCTGCGGCGCGCGGCTTGCGTGCGCCTCGTCCGGCGACCTTTGCCCCCACTCCCGCCTTCTTCGCGCTCTTGCCGAAAAGATCCTCTGGCGTAAAGCCGAATTCGGCAATCGCGGCGCGCGCCGCAGCAAGCGCCTCGGCGGCCGCTTCAGCGCGGGCCTCTTCAATTCGAGCGTCGAGTGCCCGCTTTTGGGCAAGAAGTTCAAGGTAGGTCGGCATCGGGCAATCGTCGAGCGAAACAGCGGACCCCGGATTGTACCTGCCCGCTCGTGCGATGTGCCGTATCAGACCGATTTGGCGGGACGGCCGGTCTTGACCGTTTCGACTGCGGCGATCGCAGCCAGCAAACGCTTTCCGGAAGCCGAATCGAGCAGCAGCAGACCGGCACGCAGCAATTCGCTCTTCTTCACGGTGACGCCCGCATCGAAGCACTTCTTCTTGAGCACCGCGATCTTCTCGTAATCGGCCTTCGGCATCGTGAAGCTGTCGCGCACGACCTTTTCCTTCTTCGCGGTTTCTTTCTTCACGCTGTCTTTCTTGACCGCGTCCTTCTTCGCTCCGGCTTTCTTCGAGCTCTTCGCCCGGGCCTTCTCCGCCACTTCCGCGACCACGGCTTCGGCCTTCTTCACGGTTTGCCCGGACTTCTCCGCAGCTGCCGCAGCCGGCTTGTCGCCCGAAGCCTCGGTCGTGGCCGGGGCCAGCGCCGGGGACTCGGCCGGAGTTGCTGCCTCGATCACGACTTTCTTCGCCACCTTCTTCGAAACCTTCTTTGCAGCCTTCATGGTCTTTGCGCTCTTTGCGGCCTTTGCCGCTTTGCCGGCCTTGACGGGTGCCGGGTCGCCGGCAGCTTCGACAGACGTCGTCGGGAAATAGAAAGCCTTCTTCGTAGGCTTACGCAGAGTGGGTTCAGTCATGCTGTTTATACGGGTTATACGGGTCGATCGAAAAAAACAGTATATACCGTTTCACCCTCCTTTCCGTGACAGGCACATGCGCCAAGGTTGACCGGCAGGCGAAGAAGCCGTTAGGATCGATGCCATGTCCAGTCACGCCAACCGCACCGCCGCTTCCGTTCGCGCATGTTGTCAAACCATGCCGGGGAGACGGTGCGCCTTGCGCATCCCGTAACATCGCATTCGCATGTCCCTCTGGCCGCCCGTTGAAAAACCGGCGGCCTTTTTGTTTTTTGTCCGCTCTTTTCCTTCACTCTCGTCGCAACGGAACGTTCGATGCCACTCGCCTTGTATGACACCTGGTCGCGCAGCGTGCGCCCCTTCGCCCCAATACAGCCCGGACACGTCGGCATGTATTGCTGTGGGCCCACCGTCTACGACCACGCGCACATCGGCAATCTGCGCACCTATGTGTTCGAGGATGTCCTGCGCCGCGTGCTAGAACTCAACGGCTATGCGGTTCGCCATGTCGTGAACATCACCGACGTGGGCCACCTCACGTCCGACGCCGACGACGGCGAGGACAAGATGGAAAAAGGCAGCCGCCGCACCGGGGAATCGGCGTGGGCCGTCGCCGCGCGCTACACGGAGGCGTTCATGGAAGACTGGCGCGCGCTCAATCTTCTGCCGCCTTCGGTATGGTGCCGCGCGACCGATCATATTGCCGGGCAGATCGACTTCGTCGCCGCAATCGAGCGTGCCGGTTACACGTACCGCACCTCGGACGGCGTGTATTTCGACACCAGCAAACAGGACGACTACGGCTTTCTCGCCCGGCTCGATCGCGCGGGCCTGCAGGCGGGCAAGCGCGTCGCGCTGGGCGAGAAGCGCAGCGCCACCGACTTCGCGCTCTGGAAGTTCAGCCCGCCGGGAACGAAGCGTCAGATGGAATGGGACAGCCCCTGGGGACGCGGTTTTCCGGGCTGGCATATCGAATGCTCGGCGATGTCGGCGAAGCACCTCGGCGTGTGGTTCGACATTCATTGCGGCGGCGAGGACCATGTTGCGGTCCACCACAGCAACGAGATCGCGCAGACCGCCGCCGCCCATGGCACGCGCCTCGCCAACTTCTGGATGCACGGCCACTTCCTGACGATGGATGCCGCGAAGATGTCGAAGTCGAGCGGCGATTTCGTGCGGCTCGCGACGTTGCGCGAGCGAAACGTCGATCCGCTCGCCTACCGCTATCTGTGCCTCACAGCCCACTACCGAAGCAAGCTGCGCTTCGACTGGTCCGCGCTCGATGCCGCGCAAACCGCACTGAACCGGCTGCGTCATCTCTACGTGACGTGGCCCGAGGACGGCACGGCGGATCCCGGCTTCGTCGAGCGCTTCGCAGTGCAGATCGATGACGACCTGAACCTGCCGCGCGCGCTGGCCGTCCTCTGGGCGCTCGTGAGGAGCGGGCTTGCGCCCGCGGTATTGAAGGCCACTGTCGATCGCTTCGACACGGTGCTGGGTCTTGGGCTGCGCGAATGGCAGCGACCGGAACAGACGCTGCCGGAAGACCTCCGCTTTCTGCTGGCCGAACGCGACGAGGCGCGCGCGCAAAAGGACTGGGCAAAGGCAGATGCGATCCGCGAGCAACTGCTCGCACGCGGCTGGCAGGTGGCGGACGGCAAGAGCCGCTAGCGCGCCATCGGGCTGAACTATCGAGCGGTACTGCGCGGCTGCGGCCTCGCCATGTCGGACGGGTCGTGCAGATGCCGCGCGTATTGCCTGGGCGCTCTGCAGCGACGGCGGCATCGCTCGCCAATCAGGCGCAGGCGCTGCGTGAATTGACGGCGGCCTTCAAAGTCGCCTGGCCCCAGGCTGCAAGCCGCGAGCGACATCATGGGGCGGCCGTCCATCGCGCCGCCCCCCTGCGAAACCCCTTAGAATCGCGGCATGCAAACCTATGTCGCTTTTCTGCGCGCCGTGAATGTCGGCGGCACCGGCAAGCTGCCCATGGCCGAGCTGCGCGCCATGGCCGAAGCCATCGGCTTTACGAACGTGCGCACCTATATCGCGAGCGGCAACGTCGTGTTCCAGAGCGCGCTTTCCGAAGCGAAAGTGAAGGCCGCGTTCGAGGATCGCCTCGCGGATTACGCAGGCAAGCCAGTGGGCGTGCTGGTGCGCACCGGCCGCGAACTCGCCGCGGTGCTCGGTGCCAACCCGTTCCCCGATGCCGCGCCCGACCGCACCGCCGCCATCTTCCTCGATACCCCGCCGCCCGCCGATACGCTGGCGAACGTAAGCGGCCTCGGCACCGAAACCATTGCGCTCGGCAAACGCGAGATCTACGTGCACTACAAGGACGGCATGGGACGCTCGAAGCTGCGCATTGCCGCAGCGAAAGCCGGCACCGCGCGCAACATGAACACCATCGCCACGCTGGCCCAGTGGGCCGCGGAGTCGACCGGGAAGTAAACGCCGAAAAAAACGCCGGAAACCAGGCGGCCGTGCGCTCAGAATTTGTGCTGCACGGACACGGTCGCGCCCGTATCGTGCTCGTGCCCGAGCATGGGGAAATGCGCACTCGCGGAAACGCGCCAGTCGTCGATCAGCATGGCGAGCCGGCGCGGCGGATGCGCCGCCGTGCCCGTGCCGTCGTCCATCAACTGGAACATGTCGACGAGATCGACGTTGGGCGCAATGGAATTGAAGCGCCCCGAAGACTGCGCTTCCGGCAGCGTCTGCATCTGCAGATGCAGGAGGTCGGGCGCCAGCGCCGCGGCGCGCCCGGTGGCCGCGACCGGTGCGGCATAGAAGTCGCCGGGCTTGAGCCCTTCCGTGGCGGCTTGATAAGACGAATACTGCATCTCGTAGTGGAAGACGTACTGGCCCGCGTCTGGAATGGGCATCACCGTTTCGACGGGCAGCGGCGCAACGGCGGCGAGCAGCAGGCCGGTCGATGCCCCATCGCCCGCCCCCTGGGCGAAAGCGCTGGCGCCAAGGACAAGACAGATCGCGCCGGCAGCCCAGCGCGGTTCGCGACGGCCTATCGAGAGCATGATTTTCATCCCATGAGGATTAAAAACATCGCACTTCGGCCCTTCCAGCAACATGCCCACCCAACTCGGTCGGGGAACGAGGCAGGCACCGCGATCAATACCAGGGGATCCTTTTCTTTATAGTCGAATCCGGCACGCTCACCAAGCTGCTGCGCGCGGAAGTCATTCGTTGAGCATGGCGAACGAGTTCCTTCGCACATTCAGTCGAAACCGGCAGGCATTTGATTGCCTCAGCAATGAAAATGGCGCGCCCGAGGGCGCGCCATGTGCTGCTGAATGGAAACCGCTGGAAACGTTCCCGCTCGTCAGGCTTCGAGCTGCTCCAGCACCTTGCCCTTGGTCTCGATGCCGAGCCGGTGCACCGCGAGCGCCGCGAGAAACGGCACGGCCGCGAGGATGTAGAACGCCACGTCCAGATTGCCACCGATCATCGTCTTCGAAACGATGGTGGGTGCGAAGATCGCCGCCACCTTGAGCCACGCGCCGCCCATGCCGCACCCCATCGCGCGGATGCTGGTGGGATAGAGCTCGGGGGTATACACGTAGGCGGTAATGAAGCCGCACGCGAGGAAACCCAGCGCAAGCGCGCAGAACGTCGCGACCACGTATACCGACATCGCGTGGCACACCCCCGCCAGCGCGAGCGAAAGCCCGCACAGCACGAACGAGACGTTGATGATGGGCTTGCGGCCCACCTTGTCGACGAGCAGCGCGCAGGTCAGCGAGCCCAGCACGCCCAGCACCGAAGCCCCCACCGCCAGGTTCAGCGCCAGTTGCAGCGGCGCGTGATAAATCGTGCGGTAGATCGTGGGCAGCCAGGTGGAGAGGCCGTACTGGATGAAGCCGCAGGTCATCCACAGCATGGCCACGGCAATCGAGCGCTTCAGATACGCCGGGCCATACAGATCCTTCACGCGGCGTTCGGGGTGGCGGTTGACGAGCGCGTCGAACTCCGCCGCCTGCGAAATCGGTTCGAGCACACCTTTCACCTTGCGCTCGAAAGCGCTCACGGCGCGATGCGCATCGTCCAGACGATGGTGCTCGGCAAGCCAGCGCGGCGACTCGGGCACGAGACGGCGCAGCGTGAAGAACAGGATAAGCGGCATGCCGCCGATGAAGTACATGGCCTGCCAGCCGAAGCGCGGCACGATCCAGGCACCCAGCGCATTAGACGCGAGCAGTCCGATCGGGAACACGATTTCGTAGAGCAGCACGAAGCGCCCGCGCCCGTGCGCGCGGCTGATCTCGTTGATGTAGGTGGCCGCCACCGGCAGTTCGCCGCCCAGGCCGAAGCCCTGTACCACGCGCAGCGCGGCGAACACGAGGAAGCTCGGCGCGAAGCCGCATGCAATGCTCGTCACGCCGATGATGCCCGAACTCCACGCAATCGCGCGCACGCGGCCGTGCCGCTCGGCGAGCCACGGGAACAGGAACGCGCCGAACAATTGCCCGACCGAACCGGAAGCGATCAGAAAGCCGATCTCCCACGGCGTGAGGTGCCACTTCTGGATGAGGATCGGCAGCGTCGCGGCGATCGCGATCACGTCGAAGCCATCGAAGAACGTGGCAAGGCCGATGAGGATGCGGGCGCGCACCTGCATCGCATTGGTCGGCAGGCGTTCCAGCCGCGCGATGATCGAACCGCGCGTATGCGGCTCGTTGCCATCCGCAACCGCTGCCGCGGCTGTGGCGCCCTGCCGCCCGATGAAGTTATCGATGGTTCCCATGCGTCTCGTCCATTCCCGTAGGGTTGATTCAGGCAAGCGCCTTGCTGGTGTCGGTCAAGGTCGACAGATCGACCGCACGGCCCTGGCTCATCCATTTGCGCGCGAGCTTGAGGTCGCGCGCCGCGTTGATCGCAATGACGCCGCGCAGGTTGCCCTCTTCCACGAAGAAGAGCGTCGCGCGCCTGTCGTCCAGGCTGCCGCGCACCGCGAGCGCGGCGTCGGCCGGCAGGTCGCCGAGGATCTGCAGATTCACGTCGTATTGATCGGACCAGAACCACGGAATCTCGGCATACGGCACCTTCACGCCGAGCACGGCCTTCGCCGCCGCGATCGCCTGGTTCTGCGCATTGGCCCACGATTCCAGCCGCACGCGGCGCTTGAGCCAGGCGTTCGGATGATTCGCCACGTCGCCGCAGGCGAACACGCTGGGGTCGGCGGTGGCGCCGAATTCGTCCACCACGATGCCGTCCGCGACCGCCAGACCCGCGCTTTCCGCCAGCGCCGTGTGCGGCGCGAGGCCGATGCCGGCCACGACGAAATCGGCGTCGAGCGTCGAGCCGTCCGCGAACGTCGCGCGCACGCGGCCCGCGTCTTCCGGGTGATCTTCGAGCGAGACGAGCGCCGCGTTCAGGCGCACGTCCACGCCGTTCGCGCGGTGCAGGTTCAGCAGGAAGTCGGAGACGAGCGGCGGCAGCGAGCGCGCGCACAGGCGCGGCGCCCCCTCCACCACCGTGGCCGCGACGCCGAGCTTGCGCGCCGTGGCCGCCACTTCGAGGCCGATCCAGCCGCCGCCCACCACCAGCACGCGCTGGCTCGCGCGCAGGCGCTCGCCCAGCGCCACGGCTTCGTCGAGCGTGCGCAGATAGGTGATATGCGCGGTCTTCGCGACGCCCGGCGGCAGCCGGCGCGCCGCGCCGCCGGTGGCGATCACGAGGCGGTCGTACTGCACCTCGCGGCCCGTGCAGGTCGTCACGACACGCGCCGCGCGGTCGATCTTCGTGGCGCAGTCGGGCTGCCAGGCCTCCACGTTCAGCGCCGCGAATTCGTCGGGCTTCACGATGCGCACGGTTTCGATATCCGCATCGCCCGACAGCACCGCCTTCGACAGCGGCGGCCGCTCGTACGGCAGGTGGATTTCGTCGGCGATCATCACGAGGCGGCCGTCGAAGCCCTCCTTGCGCAGCGTCTTGACGACCCAGCCCGCCGCCTGGCCACCGCCGATCACGACGACCGTGCGCGGCGCATCAAGCGCTTGCTGCGCCTCCTGCGTGCCTTCGGTGCTCATTGCTTACGCTCCGTCATGAACTTGCCCTCCGGCGCCTGCGCGTTCTTCTGGCGGCGCGTGTTGCCGTCGAGACCGCCATCCACGGCCCATTCGGCGAACACCGTCGGGCCCGGCTCGAAATCGCGCGGCTGCCACTCCGGCGTGAGCACGTCTTCGTCGGCGTAATACTCGATCAGGCCGCCCGCCGGGTTCTTGAAGTACCAGAAGTACGCCGACGAAACCGGATGCCGGCCCGGGCCCAGTTGCGTGGTCCAGCCGCAGCGGCTGATATGCAGCCCGCCGCCAAAGACTTCGTGGATGTCGCGCACCGTGAACGCCACGTGGTTCAGCCCCTTCCTGCCGTCGGGCAGCGCGAGCAGGAACAGGTCGTGGTGGCCGCCGTGCGGCGCGCAGCGCATGAACGCGCCGCGATCCGGATAGCGGTCCGAGGTCTCGAAGCCCAGCAGTTCGTGATAGAACGCCTCCTGCTCGGCGAGGCAGTTCGTGAAGAACACCACGTGGCCCACTTCTACCGGCTCGGCACGTTCGTAAACCGGCGAAGGCTGGTCGACGCGCAGCGTCTGCCCCCAGACGTTCGAAGGCGAGCCCTTCACGTCGATCTCGCGGCGGCGCGTGACTTCCACGCGAATCGCCATGCCGGCCGGGTCGTAGCAGCCCACGGCCTCGTCAGTCGAGTAATAGCCGGGCTGGCCCTTCAGGCGCTCGCGCAAGGCGTCCAGTTCTTCGCGCGTGGCCACGCCCCACGTCACTTCGCGCAGCGTCGGGCCGGCTTCGAAAGCGGCGGGCAGCGACGGATCGGCCGCGTCGGCCACAAGCACGGTGCAGCCGTTCAGCGTTTCGAAACGCGCGCGCGCTTCGTCGTGTGCCACCTCCTTCATGCCCCAGTCCGCAAAAAAACGGCGGCAGGTTTCGAGGTCGGTCACGCCGTAGGTAATCTGTTCGATGCCAAGTATCGTCATGGTTGAAACTCTCTAGTAGCGCCGGCCGTGTATCAGGCCAAGTGTCAGGCCGGGTGTCAGGCGGGTGTCAGGCCCTGGCCCACGGCAGCGGTGCGTCGTTCAAGCCCCAGTAGAGACTCTTCTGCTGCATGTATTCGCGAATGCCGAGCCGCCCTTTCTCGCGGCCCATGCCGCTGTCCTTCCAGCCCGAGAACGGCGTGGAGATCGAGAACAGTTTGTATGTATTGATCCAGACAGTGCCTGCTTCCAGCGCGCGCGCCACGCGCCAGGCGCGCCTGTAGTCGCGCGTCCAGATGCCGGCGGCGAGGCCGAACACGCTGTCGTTGGCCTCCTTGATGAGCGCGGCTTCGTCGTCGAACGGCATCGCCACCAGCACCGGCCCGAAGATTTCCTCCTGGCAGATGCGCGCACTGTTCTGGAGTCCTTCGAGAATGGTCGGCTGATAGAAGAAACCGTCGTCGCGCCCGTCGCCCACCGGACGCTCGCCGCCGCACAGGAGACGCCCGCCCTCTTCGAGCCCGAGCGCCACATAGCGCTCCACCGTTTCGCGGTGCTTCGCCGTGATGAGCGGGCCCATTTGGGTGTCGGGCTGCGCCGGGTCGCCCACGCGCAGCTTGCGCGCGCCTTCCACGAGGCGCTTCATGAAGGCGTCGTAGATGCCGCGCTGCACGAACAGACGCGAGCCGGCAATGCACGCCTCGCCCGACGAACTGAAGATGCCGTACAGCACGCCGTTCACGGCATGGTCGAGGTCGGCGTCGTCGAACACGATGGTGGGGGACTTGCCGCCCAGTTCCAGCGAGACCGGCATGAGCTTTTCCGCCGCGATGCGTGCGATGCCGCGGCCCACGTCGGTGCCGCCCGTAAACGACACTTTCTTCACGAGCGGATGGCGCACCAGCACGTCGCCGATCACCGAGCCCTTGCCGGGCAGCACGCTCAGCACGCCTCTCGGCACGCCCGCTTCCTCGCAGATGCGTGCGAGCGCGAGCGAAGCGAGCGGCGTGACTTCCGCCGGCTTGAGCACCACCGAGTTGCCGCCCGCCAGCGCCGGGGCGAGCTTCTGTGCGTCGGAGGCGATCGGCGAATTCCACGGCGTGATCGCTGCAATGACACCGATGGGTTCGTACACGCTCATCGTCAGATAGTCGCCGCGCGAGGGCGTGAGCTCCTCGTCGAGCGTTTCGAGGCACGCCGCGTAGTAGCGGAACGTGTTCGCCGCGCTCGCCACGAGCGCCCGCGTTTCGCCGATGGGCTTGCCGTTGTCGCGACGTTGCAGGTTCGCCAGCGCTTCGTGACGCTGCGTGATGAGGTCGGCGATGCGGTACAGCACGAGCGCACGCTGATGCGGCTTGAGCCCGGCCCAGTCGGCGCGGCGCCAGGCGGCGTCGGCGGCCACGATGGCCTCTTCGGCGTCCTCGGCGCTCGCCTGCGAGACTTCCAGGTTCAGCGACTGGTCGGCCGGATACACGCTCGCGTAAGGTGCCGCGCGCCCGGGACGCCATTCGCCGCCGATCAGGATGTCGCCGTTGGGCACCAGCCCATGTACCTGGTCATGTACCAGTCCATGCACCGGGTCACGCAAAGAGCTCGTATCGAAAGCAGTCATTTCACAGTTCCTCATACGGCGGGGGCGGTTTCTTCGGCGCCCCCGCCACGACTTCATCAGATCACGCAGCACGCGGCCCGGTTGCGCAGCGCGCGAATCGCGCTATACGCGGTGAGCGCCG
This sequence comes from Paraburkholderia sp. J12, assembly GCF_905220215.1. NCBI lineage: Bacteria > Pseudomonadati > Pseudomonadota > Betaproteobacteria > Burkholderiales > Burkholderiaceae > Paraburkholderia > Paraburkholderia sp. J12. The sequence goes on from NZ_CAJMZC010000007.1 coordinate 67,245, forward strand.
AGGTCTTCGGGTTATCCGGCAGCGGCTTGCCGCACATCTCCAGCGACATCTCGCCGAACGCCCCGCGCGCGACGATGCGGTGCACGTTGCGCTCGACCGCCGGATCGGCGATCAGGCGCACGCTCGTCTGGTCGAGGCCCAGGCCCGCCAGCGCGATGGTGGCCGCCACGTTGGCGTTCTTCGGAAAGAGTCGCGCCGCTTCGCGCGCGCTGCCTTCGAAAATCACGCGCTCGCTGGTCAGCGCACGCAGGTCGCACACGTCCTCGGCCGGCGTATCGAGCCAGCCGAGCGGCGGCTTGCGCCCCGTGTACAGCACCTCGTCGAGGCCGCCGAGTCTCGCCGCCGAAAGCGCATCGATCCCGCCGATCGCGCCCGACAACAGCGTGAGCGTGGCATGGCCCTGGTCGGCCGCAAGCGAGAGGCGTTCGAGCAGATCGACTTCCGAGAGCGCGCCAATGGAGGCCACCGCGCAATCCGTGCCGGCTTTCAGGAGCGGCATGACGTGATCGACGAGCGCGCCGTGACCCGCGCATTCGAGCGCGAACTGCGGACGGCGGGAGAGCGCCGCGACCGAGGACACCACTTCAACCGAAGCGCCCACCACCTCGCGCACCTGGCGTGCGTGCTGCTCGGGCACGATCACGTGCGAAACGTGGACCAGCGGATCGGCGGCGACGGCACGATACACCGTCTGCCCGATCGCGCCGAAGCCGATCATCGCGACATCGACCGGCGCCTGCATCGCGGCATTAGGCATGTTGCGGCTCCTCCTTGCGCACCGGCGGGCCCGCGAAGACGGTCTCGAAGCTACCCACCGACTTCATGTCCACTTCGAGCAACACGGGACCCTCGAACGCGAGACCTTCGCGGATCGTGGCGTCGGCGTCGTCGAGCGACGAGAGGCGGTAATGCTTCAGGCCGAGGCTCGCGCAGAACTGGGCGAAGTCCGGCTGGTGCAGATCGACGAACATGCGGCGGCCGCCGTACTGCGCATCCTGGATGTTGCGGATCACGCCGTAGCACTGGTCGTTCATCAGCACGATCATCACGTTGGCCTTTTCCTGCACGGCCGTTGCGAGTTCGCCCACGTTGACCATCAGGCCGCCGTCGCCCACGAGGCACACGGTCTTCGCGGCGGATCCTGCCAGCGCCGCGCCAATCGCCATCTGCATGCCCTGGCCGATGCCGCCGCCGAGCGCGTGCACGCCGGCACGCGGGCTGAAGATCTTCAGCAGACGGTTGCCCCAGGTGCTGTTCGAGATCGTCACGTCGCGCACCCAGTTGTAGTCGCGGCCCACCGCATGCTGCAGCGACTCCACGAGGCGGCGATACGGGCCGAGGCCCCTGGCCGTTTCCGCAATCGCAGTCTCGCGCGCGGCCGCCAGGTCCGCCGCGAACTGCGGATCGACCTTCAGCCTGCCTTCGAGCTTCGTTGCGAGCGCATCGAGCACCGCCGCCGAATCGCCGTGCACGAACAGCGTGTTGCGATAACCGCGGTTGTCCGCCAGCGCGTCCGCATCCACGCGATAGAGCGGCTGCGGCAGGGCGAGCTTGTACTTGAGCGTTTCGTTGCCGCGCAGGCGCGAGCCCACCACGAGCATCGCGTCGCAGGTCTTGTAGAAGCGCTCGACCGGGCCGCTCACGTTGAAGGCGCCGAGCGTCGCCGGATGGTCTTCGGGCAGCACGCCGCGGCCCTGTACGCTCGTCACCACGCCGAAGCCGAGCGCCACGAGACGCTCGACCGCCGCGCGGGCATGACGCGCCCCGCCGCCGAGCCACAGCAGCGGACGCTTCGCATGGGCGAGCGCATTCGCGAGCTCTTCCACGCGTGCCTCGTCGTGCGTGAGCGCCGTGAGGTGCGGCGCGCCGAGATCGGCGGGCCATTCGGTGATCGCAGCCTGGATGTCGATAGGGATCTCCACGCTCACGGGGCCGCCCGGCGCCGTGCGCGCCACGCGCACCGCTTCGCGGATCGTGGGCAGCGCGGTTTCGACCGAGCGCACGCGGAACGCGGCCTTCGAGATCGACGAGAGCATCGTCAACTGGTCCGGCGCTTCGTGGATGTACGCGAGATCCTGATCGAGGTATTCGGTTTCGATCTGGCCGGTGATGTGCAGGAGTGCCGTGCCTGCGGTCAGCGCTTCGACCATCGCGCCCGCCGCATTGCCCGCCGCCGTGCCCGTGCTCGTGAACGCCACGCCGAGGCCGCCCGAGACGCGCGCCAGCCCGTCCGCCATGTTGACCGCGCCCGCTTCGCCGCGCGCGCCGACGTAGCGGATCTTGCCGCGGCGGCCAATGGCGTCGAGGATCGGCATGTTATGAATCGAGATCACGCCGAAGCTGGTCTCAACGCCGCATTGTTCGAGAAAAGCGGCAATCAGTTCGCCGACGGTGGTTGTGTTAGACATGACGTGCTACGCCTCCAGATACATCGATATGACTGCCCGTCGTATAGGACGACAGGGACGTGGCCAGATAAAACAGTGCCTGGGCCGCTTCTTCGGGACGACCGAAACGACCCAGCGGAATGTGTTTCTTGCGGGCGAGCTCGCTCGTCCAGTCCTGCCAGCTTTGGCCCGCTGCCTGCGCGTTTGTGTCCGCTTCGTAGCGGCGACGCCACTGGCCCGACTCCACAATGCCGATCAGGATGGAGTTCACGCGGATCTGCTCCGGCGCGAGTTCGCCCGCCAGCGACTTGATGAGGCTCAGCACGCCCGCGCGTGCCGACGAAGTCGCCACCATGTGCGGCTCCGGCTGCAGCGCGAGCAGCGAGTTCACGCAGACGATGGCGGCATTGCCCGTGCCTTTGCCCTGTTTCGCCGCGCTGCGCAGCATCGGCAGGAACGCGCGCGTCGGGCGGATGATGCTGAAGTATTTGAGGTCGAGTTCCTCGCGCCACGCTTCGTCGGTGGTATCGGCGAAGGTGGAAACGCGGCCCTGGCCTGCGTTGTTCACCAGCATGTCGGCACGGCCAAAGCGCGCCTGCACCTCGCCCGCGAAGGCCGCCACTTCTCCGGCGTCCAGCACGTCGCAGCGCGCGGCGAGCAACTGCGCCTGCGGGAACCGTTCGCGCAGATCGCTCCCGGCGCGGGCAAGACGCCCGGCATCGCGGCCGCAGATCGCCACCGAAGCGCCGGCCTGCAAAAAGAGTTCGGCGGTCGCGAACCCGATGCCGGACGAACCGCCCGTCACCACCGCGACCTGACCGGTCAAGTCGATTTGAATCATCTGATCCCCAATGCCTTCATGTACGGGTTGGCGGGCTGCGCGCCGCTTCCGGGCCGGTAATTGAGCCGCTTCGAGAGTTCGGCGGCCGCCCGCCGGACCTTGTCGATCAGGCCGCCGTCCAGCAGTTCGGCGTCGATGGCGGGACGCGGGATCGTGGTGGTGATCACGGCGGCGATGCGGCCCGTATCGTTGCGCACCGGTGCCGACACCACCGAAATCCCGCGCTCGAACGACGACTCGCTCACGGCGTAACCTCGTTCGGCATCCTCACGGATGCGGGCAAAGAGTTCTTCGACGGTATCGGGCGTCTGCGGCGTGAAGCGTTCGAGCGCCGGTTCCGGATAGAGCGCGCGCAACTCGTCGAGCGTGAAGTCGCTCATCAGCACCTGGCCGTGCGTGGTCGCGTGCGCCGGCAGGCGCGTGCCCACGTTCACCTTCACCGAACTGAAGATCGGTGCGTGGCTTTGTGCCTTCGCGACGAAGACGATGTCGCGTCCGTCGCGAATCACGATGTGCGAGGTGAGGCCGGTTTCGTCGCGCAGCGCTTCGATGAGCGGCAGTCCGAGATCGGTCAACTCCAGCGAGCTCAGGTACTCGAAGCCGAGGCGCAGCACGGCCACGCCCAGGCGATAGTTGCGCTCGCGCTCCGCGCGTTCGAGAAAACCGAGCGCTTCGAGCGTCTGCAAGAGACGGAACACCGTCGTGCGCGGAATGCCCAGGCGCCGCGACAGTTCAGGCGCGTCGAGCACCGGCTCGCGCGGCGAGAATTCGGTGAGAATGCGCAGGCCCCGTTCCAGACCGGGCACGCGATAGTTCGTGTCGCTGCGGTCTTCGTCGGCATCGGGAGCCGTGCGGGCGAGATCGGCCGTCATTCAGAAACTCCGTTGTTCTTCGGCCGCGCGGCAGAACGCGTCGATCAACGCGCTATACGCCGCGGGCGCTTCGATATAGCCGGCATGGCCCGCGCCCGGCACGATCTCGAACGGCGCATGCGCCGCTGCGGCCAGCCGCTCGCAGGCGGCGGGCGGAGTGATCGTGTCGTCCGCGCCTGCTGCCACGCCGACCTTGCCCCGAAACGTCGCGAGGTCGGCCGCGAGATCGGCGTTCGCGAGCAGATGCGTCGCTTGCGCGTAACCGTGCGGCAGCACGCGCGCCATGTTCCAGCGCACCCAGGCCCGCGCCGCGTCGGCGGCGTGCGGCGAAAGCATGTTGGCGCTGCGTTCTGCCGCGAGCCCGGCCGGGCCGAGTTCCGCCAGCATAGCGAGGCGCGTATCGCGCTTCTGCGCGCGTAATGCCTCGCTCGACGCGCCATAGCCGCCTGCGGGAGAAATCAGCAGCAGCCCCGCCAGCCGCTGCGGATTCGCCACCGCGAAAGCGCCGGCCATGATCGCGCCGAGCGAATGCCCCACCAGCACGCAGCGTGCGATACCCAGTGTGTCGAGCCAGCCGGCCAGCCGTGCGGCATAGTCGGCGGCAACGGGCGAAGCGGCCGCGACCGGCGTGGAATCGCCATACCCCGGCGCATCCCACGCCAGCACGCGGCGCGTGCCGCCCAGCGTGTCGAGCTGCTGGATCCAGGAGGCGGCCCCGGAACCGATACCGTGCAGCAGCACGAGCGGCAACGCCTCGCCGCACAGCGCGTGCGATTGGCCCGCTTCGCGATACCCCACGCGCACACCACCCGTCTGCGTGACCTGGGCCGGGAAGCGCACAAGGCGGGCTTCGAACGGCGCGGCAGAATCGGCGGTCGAGGTGGACGTGGCGAGGGTATTCACGGTCGTGGTTCCGATGACAGTCAATCTGGAATCCTTACTTCTGCATATCGCGCTTGATCTTCGCGAGCGGCGAATCCGGCGGATAGGTCGGCGTAATCGGTTTGGACGACCCGAGCATCACGCACATCAGCGCATCTTCCTCGCCGATGTTGATTTCCGTGCGGTACACGCCGGGCGGCACCGAAATGAGATCGCGCTCGCCGAGCACGGCTTCCCAGGTCTCGCCGTCCTTCTCGCAGATCACCTTCATCTTGCCGCGCAGCACGAAGAAGATTTCTTCCACGTCGATATGAATGTGGCTCGGGCCGATGTTGCCGGCCGGAATCACCATGGTCGAGAACGTGAAGCCGCCCGCGGGCACCGTGTTCACGTCCTTTGCCACGCCCGTGCCGCCCGTGCCCACATAGCGCATCTGCGCGCGGCGGTACTTCGGGTCGTAGTCGGCCTGGAACTTCAGTGCGTCCCAGTCGTAACGACGCGTCGCGTAGCGCGCCACGCGGCTGTCCATCCACTGTTCGAAGCTGGCGTCGTCGGGACACTCCCACGATTTGCGCTCGAGATCGGCATCGGCCATCGCTTTCTCCTTTAGGTTCAATACTGTCGGTTCGACAAGATCAATGCATCACGAAGCCGCCGTTCACCGGCAGCAGCTGGCCCGTCACGAAGCGCGCGGCTTCGGAGAGCAGAAACAACACCGGGCCCGTCACGTCGTCGGGCACCTGCGGGCGGCGCAGCGCGCGGCCTTCGAGGTAGTACGCGTGGCGATCGGCCGGCACGTAGGCCGTCGCTTCCACTTCCGTGAGACCCGGCGCGATGGCGTTCACGGTGATGCCGCAGGCGCCGAACTCGCGCGCGAGCGAATGCGTCATGGCGATCACGGCGCCCTTGCTGGCCACATAGGCAAGCAGCCTGGGCGCGCCCCACAGCGCCGTGTCCGAGGCGATGTTCACGATCGCCCCGTGGCCCGAGTCCGCGAGCCAGCGCTGCGCCGCCGTGCACACGAGCCACGTGCCGCGCACGTTGACGTTCATCACGGCGTCCCAGGTTTGAACGCTCAGTTCGTGCGCGAGCTTGCCGCCCGAGTTCGTGATCGCCGCGTTGTTGATGAGGCCGTCGATGCCGCCCATGCGCTGCGCTGCGTTTTCGACGAATGCGTGGATGCTCTGCGGCTGCGCCAGATCGAGCGGCACATAACCCACGTCGTGCCCCTGCGCGGCCAGCGAGTCCGCGAGCGCCGCACCGGCTTCGTGCAGCACGTCGCCGAAGGTCACGCGTGCGCCCGCGGCGGCCAGCGCCGTGACGAACGCCGCGCCCAGACCGCGCGCGCCGCCCGTCACGACAACGCGCCGGCCCGCGAGGCTCGCCTGCGTCGCGGCGTTATGCATGGCTGTGACCCGCCGCGGCTTGCGCCGCCTGTGCGCCCTGCTGCGAACGCCAGGCGTCGAGGTCGGCGAAGTCCTGCTGCGCGCGTTGGCGCAGCATGCGGCGCACGCGCGTCATGCCCACGTCGTGCTGATAGAGGAATTCGTGATCGCGTGCATTGGGCGCGAGGCTTTCGAGTACGTAACGATCCTGCTCCAGCACCGCCCAGTGCAGCCCTTCCAGACGATTGCGATACAGGAAGCGCCACGCGTCGCGTTGCCAGCCCTGCACCTTGCGCGTGCGCCAGAAATAAACCTGGCAGTTCTTTTCATCGACGGGGACGGCGAAGCCGATGATGCCGAAGTTGCCGCCCGGGCCGAACTTCTTCTTGTACGGAATCGCGAGGCGCATCCAGAGGCAACCCGTCTCGCCCAGCTCCACCCAGTCGAAGTTCACGTCGCGCTGGCCCACCTTCTCGAACATGAGACCGGTGTCGGTCTTGCGCACGCGCATGTCGGCCTGTTTGTCGCCTTCGGCCATCGAGTGCGAGGTGGCATGCAGATAGGCGCCGTGCATGGGGTCCATCACGTTGTCGATCGCGTACTGGTAATTGCAGGTCCAGTTCGAAACGCAGAGGAACTGCGAATACTCCGCATCGACCAGTTCTTCCGGCAGCACGAGCGGGGCGGGTTCCTTGTGCGCATCGTCGCCGAACCACAGAAACACCGCGCCCGCATGCTCTTGTGCCGGATAGGACTTCACGCACTTCTGGCCTTCCAGAGGGCACGACGCCACGGCCGGCACGCTCTTCACGGTGCCGCCGCCGTCGACTTCGATGCCGTGATACCAGCACGCCACGCGGTCGCCGAGATTCCAGCCGAGCGAGAGACGCGCGCCACGGTGCGGGCAGCGGTCTTCCAGCGCGTGGACGTTGCCGTCCTGGTCGCGCCACAGCACGATCTGGTCGCCAAGACGCGTGATGCCGATGGGCGCGCTGCCCACTTGCCAGCTCGGCACAACGGGATACCAGTAATTACGCAGGCCGCGGTCGAGATAGTCGCGGATCGGATCGGCGGCGCCGGCCGCTTCGATGGTGGGGGACGTCATCTGGGGACTCCGGGTACTGATTCGATGAGACGGTGAGGCGGTTGTCAAGGCGCCCGCTTATTCGGCGAGCAGGCGGAATTCGGCGCTCAGTCGCTCCGCGGTCCACGGCGCGCCTTCGGGTGTGCGAAAGCCCACGCGATTCAGCCCTGCCACCACCTCGTCGAGTTCGACGGCGCCGGCTTCGAACACCTTTTCGAGCGCGTCGCCAAAGTCGTTTTCATATTGCGTGGGCTCGGCCTTGCGCGTTTGCCACACGAGGTTCTGCGCCTCGCCCGGCTGCTCGATCACGCCCTTGCCCGCGACGTTGTTCGGTTGCGGTGCGAGCCACGGCTTGAGCCACGGATTGAAATTCACGGGGATTTCACGCATGTCATTCCACCTTGATCTGGATTTCTTCACCGGCGAGGCGGACCGCGTATCGCTTCAGATCGCGGCCGCCGGGTTCCTTGAGGCACTTGCCGGTCGGGATATGGAACACGGCTTCGTGCAGCGGGCATTCGACGGTGTCGCCGTCGATGAAGCCCTGCGTCAGCAACGCGTACGCATGGGGGCAGACGTTTTCGAGCGCATAGATCTCGTTGCCCACCTTGTAGATGCCGATTTCGGTGCCGTCGAGCTTGTACTCGAGCGGTGCGTCATCGGACAGATCGCCGGCATGACCGGCACAGCGCCATTCTTCAGCCATTTCTCACCTTTCCAGGGGACTTATGTTCCATACAAGGAACATTAGTTTATGTATGGTCATTATAGGAGCCGTCCCAAGCTGTGAAAATAAAATTCGCGCACGCCTGGGGAAAACACCGATCAATCATTGGAAAGGCGCAAGAAAGGTGCACGAACAACCTTCTCTACAGTCTTGTAATGATTGCCATAACGCGCATTACGGCAGGCTTTCCACAGACCAATAGAGCGCGTAGTTGCGGCTGCGACACAGGGTAATCACCCTCCCAAAAAAGTATTTTGGCGACTCGGGAGAGACTCTATACTTTCCATAGGCGTTACGTCTGTCCATATATGGAACAAACGACTCGCAGTGTAGCCGACCAAAAAAGAAGCGGTGAGTACGCCAGAGGGTTTCGAGAGATTGAGCAGGCCGATACCAGTCTTCGGCCATTCGTCATATGTTGAGGAGTCCAAAGTTGAAGCACGTCATTGTCGCGGGACTGACCGGAATCTGCGCCGTTTCGAGCGCATGGGCACAAAGCAGCGTCACCCTGTACGGCAGCCTCGATGCCGGTGTCGCCTATATCAGCAACGTCGGGGGCAGCAGCAAGTGGATGGAGGAACAGGGCAACACGCAGCCGGACCGCTGGGGCCTGCGCGGCGCCGAAGATCTGGGCGGCGGCCTGAAGGCGATCTTCCAGCTTGAAAACGGCTTCTATACGAACACGGGCGCGATGGCATCGTCGGGCACGCTCTTCAACCGCCAGGCCTTCGTGGGCCTCAGTTCCGACCAGATCGGCTCGTTGACGCTCGGCCATCAAACGCCGTTCTCATTCGACATCCTCGATCCGTTCAGTACTGCCTACGTTTCCGGAAACTGGTACGCCTTCCACCCCGGCAACATCGACGAGCTTGCGGACACGGGTATCGTGCCGTTCAACAACTCCGTGAAATTCCGCTCGGCGAACTGGTATGGCTTCACGGCGGGCGCCATGTTCGGCTTCGGCAATACCACGAACTTCTCGACCGGCCGCACGATGAGCTACGCGCTCACCTATTCGACCGGCGCGTTCAAGGCCGGCGCGACGTGGTCGAACGAGCACGACCGCTCGGTATCGATCTCGACCATCGGCCTCGCCACGTTCCAGGGCCAGCCCGCCGCGACCTATACGGCCGACAAGGTGGAAAACATGGGCATCGGCGCCTCGTACGATTTCGGCAAGGTGCTGCTGCACGGCCTCTACACGCGCACGAAGCTGCAGTCGGCCGGTTATTCGGACACCTTCCAGAGCTACGATGCCGGCGCGAACTACCAGGTCACCGTTGCCAACGCGATTGTGAGCGGTGCGTCCACCTCAACGCTCTCGGGCCGCCGCTGGACCCAGTTCGTGATCGGCGACATGTACTCGCTTTCGAAAGCGACGCAGGTGTACGTGGACGTGCTGTACGAGCACGCGAATTCGGAAGCGCAGGCAGCGTTCTTCACCGCGGGCGTTTCGAGCGGACGCAACCAGACGAGCGTGGTCACGGGTATCCATCACTCGTTCTAATGCCGGGATGAGGGAGTCGCGCGGAGGGTCGCCCTCCGCGCAAAAGCCTCGCCCGGATCGTACTACCCGGAATTCAGAAGAAACCGGCAGGCAGCGAACGGCTGCGCGCCGCGCGGGCGGCCGTGGGATCGTTGGCGCGGGGCCGGTAGTTCAGGCGCGTGGACAGGTCGATGGCCGCACCGCACACCGCCGCGATCAGCGGCGCACGCTCGGCGTCGCCGCCAATATCGGAGCGCGGCACCGTCGCCGTGATGGCCGCCACGATCCTGCCCGTCTGGTCGCGCACCGGCGCGCTCACCACCGAAATCCCCGTTTCGAACGAAGCCTCCGAGAGCGCGTAGCCCTGCTCGGCACTCTCGCGCACGCGCGCGTAGAGGTCGGCCACCGTAGCGGGCGTGCGGTCCGTGAAGCGTTCGAGCTGCTTCTCCGGATAAAGCGCGCGCAGTTCGGCCAGCGTGAGGTCGCCCATCAGCACCTGGCCATGCACCGTGGCATGCGCGGGCAAACGCGTGCCCACGTGCACCTTCACCGAGCTGAACATGGGATCGCGCGTCTGCGCCTTGGCGACGAACACGATATCGCGGCCATCGCGGATCAGCAGATGCGTGCTCAGGCCCGTCGAATCGCGCAGGCGTTCCAGCACGGGCTGACCGAAATCCGTGAGTTCGAGCGAGCTCAGATACTCGAAGCCGAGACGCAGCACGGCCACCCCGAGGCGAAACTGCTTGTCGCCATTCACGCGTTCGAGAAAGCCGAGCGCTTCGAGCGTCTGCAGCAGGCGAAAGGTGGTCGTGCGCGGAATGCCGATGCGTCGCGACAGTTCGGGCGCGCCCAGCACCGGCTCGCGCGCCGAGAATTCCGTGAGGATGCGCAAGCCTCGCTCGAGGCCGGGCACGAGATAGGTGGACGCGCCCGCGCCTTCTTCGTCGGCGCCTTCCTGCGCGCCCTCGGACAAGGCTGCGGATTCCGGCACGACGCTCTCATCGTCGTTGCCGTTGGGCGTCTCGCTCCTGTGCGGCCCGCTGCCGCTGCTGCGGCGGGCGGCGCCGGTCGTGTTCTGTTTGGCCATTGGCGGCTGGTGTCTGCTTGTCTCTACTTGTTTCGGTGGAACGTCTCGTTGACCTTCGAATGATAGCGCGAAGCGTGTCGTTTTCCGGAGGCTTGCGATGTCGGCACGCCCTCGCCGGAAGCCACAAGCCCTTAGCCGGGCAACCTGCCCGGGTGGCCCTACCCGGGTGGCCCTGCCCGGGCGGCCCATTCATCAGATCTTCGCGAGCATGGGCGGAATTCGGGCGACGAACGCATCCACGGCCACCCGCACCTTGGGCGGCGTATGGCGCGCTTTCTGCCGCACCACGTGCACCTCGGCACCGAGCACGCTGCGGCTGTCCAGCACGAGCGCAAGCCGCCCGTCGCGCAGATACGGGCCCATCAGCCAGCACGGCAGCCACGCGAGTCCCGCGCCGGCCGCGGCCGCATCGGCAATGGCCTGCAGATCGTCGAAATGCAGCCGCGCAGCGGGGCGCCATTCCTGGGTCTCGCCGTCCGGGCCGAGCACGCGCCACGGCGCGCTTTGCCCCGCTCGGCCATAGGCAATGCCGGTGTGCGCGGCCAGATCGGCGAAATCGACAGGCTTGCCGTACCGCGCGAGATACTCGGGCGACGCGCAGATCCCCATGCCCTGCACGCCCAGCCGCCGCGCGACGAGAGTAGCGTGGTCGGGCAGCGTGCCGATGCGCACGGCGAGATCGAAGCCGTCTTCCACCAGATCGGTAACGCGGTCGCTGAACGACAGTTCGATATCGAGCCGCGGATATGCATCCACCAGCGCGCGCACCACGGGCGCCACGCACTGCCGCCCGAACAGCACGGGTGCCGTGATGCGCAGCCGCCCGGCCGGCTCGCGGCGGCCGTGATCGAGTGCGGCCTCGGCGGCGCCGAGATCGGATAGCACGCGGCGGCACTGCTCGTAATAGGCGTGGCCTTCGTCCGTGAGGCTCAGGCTGCGCGTGGTGCGTTGCAGGAGCCGCACGCCCAGGCGCTGCTCCAGCCGCGCGACCACCTTCGCCACGGCCGAGCGCGTCACTCCCAGGCGCTCCCCGGCGGCCGCGAAGCTGCCGGCCTCCACCACATCGACGAACTCCTCGACACCTCTCAACCGGTCGGTCATTACGTTGCCTCTTTTTGGATGGATCCCCTCAGTTTGGATCCCCACAGGCGACAGTAAGTAGCTTCAATCTCGCCAATGTGTCCCTGCGAGCAACATTATCATAGTTGCTCCAACCGAACGGGAGCAGCCATGAATGCATGGAAACTGAAGGCGGGCGCGGGCATCGGCGGACTCGCCCGCGCCGATATCGCGCCCCGCCAGCCGGGGCCGCACGACGTCGTCGTGAGGATTCACGCGGCGGGGCTCAACTATCGCGACCTGATGTTCGCGCGCGGCGACTACCTGGGGCTAGGCGAGACGCCGCTCGTACCCGTCGCCGACGGCGCGGGCGAAGTGGTAGAGGTGGGCCACGCCGTGACCCGCTTCAAACCGGGCGACCGTGTCATCAATACCTACTTCCCGAACTGGGTCGACGGCACCCCGGTTCCGCGCAAGGTCGACGTCTCGCCGGGTGCGCAAGTGGACGGCGTGCTGGCCGAACGCTTCGTCGAAAACGAAGAGGCGTTCGTCGCGATTCCGGCACACCTCTCCTACGAAGAAGCCGCGACGATCTCGTGCGCGGGCATCACCGCCTGGAACGCGCTCTTCGCCGACGGCGGCGCCCAACCAGGCTCGACTGTCGTGCTGCTCGGCACGGGTGGCGTATCCATCTCGGCGCTCCAGCTTGCGCACGCAGCCGGCTTGCGCACACTTATCACCTCGTCCAGCGACGAAAAGCTCGCACGCGCCCGTCAACTGGGCGCCGACGAAACGATCAACTACACCGCCACGCCGGAATGGCAGAACGAAGTCTTGCGCCTCACAGGCGGCGCGGGGGCCGATATCGTGGTGGAAGTGGGCGGCCGCGATACGCTGCCCCGCTCGATCGCCGCCGCGAAGCTGGGCGGCACGGTTTCGATCATCGGCGGCGTGAGCGGGTTCGCCGGGCCCGAGCTTCCGCTCCTGCCGGTGATCGGCGGCATACGGCGGCTGCAGGGCATCATGGTGGGCAGCCGCGCGATGCTGGAAGACGTGACCCGGCTTGTTGCCGCCCGACAGATCCGGCCGGTGGTGGACCGCGTGTTCGACTTCAACGAAGCGCCTGAAGCCTATGCGTGGCTTCAGGGTGGCAAGCACTTCGGCAAGATCGTGATTCGCGTGGCGCAATAGTCCGCGTCGGGCACATCCGCTGCCTCGAATAATCCACAGGAATCCTGTCTATTTTTGGCGAGACGCGGCAGCCGTTGCCGCCCTCGCCCTCTCCGCCCCGGCATCGCCCCTCGCGATGCCACGCCCCGCCTGCTTCCGCCGATCATTCATATCGGACATTCCACCTGCGCGCGCCTCCCGCGGGATTTCCCCAGGCTGACACATTTGCGTTTCCGTCATTAAATAAATCAACATGATTTAATTAATGACGGCCGCAGCGCCGTCGTCCTCATCGGAGGAGACACGTGAGAAGTCCGCATGTCGGACAGGGCAGCAATTCCGCCAACGTCCGCCGGTTCAACGAGCGCCTCGTGCTGCAGGCGCTGCGCCGCGCCGGCGAGGCTTCGAAGGCGGATCTCGCGCGGCTTGCGAACCTCACGAGCACGGCGGTGGGCAGCATCATCACCTCGCTGATCGACAACGGCCTCATCGAAGTCACGGGCCGTCGCCTCGACGGTCAGCGCGGCCAGCCAGCCTCGCTGCTGCGCCTCGACCCGCGCGGCGCGTTCGCCATCGGCGTGCGGCTCGACCGCACCAGCATCGAAACCGTGCTCGTCAATTTCGCAGGCCAGATGATCGCGCGGCGCTCGCACGACCTGCTGCTGCCGCTGCCGCCCACAGCCCAGGAAATCGTGCAGCGCGACATCCGCGATCTGTTGTCGCGGCTCGATGCCGGCGAGCGCAGCCGCATCGCCGGCATCGGCGTGGCGCAGCCCTACAACCTCGGCAGCTGGCTGCGCGAGCTGGGCCTGCCCGCCGATCCCTTCCGCGTGTGGAACGACGTCGATTTCGCGGGCGAGCTGGGCCGCGCGCTCGCACTGCCCGTCTTCAGCGAAAACGACGGCAACGCGGCCGCCATCGCCGAGCTCTTCTACGGCTGCGGACGCCAGCGCGATGACTTCATCTACCTGTTCCTCGGCCCGGCCATCGGCGGCGGCATCGCCATCGACGGCGACTGCGTGCGCGGCCTCACCGGCAATGCGGGCGACTTCGCCGTCATGCCGGTGCCGCCCGGCCGCCTGCCTTCGGCGGCCCAGCCGCCGGGCAAATGGGACATCCTGCTTTCGCGCGCCTCGCTGATTTCGCTGCGGCGGCATCTGCGCTACTACGGCGAGACCGTGGATAGCCGCGCCGATCTCGAGGCCTGCATCGCCCGCGGCCATCCCGCCGTGGAGGAATGGCTCGACGATTGCGTCGATGCGCTCGCCCCCGCGCTGCGCGCCTCGCTGTGCGTGCTGGACCTGCGCGCCGTGGTGCTGGATGCGGACGTGGACGCCGGCCTCATCGACACGCTCATGAAGCGCCTGCGCGTGGCGGTGGCCGCCACGGCGCCGGAAGCCAGCATCACACCCGAACTGGTCCGCGGCACGTTCGGCCCCGATGCAGGCGCGCTAGGTGCTGCCACGCTCCCCATGTTCTTCAATTTTTCGCCGCGTGCGGGCATCCTCATGGGCGCCGGCGCGCAAACGCAGGAGGCTAGTCATGCCGCACACTGAACTTCCGGGCCCGCTGCTCGAAATGCGCGGCATCAGCAAGACCTTTCCCGGCGTGCGCGCGCTGGACAACGTGAGCCTCTCGGTGCGCGCCGGCGAAGTGCATTCGCTGATGGGCGAGAACGGCGCGGGCAAATCCACGCTCATGAAGATTCTCTCGGGCGCCTACGAGGCCGATGCGGGCGGCGAAATCCTCATCGAAGGCAAGGCCGTGCAGATCGACGGCCCGCTCGCCGCGCGCGAACTGGGCGTTGCGGTCATCTATCAGGAGCTGAGCCTCGCGCCCAACCTGAGCGTGGCCGAAAACATCTACGCGGGCCGCGAGCTGCGCAAGGGCGGCCGCCGCTTCGGCATGGTGGACCGCAAGGCCATGGAGCGCGACTGCCAGGACGTGCTCACGCGCCTCGGTGCGAGCTTCGGTCCCACTACGCTCGTGGGCTCGCTCTCGATCGCCGAACGGCAGCTGGTGGAAATCGCCCGCGCGGTGCATGCGCAGGCCCGCATCCTCGTGATGGACGAGCCCACCACCCCGCTCTCCTCGCGCGAAACCGAACGTCTTTTCAAGCTCATTCTCCAGCTGCGCGAAGAAGGCCTCGCGATCATCTATATCAGCCATCGCATGGCCGAGATCTACGAGCTTTCGGACCGCGTTTCCGTGCTGCGCGACGGTACTTACGTCGGCACGCTGGAGCGCGAGGCGCTCAATGCGGACAGCCTCGTGAGCATGATGGTGGGCCGCGACATTTCGGGGTTCTACAAGAAAGCGCACGCCCCCTACGATCCGGGCAAGGTGGTGCTCACCGTGCGCGACGTGGCCGACGGCCGCCGCGTGCGCGGTTGCAGCCTCGACCTGCACGCGGGCGAAGTGCTCGGCATTGCAGGCCTCGTGGGCGCGGGGCGCACCGAACTCGCGCGCCTGATCTTCGGCGCGGAGCCGCGCACGAGCGGCGAGATCGCCATCGACGGCCGCACGCTGCACGTGCACACGCCCCGCGACGCGATCAACGCCGGCCTCGTCTATCTGACCGAAGACCGCAAGCACCAGGGCCTCTTTCTCGACATGAGCGTGCGCGACAACATCAACGTCGCCGTGTGCGGGCGCGACGCGCGCTTCGGCGTGCTCGACCGCGCACGCGGCGCGGAGCGCGCGAAGGAAGCGATCCGCTCGCTCTCCATCCGGGTGCCGAGCGCCCGCGTGAACGTGGGCGCGCTTTCGGGCGGCAACCAGCAGAAAGTGCTGCTTTCGCGCCTGCTCGAAACGAAACCGCGCGTGCTGATTCTCGACGAACCCACGCGCGGCGTGGACATCGGCGCGAAGTCGGAGATCTACCGCATCATCAACGAGCTCGCGAAGACCGGCGTGGGCATCATCGTGATTTCGAGCGAGCTGCCCGAGATCATTGGCGTGGCCGACCGGGTGCTCGTGATGCGCGAAGGCGTGTTCGCGGGCGAGGCAGGCGGCTATACCGGCAAGCCCATCACGCAGGAAGCCATCATCGAACTGGCCACCGGCTCGCAGTCCGCGCTGAACGAAGCGGCCTGATCCCATCCGAACACGAGAGACGTTACATCAGGAGTACGACATGAGAAATATTCTTCCCCGCCATAGCGTCGCTGCCGCGCAGGCACAAGCCAGCGCCGGCGCACGGGATGGCCACCGCGCGCGCATGAAGTCGCTCATGCGCACGGCCGGCATGCTCCCGGTTCTCGTGCTGCTGTGCGTGGGCTTCGGCTTTCTGACCGACGGATTCTTCACGCTCGAAAACCTCTCGATCGTCACGCAGCAGGCCTCCATCAATATCGTGCTGGCCGCCGGCATGACCTTCGTGATCCTCACGGGCGGCATCGACCTCTCGGTGGGGTCGATCCTCTCCGCTGGCGCCGTGGCCGCGATGCTGGCTTCGAACATTCCCGGCTGGGGATGGCTCGGCGTGCCCGCAGCGCTCGCGGTCGGCCTCGGTTTCGGCATCGTCAACGGCGCGCTTATCTCGTTCCTGCGCCTGCCGCCTTTCATCGTCACGCTCGGCTCGCTCACCGCCGTGCGCGGCATCGCGCGCCTCATGGGCCACGACACCACCATCTTCAATCCGCAACTGTCGTTCGCCTTCATCGGCAACGGCACCGTGTTCGGCATTCCCTGGCTCGTGATCATCGCGCTCGCCGTAGTGGCCGTTTCGTGGTTCGTCCTGCGCCGCACCGTGCTCGGCCTGCATATCTATTCGGTGGGCGGCAATCCGGAAGCCGCGCGCCTCTCGGGCATCAAGGTGTGGGGCATCGAACTCTTCGTCTATGCCATTTCCGGCCTGCTCGCAGGGCTCGGCGCGGTGATGTCCGCCGCGCGCCTCTATGCGGCGAACGGACTGCAGCTCGGCCAGTCGTACGAACTCGACGCCATCGCGGCCGTGATCCTGGGCGGCACGAGCTTCGTGGGCGGCGTGGGCTCGATCGTCGGCACGCTCATCGGTGCGCTCATCATCGCCGTGCTTTCCAACGGTCTCGTGCTGCTGGGCGTTTCGGACATCTGGCAATACATCATCAAGGGCCTCGTGATCGTGGGCGCCGTGGCGCTCGACCGCTACCGCCAGCGCGGCTCGGCTCGCACGTAAAACCCGCTCCCCCGCATACAGCACCATCGGGCACGAGCGGTCCTCTCGCGCCCGAGCCAAACAACAGGACCTTTCTGGAGGCAACCCATGTTCAAGAAGAAAGCGGTCTTCGCCGCTGCCGCCCTCACCCTCGGCTTCGCCCTGCAAGGCGCGCATGCCGCGGACAAGCAGCTCAAGTCGATCGGCGTGACCGTCGGATCGCTTGGCAATCCTTACTTTGTCACGATCGTCAACGGCGCCGAAGCCAAGGCAAAGCAGATCAGCCCGAATGCCAAAGTGACGGCCGTTTCCGCCGACTACGACCTGAACAAGCAGTTCACGCAGATCGACAACTTCATTTCCGCGCACGTGGACATGATCCTCCTGAACGCCGTGGATCCGAAGGCCATCCTGCCCGCCGTGCAGAAGGCGCGCGCCGCGGGCATCGTGGTAGTGGCCGTGGACGTGAGCGCTGCCGGTGCGGACGCAACGGTCCAGACCGACAACGTGAAGGCCGGCGAGCTTTCCTGCGACTACATCGTGAAGAAGCTGAACGGCAGGGGCAATGTGATCATCGAAAACGGCCCGCAGGTCTCGGCCGTGATCGACCGCGTGAACGGCTGCAAGTCGGTGCTCACGAAGGCGCCGGGCATCAAGGTGCTCTCCGACGACCAGGACGGCAAGGGCTCGCGCGACGGCGGCATGAACGCCATGCTCGGTTATCTCACGCGCTTTCCGAAGCTCGACGCGGTCTTCACGATCAACGACCCGCAGGCGATCGGCAGCGACCTCGCCGCGAAGCAGCTGCACCGCGGCAACATCGTGATCACCTCGGTGGACGGCGCGCCCGACATCGAAGCCGCGCTCAAGACCGATACGCTCGTGCAGGCTTCGGCCAGCCAGGATCCGTGGAAAATGGCACAAACGGCGGTGGACGTGGGCTACGGCATCATGAACGGCAAGAAGCCCGCGAACGCGCTGATCGAGATGGCGCCGCAGCTCATCACGCGCGACAACGTAGGCAGTTACAAGGGCTGGTCGTCGCCGCATTGATGGCACGCGGCGTGCGCCCTGCGCAATTTTGACCAAGACGGGGCGATTCGCTCCCCGTTAGAGTGGCGGCAACCCGAAGTTCCTCCTCGAACTTAGCCACGGCTTATACGAGGTTGCCGCCATGCCCCACTATCTCTGCCACGACCACCCCGACCTGCTCGACTTCGAGGCGAGCGTGGTCGATGCCCGGCCCGGCGCCGTGCTGCTTTCGCGCTCCGCGCTGCATCCGGGCGGCGGCGGACAGGTCTGCGACACGGCCACCCTCACGCACGCCCATGGCGTGGCGCGCATCGTCGGCATTTCGGTGGAGGGCTGGCGCTGCTGGCATCTGCTGGATGCCCCGCTCGAACTCGCGGGCGACGTGCAGGTGAGCATCGACGCGGCACGCCGCGCAACCCTCGCGCAACTCCACACCACCACGCACATACTCAACGCCCTCGTTTATCAGGCATTCGACGGCGCGCTCGTGACCGGCGCGCAGATCAACGCCGATGGCATCGCCCGCATGGACTTCGATCTTCCCGAAGCCCCGAACGACGCCCTGCGCGCGCTCGAAGCCCCGCTGAACGACGTGATCCGCCGCGGGCTCGAGGTACGCACCTATCACCTGCCCCTGCGCGAAGCCGAAGCCACACCCGGGCTGATCCGCAGCCGCTCGGTAGCGCCGCCGCCCACGCCGGACGGCACGGTGCGTATCGTCGAGATCGGCGACCTGGACCGCCAGGCGTGCGGCGGCACCCATCTCTCGAATACGGCGCAATCGCGGCCAGTGCGCATCACCAAGGTCGAAAACAAGGGCCGCAGCAACCGCCGCGTGCGGATCGAGTTAACATGACAACGACGATGACAACGGCAATGCCAACAACGATGCCCGGCACGCCAGACCACGTCTGAAGAGATTTCGAGCGCGATGGAAGACACCCCTTCAACCGGAAATGCGGTCCTGTACCGGCGCGACGCGGCGCTTGCGGGGGCCGCGCTCGCCACGGCCCGCTACGGCGCACACGAATTCGACCGGCACGTGCACGACGAACTCGTGATCGTGATGACCGAATTTGGCGCCGGCGAGTGCCGCACGCGCGCAGGCGCGGACGTCTCCGGTCCGGGCACGGTGCGGGTGTTCGGACCGGGCGAATATCACTCGGGCCACGTCTGGGAAGACAAGGCGTGGCACTACCGTGCGATCTATCTCGACCATGCGGGTCTTGCCGCGCTATCTTCGGTGTTCAGCGAGGAGAGCCGCAGCGAACGTCTGCTCGCCGTGCCGCCCGGTCAATACCACGACGAAGTGCTGTGCCGGCTGCTGCTGAAGGCTCACGCAAGCCTCGACGAGAACGGCCCGATGCCACTGATGGAGCGCCAGGCGAACTGGTGGGCCGCGATGGGCATGCTGTTCGGCCGCTACGGACAACCGAAGCCCGAGGTGGACGAAGCGGCTGCCGCCGCGGGACGCGAGACGCAGAAAATGGCACAGGTGCGCGACTATATCGCCGCCCATCACGACCGCGACATTGCGGTGGACGAACTGGCCGCACTCGTCAATCTGAGCCGCTACCACCTGATCCGCGCGTTCTCTAAGGAATACGGCCTGCCGCCGCACGCCTACGCGAACCAGTTGCGTCTCATTGCAGCAAAGCGCCTGCTGGCAGCAGGCCAGAGCCCGGCGGATGCGGCCGCGAGCGCGGGCTTCTACGACCAGAGCCACCTGAATCGTGCGTTCAAGCGCGCGTATGGCATCACGCCGGGCGTCTGGGCGGCGCTCAAGCCTGCGCAATGAGGCACCCCAGGCCGCGGCGCAAGCTGTGCCGTCAAGTTGATAGAGCAACGATATCTTCGAAGCGCTACGCTAAAGCCAGATCTAAGAACACCCTGACGCAGCATTCGCAGTGACGGCACAGACCCATTGCCGATACACCGGTGTTGCCATATTCATGAATCGACTTACCGGCGCGCTCATACAGAAGCCTGCGTCCTGAATCGCGCTATCGTCCGAAGTGCCCTGCTGGCCGTAATAGTGGCTCGTCACACCGATCAGCGTACGAGGACGCGGTTCACCATCGGCAGGTGGACATCCTCGATTACGGCCCTCAAAAGCAGGCCCTCCGGAATCACCGACACAAAATGTGCTGATGTTGGTCGTGCCGACCTCGTCCAGCTCGAGTTCTGTATTGGCACTGTGCACCGGTGGTGAAGGCCACGTGACCCAAAGATCGCCCGAATGCCCGTCTCCCACGGTCGTAACTCCATACCCGGCAGTCGTAATCACGCCAACGTAGTCTTCGGTCGGTAGCGTCGCCGGCACAACGGTTGTTACGGCGTCGGCATCTTGAAGCTTGATGAGGGCAAGGTCGTTGGGGTAGACCCAATCAGCGCGAACCGTTTGCCCAGCTACCGTTATGACGTTTCCATCCTGAATCACCTTACCGGGGTCCCAACCTGGATTGACGACAACCCGGTCGACGCGTTTATAGGTATCCTCTGCGTTCGGGTCAGCATACCTTGCATAGACGGCGGCATGTTGAAGGTCGCCGAACTGGAGAATCGCGTTGCCGGCACCATCCCGTCGATCGGCAGACTTACTTGAAAACGACTTCGCCGATTCGCTGGGGATGAAACAGTGGGCTGCGGACAAGACCCAATCCTTGTTAATCAATGTCCCTGAACATGTGCCTCCGATCGGAGTCGTAATTTCAACGACCTCACCGAATTGCGAGCGTAAGAACGTCTCGCACCGCTGCCCGTTCTTGACGCAATTGGCGCCGGCAAGTTGATCGAAAGGTGTCTGGCAATTCAGCAGAGACTGGCTCGGCGTGCCCGGGATCGTTTGCGTCGGGACCGCCCCAATAACCGGTTTCTGAGTACCGCCAGTCGCGACAGGCGCCTCTGGGTTTTGTGGCGGCGCCTCCGGCTGCGGATCTATGGCAACACCGGGATAGGTCTGTTCCTTACGCTTGTTGAAAACCGAATAGGCCGATGCCAGGACCTGCTTGTTCGGAAACGCCGAATTCAACGCATCGGCTATTTGAGGGGCATTCTTTTGTCGTGCCGACGCCCGAAGTGAACGTAGAGTTCGTTGCGCATCCTCATCATTGGGCGTCGCTTGACCGGAATGCACGACATCGCTCGCACTGGTATCCGGACCGCTTGTGGGTACGGCCGGGTACTTCAGCACCCCTATGCCAACGAGTTCGAGTCTTAACCGGTCCGTAATGCGTTGCCTGGCCACCTGCGGATCAAGCGTACGGATATCTTGCGCGATCGCCTCGTCCAGCTTCGGTGACAGCCTGAGGTTCTGGAGAAACATGAGAGAGGGGGGATTGCCCCGCGCTTTGAGAGCCGCATCAATCTGCGCCGCCCCTAACGCCGACGATATCGACAACAAGGGGATGGCCAGGGTCAAACATATCAAGGCGTCCACTAACTTACGAAAGACTCCGATCATTGTGTCCTCCCAGGTGCCATTTTGCGCTCCCACGTTGGCTACTTGCCGGTGGCCTTAGTGGTGGCCTTGCCGGTGGAGGTTGCCCCCTGGCTCGATTTAAGTTGAGCAATCCCGTCTGCCAGGGCCTTCAGGTCATCCAGATTCGTTGTAGGCGTATAGCTTTGTGGCGTAATGTTTGCGCCGCAGACGTTGTCGATTGCAATCGTTCCCTTGGCCGGTATGAGGTACGTCTCGATCCGGCTCGGATCGGCAATCGTTATTGCAGGGGCAACCACGACATCTCTTCCCTGAGTCGAGTCGTCAAGATCGCGAAGATGCAGGAAGACCTGCAGGCAAGGAGAAAACGGAAACAGTCTGCTTCCTGTCGGTGCTTTCGAGTCGGCAAAGAACGCGCTAGCGTCGGTCTCGCTGAACATCGGCTTTCCCATTCTTCCCGAGACAATCTCAAGACGGTATTTCCACCTGGAATGCTTCAGGTCAAAGGGACACCACTCGCTCTCGTCGATGGTCGCCACGGCAGTCCCCGGGGCGGTGCCGGCTGCAGCCTTGAAAACGCAATTTTCGACATCTGCGGGCGTAAGATCGAGGACATACGGCAACGTAACCTTTTGCAGCTGCCTGGGCGGCTGGTCCGCCGCGACCACGCCAGCAATAGCCGCTATGCTGGCAACCGCTCCGATCGACGTGGTAATCATGGACGCACTGTTGTCCTGACTGTCCGCGCCGATTTGCGTCAACCGCGAAGTCGCCGAGGCAAAGGTAGCCGAGATGTTCGGTTTAAAATAGAAAGTCTCATTGGGTGTGAGCGCGATTTGATACTGCGTTGATCCACCGGGTGTCACGCTAAACACCTCGTTTGCCAGGTCTTGGGCACTTGTGATGTCCTTTCTTGCACTGGCTCCTTGCGATCCCAGGCTTGCATTGACTGTGCGAGACAAGACGGCAACCGTATTCGTATTGCTACCCGCTCCTTTCGTATCGCTTGCCGCCGCGGCCGATGCTGCAGCCGATGCCGTTGCGGCCGTATCCGTGATCAAAACGTAAGAACCCGTGGGCGAGTAGATAATTGCACCGTCTCCGGGTGGCGATCCTGAGATGAGCAACGGCGAACCCGGCATCGAGCCGGTTTGATTCAAGTCATAGAGTGCATAGTCCACTTCTGGAGCATGTGCACACGAGCAAAGGACGAGAGAAGTGGCGAGGACTGTCCGCTTGTAATGTCGACAGATTGGTATGTCGATTTCATTGCCTTGGTGCATTTTTTCTCTCAGTTAGTATTGCTTATTAGTAGAGCGGAGAGAACTGAAAAAACAAGGATAGGTCTGTCCTTACTGGATACGACGATTCGATGACTGACAGCACGACCAGCGCGCCATCGCAAGTATAGATTACCGGATAAGAAATAAAAGGTAGAAATTACTTCAACTTGCTCGAAGGTCGCTCGATGAAATATGCACCTTGCATTACGCCACCTGAGTCATGCGTCAAGCGCCTTCGTTGCGGGCGCAGTGGAACATGGAAGATGGTCATTAAACCGTGACATTTGTTCAGGATTTCGAACAGAAATTGCTCTATGCAAGAAAGCGCCCTCAGGCGCATTCGATGCGATTGCGGCCGTTCGTCTTCGCGCGGTAGAGCGCGAGGTCGCTGCGCGAGAGCGCCGCTTCGGCATTCAAGTCGTCGGCGCACATCTCGGTAATGCCGATGCTGACCGTGAGCGTGACGGTCTCGCTCGCCGAAACCAGCGGCTGCTGCGCGATGCGCGCCTGAATGCGCTGCGCAATGACTCGCGCGCCCGCGAGGCCCGAAGCCCCCAGCAGGATGGCGAACTCCTCGCCGCCAATGCGCCCCGCCACGTCGGTCCCAAGCAGATCCGCGCGCAGGATATCGGCGAAATGGCGCAACGCACGATCGCCCACGGCATAACCCCAGCGGTCGTTGATCGACTTGAAATGGTCGAGATCGCACATCAGCACGGCGGCCGCGCCATTGCCCGCACGATGCAGGCGCGCGAGATGTGCGTCGAGGCGCGCCATGAAGTGGCGCCGGTTCGCGAGGCGCGTGAGTCCATCGGTCGTTGCGAACTCCTGCAATTCCGCTTCGATGCGCTTGCGCTCCGTAACGTCGGTGATGAAACCGTGCCACACCGTCACGCCGCCCGCGAGCCGCTGCGGCTTCGCATCGCCCTGCCGCCAGCGCAGCCCCTGGGCTGGCAGTTGCACGCGATACTCGAGGTGCCACGGCGAAAGACACGCCGCCGACTCCTCAAACGAAGCACGATACGCTTCGCGATCGTCGGGATGGATCAACGCGTCGATGCACGCGGCGTCGTGCGCCACCGCTTCCGGCGCGAGTTCGTAGATTTCGGCAATGCCCGCGCTTGCGTACGGAAACGAAACGCGGCCGTCCGGCAGGCTGCGGCGCTGAAACACGAGGCCCGGCACTTCGTTGGTGAGATTGGTGATGAGGTTGACCGACTCGCGCAGGCGCTCGGACATTTCGCGCATCGAAGTAATGTCGGTGGTCGTGCCGATCATGCGCAGCGCGCGGCCGGCGTCGTCGCGGCTCACCACCTTGCCGCGACTGCAGATCCACTTGTAGCGCCCGTCCTTGCAGCGGATGCGGTGCTCCACTTCGTAGCTCTCGGTACGGCCCTCGAAATGGGCCTGCATGGTGGCCTGCACATAGGCCAGATCGTCGGGATGCAGGCGCTGGTAGCTGTCCTCGATGCGGCTCGTCACTTCCTCGTCGGCATAGCCCAGCATGGCCTTCCAGCCCGTGGAATAGCGGATCTCGCCCGTGACGACATCGCGGTCCCAGATGCCCGTGCCGCTGCCCGCGATGGCGAGCGAGAACAGGCGCTCGCGGGCGCGCAGCGCTTCGACTTCCTCGCGCCGCACGGCGTCGTCGGCCTGCTGGCCGGCCAGCACCGCGGCCACGCGCGCGAAATCTCCGAGGCTCGCGCGTTCGGCTTCGGTCAGTTCGCGGGGAGCGGGGTCGATCAGACACAGGCTGCCGATAAGCTCGCCGCCCGGGCCCTGCAGTGGCCATGCCGCCACGAAACGAAACGGCAGTTCATGGGTGGCGCGCAAACCCGCGTGCCAGGCCGGATCGGCCCCCGTATCCGCCAACACGAGCGGCTGCCCCGTTCCCGGCTCGCCGCCCGCTTCGCGCAGGGCGTCGAGCGCTTCGCGCAGCGGCGCGTCGAGCGCGGCACCGGCCCAGTTGTCGCCGGGCTCGCCCGGTATCGCACACGCCACACGCACGCCAAAGTGGCTTTCGATCAGCCGCATTAGAGCGTCGAGCAGCGCTTGCGCCCCGGGGGCCTCGGGGCCGACGGGGTGCAGGGCGGCCTGAGCTTGAGCTGCGGGCGGCGTGGCGGGCATGGGCGTTCGAGGCAGTCCGGGGAAAAAGTCGGAGGAATTCAGGGGCGAAAAAGTCAGCGGCTAGTATATAGCGCCGCAATCGCCCCTTCGTGGCGTCTCCGTGGCATGCCTGCCTGACACTCGCCCACCATGCCCCCGATTACGCCTCGAAACCGAGTTGCGAACGGCCGAGCGCGGTAAGGTCGTTCGGTCCCGCACGCCCCACGAAGTCCACTTCGAAATGATCCCCGGGAAAGTCGGGCGGGCTCGTTCCCTCGACGAAGCCTGGCAACTGGCGCGCGAGGTACGCATCGTTCTTCGCGCAGCCCGGCGCCGCCGCGATGTACATCACGTTACTGTAGCCCGCGCCGCGATGCTCGTCCTCCACCGCGTGAATCACGTCGCTATGCCAGAACACGGTATCGCCGGCCTCCATCTTCGGGATCGACGAAAGCGCCTCGAAGAGCGGCGCATGCCATCTGGGATCGATCGAGAGCGCGCGGCCCGGCATCGCGCCGCACAGGTCGTCTTCGGCGACGTCGTCCTGCAGCGCGCGCAGCAGGATATAGGCCATCGCGTTCGCGATCGGCACGAGCTGCAAGGTGCCGTCTCCGGGCCCCTGGGGCGTGAGCGCCGTCCAGCCCTGGAACGTGCGGAACATCGAACACACCGCGGGCGAGGGAATCTCGCCCACATCGGGACGATAGGCGGCATCGAACGGATCGTAGCGCCGCCAGTCGCCTGCGAAGACATGGCGGTACACCTTGCGGAAATTCACATCGATCCAGCGTTCTACAGACCCGCCATCGCAGTGCGCCGAAAGTCCGAGCGATGCCGAACCCGGCGGCCGGCGCCGCAGGCGGTCCGCATAGACCGGCACGCGTTCGGGATCGAAATGCACGCGGCCCTCGCTTTCGCTGCGCCAGAGCCGGTTGAGAAAGATACGCGCGGCGGTGAGCTCGACAGACTCGCGCGCGAGCACCTGCGGGCGCGACCAGTAAATACCGTAGATCTGCGGCCGGCTGGACTTCAGTTGACCGAAATAACGGTCCTCGGCGCGGTTTTCGAGGCGGGTATCGAGATCGTTGCGTTCGACGTAGTGCGCAATCTCCTGATCCCATTGCGCGACGAGCGCCGGATCGAAGACCTTGCGGATCACACAGGCTCCACGCTGCTTTACGTGCGCGATCTGGGCGGCGCTCACGCGCTGCGCTGCAATATCGGCAAAGTCGATTTCGGGAATGACCGGCTCGCCACGATTGCGCCTCGCCGCAATCTCGCCCGCCTCGGCCCGGATAGCCGCCTCCACTTCGGCAAAGACCTCGCGATAGTTCGGCAACTGCGCGCGCAATTCGCGCTTCGCCTGGCGGATCGCCGCAGGAAGGTCGTCGATTTGCAGTGCTGCCATGCCCGTCTCCTTGATTGTGTGTTGGGGTATGCCAGAGCATAGAAGCGGGTCGTCACCGGCAGTGATACTATCCGGCCAATTACTTTGCGTTTTCGGCCATGAAACCTGCCTACGAACACGTCGAATTCGGCGATCAATGTTCCGTGCGCGTCTATCACCGGCGTCTGCCGCGCATTCCGTTCGAGTGGCACCGCCACCCGGAGTACGAACTCACGCTCACCATGAACAGCCATGGCAAGCGCTATATCGGCGACACGGTGACCCGCTACGAAGCAGATGACCTCGTGCTCGTGCCGCCCGACCTGCCGCATACGTGGGCCTCGAACCGCTCGATCGATGCGAAAGAGCCGCAGGTGGCCATCGTCGTGTGGTTCGATGGCGAGTGGGCGCGGCGCCTTGCCGATTGCTGCCCCGAGTATGCGCCGCTACGCAAGCTGCTGCGCCGCGCGGCCTGCGGGCTCGCGTTCGATGCGGCGGCAGGCGCCGCGATGCGGGCGCGGCTCGATGCGCTGCTTGCCGAAGCGCCGCGCACCCGGCTCGCCGCGACGCTGGAGATCCTGTGCGCGCTGGCCGAAGCGCCAGGCACTCCGCTGGCTTCGCCCAGTGCGTTCGGCGCGCGTGAATCCGGTCCTTCGGGGTACGAACCAGAACGGCTGAACCGCGTCCTCGCGATGATCGACGCGCAATTCGCGCAACCGCTGCGTCTCGCCGATCTCTGCTCGGCCGCGGGGCTCTCGGAACGCACGCTCGCGCGACAGTTTGCGCAGCACATCGGCGAAAGCGTCGGGCGTTATCTCACGCGCGTCCGCCTCGGCCACGCGTGCAGGCTGCTTGCGGATACCTCGTTGCCGGTTTCGGTGATCGCCACGCGGTCGGGATTCGCCAGCGTGGCGCATTTCAACCGGCAGTTCAAGGCTGCGAAGGGAACCACGCCAGTTGAATGGCGTGGGCAATATGCCGGGGAGCGTGCCACGATGGAAGCCGCGCCGCGGCTCACGGAGCGCTCGCCTTCGCTGGCGCCTCGCACAGCGCGCCAGCGAAGCAATAAACGCCCGCGACGTGCCGGACCGGCGTAACGCCGCCCGGCAGCCCGCGCGATGAAGGCCGGCAGCGTCAGCCCGCCTTCTCCACCGTCAATTGCGAATACACATCGTGCGCCAGTTCCAGCAGCACCTTGTGGTCGATCCCACCGGATAGCGCATAGCCGAAATCGCCGTCGACCCAGTAGAACACGCTCACCGGCCCGTCCTGGTACAGCTTGAACGCCGTGGTGTTCGAGCTGACCTTGCGGTGCGAAATGCAAAGCGTGATGCGCTCGCCCTGCGCGTTGTGATACATGAACTGCGCGACCTGACCGCCGTCGTCGCCGGGCAGGAGGCGGCCACCTGCAAGTTCGAAACCGCTCTTCTCCAGCATGGGTGGATGCACGTTGGTGCCCAGGCGGTTCGCGAGCCATTGCACGAAGTCCTGCTCCTGCGCACTCGTCATGTTGTCCGGCCGGCCCACTTCGGGCATATAGACGACATGCGCGAGCGCGGCCTGACGCGCGAACAGCTCGCTGCCATCCGCACTCGCTGCACGGATATCGGAACCGTTCGACGAACCGGCAGGCACCATGACATTCGTGCCCAAGTGCGTGCCCCAGCCGATGCCCACGCCCAGCACGAGCGCCGCCGCCATGCCGCCGAAGCGCGCGGCAAAACGCGGCCAGTTGGCGGCTTCGCGCTTGTTTCGAGGCACGACCTCGGCGTCTGCCCCGACACCCGCCTCGACCTCCGGCGTCACGCGCAGGCTCGCGGGCAACGGCTCGCTCAGCACGCGGTCGTAACGGTCGTGCAGCAGGTTGTTGAGCGAAAAATAGTCGCTCACACGCGCGGCGAGTTCGGGGTTGCGCTCCAGTTCGCGCTCCACGTCCACCCTGCGGGCTTCGGGCAGCGTGCCGTCCACATAGGCGTGGATTTCGTCTTCCGTGACGGGATTCATTTGCTCGCTCATCGCACCACCTTCAGGTTCGCACGCGGGGCTGCCCCGGCCATGAGCGCACGCAGCCGCTCACGTCCGCGAGAAAGACGCGACATGACCGTGCCGATGGGAATGTCGAGTGCCAGCGCCACATCGGCGTAACTCATTTCTTCGAGGCCCACGAGCAGCACCACCTCGCGCTGCTCGGCCGGCAGGCGCTGCAGCGCATAGTCGAGATCGCGCACTTCCAGCGTGCCCAGCTGGCTCGCGGGAACGGCGTAGTCGGTCTCGGGCACGGTCTCGTCGTCCACCGAAACGTGCGCGCCGCGCGCCGACGACTTGCGTACCTGGTTCACGAACAGGTTATGCATGATCGTGAAGAGCCAGGCGCGCAGGTCGGTGCCGGTGCGGAACAGCTCGGTGCGCACGAGCGCACGCTCCAGCGTGTCCTGCACGAGGTCGTCGGCCAGTTCCCGGTTGTGGATCAATGCCCGCGCGTAGCGTCTCAAACGCGGCACGTGGTCTATCAGTTCGTCGCGGATGCCCATGTCCCATCCTTATGCACTTGCTCGATCTCGTTGTCTGCCGTGCGACGGCCGCCGGCGGGCAGCATCGTCGCGATATCCGCCGCGCGCATCAGGCCGCGCGTTTCTGCACTGCCCGCCAGCACCCAGCGCGTGCCGTGCGCCGTCCAGCCGATCAGGCGCAGCCTGCCGACCCGCCGCGCGCTCCATTGCGGCTCGTCCTTCGCCAGCCAGGCGCGCGTGCCGAGCAGCACCAGCCGCTTGCCCTCCGCGTTTTCGTAGACGTAGCGGCTCGCGCTCGCGAACGGCCCCAGTTCGAGCGTGCTCGCGCTCACGAGCCGCAGACTCGCCGCTTTCAGGTCGAAAGGTTCGGCCATGCTTGC
The DNA here is from genome assembly GCF_905220215.1 of Paraburkholderia sp. J12. Lineage (NCBI taxonomy): Bacteria > Pseudomonadati > Pseudomonadota > Betaproteobacteria > Burkholderiales > Burkholderiaceae > Paraburkholderia > Paraburkholderia sp. J12. Next base: position 96,503 of record NZ_CAJMZC010000007.1, read on the forward strand.
GTTTTGGCCCCCGGTTCCGGCGTTCTCCGCCTCCATGACCGCCATCACAGCGGCGTCGTTCAGGACCTGCTGGCTCGGCTCGGCCAGCGCGAGCCATCCTGCCGCCGCCGCGGCCAGCAAGGCCGCCAGCGCGAACGCGGCCAACACGGGCCACAGCCGCAACAGGCGCCCGATACGGCTGGGCGGCACCGCCGTGTCCGCCGGAGTATGCACCGGCTGCGGAAACGAGTACCGGATCTGCGCGTTCAGCCGCCTGTAGAACAGCACGCGCCGCCATTCCGCAGGGCGCGCGGCCAGATAGCGCCGCACCTGCGCGGCGCGCTCAGCGGCAATCGAGCCATCAGTGTATGCCTGGATATCCGCCTCGGACACGGGCGGGATTCCCATCGGCCCCTTGAAAATCATGATCTTTCGACTGCGAAAGGTTGTTGGGTCGATGGGCTAACACAGGGGGATCGGGTTTATTCCAGCGGCATCACACGCTTTTTTTCATCAGCTTTTTTCGCATGGGCTGGGGGTGTTGCGGAGCAGCAAACCGGTCTCGTGCGTTTGCGGCCTCGTGCATCGCACTGGCAAGACGAGACGCGGTTCGCAATAGAGCAATTCGCACTCCCAAATCTTTCGCATACCTGACCATTTTTGAAGACCGATCGACCATTCCCGCAGCATAAAAATATTCACATTACCCACGCTGAATATTGTGCGAATTATTTCGCCGGCACCCCGTGCGAGCATGACGACGACCTGCCACATGGCACACAGGCTTCGTTCTTCCGGGGGAACACGTCATGACTTTTTCTCGCCGCCTGCTGGTGGCTTCGCTCGCGTTGCAGTCGCTATGCGCCGGCCCGGCCATCGCGCAAACGTCGCTCAACGCCACCACGTCCTGGATCGGCAACAGCTTCGGCTTTGGCGACGGCAAATGGATGCAGCTCGATGTGGAAGCCATCGCCGTCGCACCCGACGGCACCGTCTATGCCAACGCTCCGTGGGACGAAAGCGGCAGCGAAATCGGCGTATATCGAGCCGGCGACAAGCTCGCCGTGGGCGGCAACACGCACGGCTGGGGCAACGCGGGCGGCGACGCCATTGCCGCCAACGGCACCTACCTCTACGCCGCCATCTCGATCGGCAACGAAAGCAACGCGCTATCGGGCGCCGACTACCCGGCCGCCAACCAGACCTGGTGGGGCGTGACGCGCCGCCTGCGCACCAACGTCGCGCAAGGTGCGCCGTTCGCCAGCGGCATCGGCAACAGCGCGAACACCACGAAGGACAGCTTTCTGCGCGTGCGCGTTGCGGCAACCGGCGTCGACGCGGCCGTGCGCGGCCTCGCCGCTTCGGATACCGAGCTCTACGTCTCCGATACCTCGGGCAATCGCATCGTCGTCTATGACGCGCAAACGATGCGCCAGTTGCGCTCGTGGACCGTGCCCACTCCGGGCCGCCTCGCGCTCGCGAGCGATTCGACGCTCTGGGTGATCGACGACCTGCAGGCCGCGAGCGGCCCGCGCATCGCCCACTATCGCGCGGACGGCAGCGCGCTCAACGATGCGCCCGTGTTGCCCGAAGGCACGGTGCCGACCGATCTCGCGTTTGCCCCTTCGGGCCAGTTGACGATCTCCGACAACGGCCCGGCACAGCAGATCCTGCTCTACAGCCGCGCGGCCAACGGCACGATGCAGCTTTCGGCCACGCTCGGCACGCACGAGGGCATCTTTCATGCCGTGAAGGGCACGCCCGGCGACTGGCGCTTCAACGGCATCACCGGCATCGGCTATGACTCGGCGGGCAATCTGTACGTTGCGCAGAACGGCCAGGGGCCGCGTCCGTTCGGCTCCGCACTGGTGGGCCAGGGCGCGGTGCTGGAAAGCTACGCCATGAGCACGCGCACGTCGGCGTGGCGCCTCTACGGTCTCTTGTTCGTCGATGCCGGCGCGTTCGACCCCGCCTCGACCAACCACATCTACACCGGCTCGAAGCTCTTCACGATGGACTACTCGCAGGCGCCGGGCAAGCAGTGGACTTATGCGGCCTTCACGCTCGACCGCTTCGATTACCCGAACGACCCGGCGTTCCACCTTGCGCGCGGGGTACGCGGCTCGCCGATGGTGCGGCGCTTCAATGGCCAGGTCTTCCTCTACACGCTCGACGAATACGCGCACTATCTGAGCGTCTATCGCTTCGCCCCGGCCGCCGAGGGCCAGGTGGCGATCCCCTCCGGCTTCTTCGCGGAAAATCCGCTGCCGGGCGGTTGGCCCGCCGGCCAGCCCAGCTACGGCGAATGGATGTGGCGCGACGCGAACGGCGACGGCGAGGTGAGCGCCGACGAGATCGTGGCCAATCCCTCCACGGGTTCGACCGTGGGCGATGGCTACTGGTGGGTGGATACGCCCGGCAACGTGTGGCTCGCCACGCCCACCTCCGGTATCCGCGAAATGCCGCTGCTCGGTCTCGACGGGCACGGCAATCCTATGTATTCCTATGCATCGGAGAAGATGTTCAGGATGCCGGCGCCGTTCGCGCGGATCGCGCGCATCGTCTATGACGCCGGCACCGACACGATGTACATCACGGGCTATACGGCGGCCAGCCAATACAACGCCACGCTCTGGAAGGAAGCCGGTCCGGTGATGGCGCGCTACGACAACTGGTCGAGCGGCTCGCCCGTGCTCGCCTACACCGTGAACCTGCCGTGGAACACCCAGAGCAATCCGCAGGTGACGACGGTGGGCATCGCCGTGGCGGGCAACTATGCGTTCATCGCGGAACTCTATACGCAGCGCGTCGATGTCTACGACACGCGCAGCGGCCAGTTCGTCGGCGCCCTGACGCCCGGTGCGGACGTGGGCAGCACCTCGGGCTGGGTGGACATCTACATGGGCATCAGCGCCGCGCAGCGGCCCGACGGCAGCTATGTCGTGCTCGTGGAAGACGACGCACGCGCGAAGCTGCTGATGTATCAATGGACGCCGGACTGAACGGCGGACCCGCTACGCCCCCCGCAGTCGCCCCCAGCACCCTCAGGCCCGCGTGCCGATCTGCGTAGAGAAGGCCACGCGGTTGCGTCCGTCGCGCTTCGCGCGATAGAGCGCCGCGTCGGCCTCTTCGATCAGCGCCGTTTCGGCGACGCCCTCGGCCGGCGTGAGCGTCGCCACGCCGATGCTGATGGTGAGATGCTCGCTCACGGCCGACCCCGCATGCGGCAGCGCCAGCGCCGCCACGTCGCGGCGCATCTTCTCCGCCAGCAGGCGCGCCCCGCCGCTGCCCATGCCCGGCAGCACCACCGCGAACTCCTCGCCGCCGAAGCGCGCGACCAGATCGCGCGGCTGGTTGATCTCGCGGCGGATGGTAGCCGCCACGGAGCGCAGCACGTTGTCGCCCGAAACGTGCCCATAGGTGTCGTTATAGGGCTTGAAGTAGTCCACGTCGATCATCAGTAACGAGACCTCCGTGTTCTCGCGCAGCCCCCGGCGCCATTCGGCGCCGAGGAATTCGTCCAGATAACGACGGTTCGAAAGGCCCGTGAGGCCGTCCGAGTGCGTGAGGCGCCGCAGTTCCAGGTTCGCCCGCAGCAGCTCCTGCTGCGAGCGGCGCAGCGCGCGATAGGCTTCGTCGCGCTGGAGCAGGTTCATGTAGGAGCGCGAATGATATTTCACTCGCGCGATCAGCTCCACGCTGTCCGGCAGCTTGACGAGATAGTCGTTCGCCCCCGAGGCAAATGCCGCGCTCTTGATCGCCGGCTCCTCCTTGGTGGATAGCACGATGATCGGCACATCGCGTGTGGCTTCGTTGGCGCGATAGGCCTTCACGAGCGTGAGCCCGTCGGTGCCCGGCATCACCAGGTCCTGGAGGATCACGGTGGGCCGCACTTCCTGGGCCGTATGCACGGCATCTTCGGGATGCGAACAATAGTGGAAGTCGATGTCGCGCTCGCTGGCGAGCGCGCGGCGCACGGCTTCGGCGACGATCGCCTGATCGTCCACCAGCAGCACCATCATCGGCAGGTCGGATGCGGGCAGCGGTTGTTCGAGCGCGGCTCGCGCCGCTTCGAGCGAGGCTTCGAGCGCGGCATCCACAGTGCCGCCGGTCGCCGACGCGTCGGGTTCGTCTGGCGGGAGGTTGGACTTCTCGGTGGTCATGATGATCGGTCGCTATCGGTCTATCGGTAATGAGTCAATGCGGTTCAAGCGGCACGCTTGACGCGGCTTTTCAGGTCGGCGGCGATGGCGCCGAGCGGCAGGATCGCTCGTGCGGCACCCAGCGCGGCAGCGGCCTTCGGCATGCCATAGACGGCGCAGGATGCCTGGTCCTGGGCGATCGTGAAGTAACCCTTCGCGCGCATCGCCTTCAGGCCGATCGCCCCGTCGCGCCCCATGCCGGTGAGCAGCACGCCTATGGCGTCGCCGCGCCAGTGCTCGACCACGCTATGAAAAAAGGTGTCGACGGAAGGCCGGTACGGCGTATCCGCGGGTTCGCGCGTGTAGGCCAACTGGCCGCTGGCCGTCATGCGCAGGTGATCGTTGGTCCCTGCGAGCAGCGCGACGCCCGGCTCCGGCCGGTCGCCTTCGTTCGCCACGCGCACCGCCAGCGGCGTCTGCCCGTCGAGCCACTGCGCCATGCCTTCGGCAAAGGACTGGTCCACGTGCTGCACGATCACGATCCCCGCGCCAAAACCGGCAGCCAGTTCGCCGAGCACGGTCGCGAGCGCCGTGGGGCCGCCCGCCGACGCGCCGATCGCCACGAGCGGCGCGCGGCCCGGCGCCGCATTCACTGCGGCGGCCGACGTGCGGACGGCTTCCGGCGCGCGATGCAGCCGGCCGATCTGTTCGATCTTCGCGAGCAGCAAATCCATCGTGCCGCGCGCGTCGGGACCGGCGAGCGTGGGCGTATCCACGGCGTCGAGTGCGCCCGCGCCCATCGCTTCGTACACGCGCCAGGCGTTCGCGCCCACGCTGCTCGTGACGATCAGAATGGGGCACGGCGAAGCCGCCATGATGCGCCGCGTGGCCTCGACTCCGTCGAGCTTGGGCATCACGAGATCCATCAGCACGACATCGGGCTGCTGGGCGGCACAGAACTCGACCGCCTCCTCGCCGTCCGCCGCCACCCACAGCACGCGGTGCTCGGGGCGGCGCGCGATGGCGTGGCGCAGCGCCTCCACCGCAAGCGGCATATCGTTAGCAATGCCGATGTTCATCAGGTCGCCTCTCCGATCAGGTCGTTGACCGCGTCGAGCAGCGCTTCGTCGTGGAAGCTGCCCTTGGTGAGATAGTAGTCGGCGCCCGCATCGAGCCCGCGCCGCCGGTCGTCCTCGCGATCCTTGTACGAGACGATCATCACCGGCACGTTCCTCAGTTGCGGGTCGTTCTTGATCATCGTGACGAGTTCGATACCGTCCATGCGCGGCATGTCCACGTCAGTGATGACGAGGTCGTAGCGCGCGTGGCGCAAGGTGGTCCAGCCGTCCATGCCGTCCACGGCCACCGTGACCGCATAGCCGCGCTTTTCGAGCAGCTTGCGCTCCAGTTCGCGCACGGTCAAGGAATCCTCCACCACCAGCACACGCTTGCGCTCGCGCGCGGCGCCTTCGCGCCCGCGCGCCACACCGGCAAGCTGCCCCTCGCGCACGAGCCGCGCCACCGAGGCTACGATATCCTCCACGTCGATCAACAACACGACCTGGCCGTCGTCGAGAAGCGCCGCCGCCGAGACGTTGCGCACTTTCCCGAGGCGGCTGTCGAGCGGCTGCACGGCCAGCGTGTGCTCGCCGATGAAGCCATCCACTGCGATGCCGTAAAGGCCCGCTTCGTCGCCCACCAGCACCACGCACACGTCGCCATCCGCCTCCTGCACGCCGCTCGCGCCCAGCAACTGGCGCGCCGTCACGAGACCCACGGGCCGCCCTTCCCACGCAATGTGCTGCTGGCCTTCGAGCGTCTCGATGGCGCCGCGCGGCACGCGCAGCGCGCGGCGCACGCGCGCGAGGGGAAACGCATAGGCTTCGCCCGCCACGTCGACGATCAGGCTGCGCACCACCGAAAGCGTAAGCGGCAGTTGCAGCACGAAGCGCGTGCCGCGACCCTCGCCGCTCTCGATGCGCACCGTGCCGCGCACCGCCTTGACGAAATCCTGCACCGCGTCGAGGCCCACACCGCGCCCGGACACGTCGGTGACGGTGTCGCGCAGCGAGAAGCCCGGCAGCAGGAGAAAGTCGTGCAGCTCGGCATCGGACATCGCCTCCACCGCATCGCGCGAGGCATGCCCGCGCGCCACGATGGCGGTGCGCAGCGACGCGAGATCGACGCCGGGGCCGTCGTCGGCCACGCTGATGAGCAGCTTGCCCGCGCTGTGGCGCGCTTCGAGCGTGAGGGTCGCTTCCTCGGGCTTGCCGCGGACGAGCCGCGTGACCGGATCCTCCACGCCGTGATCGAGCGCGTTGCGCAGCAGGTGGCCGAGCGGCGCGTCGAGCATGTCGAGGATATCGCGGTCCACCTGGGTGGCCTCGCCTTCGATCGTGAAGCGCACGCGCTTGCCGAGCGAGCGCGCGAGATCGCGCACGATGCGCGGATACGCATGCGCGATCTCGCCGAACGGCCGCATGCGGCATTGCAGGGCTTCGTCGTAGAGCCGCTGCGCGAGGCGCGTACCGCGCCGGTCGAGCCGGTCCAGTTCGTCGAAGCGCTCGGCCAGCTGCCGCTGCAACGCGCCGAGCGACGTGCGGATCTGGGCAAGCGCGGCGCGGGCCTCGACATCGAGCGCGTCCGCGTGACGATCCTCGAACTGGCCGAGTGCGCCCAGCACGTCGCCCTGGGCGTAGCGCACGCGCAGGAAAGCATCGGCAAACGGGCGCATGCGGCGCGATTCGACCAGCGTTTCGCCGGCAAGACCCACGAGACGGTCCAGCGTAGCCGCGCGCACGCGCAGCATGCGGTGGGCGTCGGCAGTGCTGGCGTGGCGTTCGCGCGCGGGCTCGGCTTCTTCCGAACTCGCCGCGGCGGGTTGCGGCTGAACAGGTGTCGCGGGCGCGGCAGGCTCGGCAAACGCGGGCGCTTCCGGAAGCGAGGCCGCGAAGTCCTGCGTCTGGTTTTGCCCCGTGAGCCGCGCGACGAACGCATCGACCGCGTCGCGCGCGAGCGGCGGCGCGTCCGCGTCGCCGGCCGCCAGCAGCAAGTCGATCCCCACGAGCAGTGCATCGATGCGCAGCGCGTCGATCCGCAATTCGTCGCGTTGCGCGGCGACAAAGCAATCCTCCATCGCACTCGCCACGTCCACCGCTTCGGGCAGCCCGACGATGCGCGCCGCGCCCTTGAGCGAATGCGTCGCGCGCATGCACGATTCGAGCGTCGCCGCATCCGCCGGCGATCCTTCGAGCGCGAGAAGGCCCGCGGAAAGCGTACGCGTCTGCGTTTGCGCTTCCTCGCGGAAAAGGTCGAGCAGCGAGCGGCGGCTCAGTTCGTCGTCGCTCATCGCACGCTCCTCGCAAGTGCCTCGAATAGCGCATCCACGTCCAGCACGCCCACCGAGCGGCCGCGCGAGACGTACACGCCGCGCACCAGCCGGCCACCCTGCGCCAGCGTGGCCGGCGCGGCCAGCATCTCCTCCGGGCCGAAGTAGGCCACGCCCTCCACGTCGTCCACCGGAAACGCCGTCGTCTCGCCGCGCCGCTCCGCCACGAGCAGGCGGCGCCGGCCGGGCCGCGCGGCGGACGTGTCCGGCGCAGCCTCGACATGCAGCAACGCGGCCAGCGAGACGGCAAGCGTCAGCACGCCACGCACGTTCACGATACCGAGCACGGCCGCACTGCGCCGGTGCGGCAGCGAGTGGATCGCGCGCGCCTCGCCTACGTGCTGCAACACGGCGGCCGGCAGCGCGAGCCATTCGGCGCCCACGCGGAAGACGAGCGATCCTTCACGTTTTGCGGCGCCGTTCTTCGCGGGGCCCGCATCCACACCGGCTTCGCCGTTCAGGAGGGCGGCGGGCAGCGCCTGCGTGTTCAGTTCCACCGGGCGGTCGAGCATGCGCGCCGCAGCCTGTTCGAACACGGGGCAATTGAGGCAACGCAGATACTGTTCGAGGCGCGGACACGAGTTGTCGCCGCGCGTGCCGATGCGGTTCCAGCAGTCGTCCTGCGGCATGCGGGCCAGCACGGCCGGTTCGCGTTCAGACATCGGCGCCTCCTTGACGAGGCGTCGGCGGCGCGGCGCGTTCGGCGCGGCGCATCAGGCGGTGCGCGCCGTCGCGGTCGCCTTGCACTTCGAGCAGCACCGCAAGATGGGTGAGCGCTTCGTAGTGAGCCGGCTCGAGGTAGAGCGCCTTGCGGTAGTGGTCGCGCGCCTCGGCGGGATGGCCCTGGGCGTCGGCGATCAGGCCGAGCAGATACCAGGCGTCGGCGTCCGGCGCCGCAGCCTCGGTTGCATCATGCGCGGCTTGCAGCGCGAGGCGATGCGCGCCGTCCAGATCGCCCGCGTCGGCCAGGCTTCGCGCCTGGGCGAGCGTTTCGTGGGGTGGCGTGGCGGCGACGGAGGTGGCAGACCTGGCAGGCGCGCTCGCGCTCGCCATCGCACGAGGCGCTCGCAGCGCGCGAGACGGCGCGGCGGGGACGGCGGGCTTCATCCAGGGCGTGTTCAATGAAGGCTGCAAGGGTTGATGAGGCACCATGCTCGCCGCCGTTGTCATCGTCAGCGCTGGCGCGGTATGCAGCGCACGCAGCGCCACGGGCGCGGGTGCGGGCGAGAAGTGCGGCGCGAACGCCCGCCTTCCCAACTCGCCTTCATTGGGCAAGCGAAAGCCGAACGCGAGCGGAATATAGGCGGACACCATCTCGTGCCGCATCATGAGCCCCGTTTCGGCGGGGCCGACGAAGATCATGCCGTCGTCGGCAAGGCACGCGCGCAGGAGGCCCATGGCGCGATCCTGAGCGTCGCGGTCGAAATAGATCAGCACGTTGCGGCAGAAAATGAAGTCGTAGCGCACCGGATGGGCCGCAAGCCATTCGAACAGGTTGGCACGTTCGAACGTCACCGGGGCACGCACCTGCGGACTCACGCACCAGCCGTCCTCAACTGCCTCGAAGTGGCGCTCGCGAAACGCGAGGCCATCGCCGCGAAACGCGTTGCGTCCATACACGCCGCGCTGCGCCGCCGCGATCGAAACCGAGCTGATGTCGATCGCGTCGATGCCGAACTGTTCCGCCGTGAGACCCGCGTCCAGCAGCGCCATCGCCGCCGAGTAAGGCTCCTCGCCGCTCGAACATGGCACGCTCAGCACGCGCAGCACGTCGCCGGGCCGCCGCGCGAGCCGCTCCATCCCGAGCCGCGCAAGCGCCGCAAAGGCTTCGCGCTCGCGGAAAAACCAGGTTTCCGGCACCACGAGCGCATCGATCAGCGCCTGGCGTTCCGCCGCTTCGGACGTGAGATGCAGCCAGTACGCGTCGATCACGAGGCACGGCACGGCCGAACCCGCCTCCCACGCAGGCGGAATTCCGGCCTGTTGCTCGCCGGCTATCGTCACCGCGGCCCGCTGCGCAACCGCGCGCATCAGCGCATTGGCGCCGAGCGCCTGGGCGTCGATACCCGTTTCATGAAGAAGCCATGCCGCGAAGCGCGGATCGCCGTCGTTCACGATATCGCTCCCTGTGCCTGCCACGTGGGCGGATCGGGAAAGAGCAACGCGCGCACGCGCGCGTCGAGCAACTGATCGACCTTCACCCATTGCACGAAGCCCTGCTCGTCGCGCGCGACGGGTCCGAGCCAGCGCGCTTCGGGCGTGGCGATGCCGCCTTCGGCGAAGGCCGTTGCGGCAAATACCGCAGTGCGGGTTGCGCATTCGAGCAGGAGTGCGATGTAACGGGGAGTACCTTCGCTTGCCGCCCCGGAAGCCGCCTGCGCGCCCCGGTCGTGCACGAGCACGAGCCGCGTAGACATGAGCGCGCGCGCGGGCCGCCCGAGCGCCAGCATGGCGAGATCGATCACCGGCACCGGCACGCCCGCGTGCCCGATCAGTCCGGCGATCCACGGCGGTGTGCCGGGATGCGCCCGCACGGGCGCGAGCGGCAGCACATGCGCGATCTCGCGCGCATCGAGTGCATAGCGTTCGCCGTCTAGCTCGAACAACAGGAAAAGCATCGCCAGTTCCCCGCGGCGGCCAGACTGCGCGCGCCGGTTGCGTCCACCGTCTTGCGTGCCGCCGGTGTCCGCTGTTTATATCCGCCGTTCAGATCTTGCTTCGGATTCCGAATCAGGCTTCGATCCTGAAGCGTGAGACACCCGTGCGCAGCTCGTTGGCCACGAGTGTCAGGTTGTCGATGGCCTGCGAAGACTGGCGCAGCGATTCGGCCGTCTGCTGCGCGGCCTCCGAAAGCTGCGTGAGCGCCTGGGTGATCTGCTCGGCGCTCGTGGCCTGGGCCTGCATGCCGTCGTTCACCATCTGGAAGCGCGGCGCGAGCGTCTGCACCGCGCCGATGATCTGCGAAAGCTGCACGCCCACGGCCTGCACGTCGTGCATGCCGCGGCGCACCTCTTCCGCGAACTTGTCCATGCCCATCACGCCCGCCGACACCGCCGACTGGATTTCCTTGACGGTCTGCTCGATGTCGTAAGTGGCCACGGCCGTCTGGTCCGCAAGGCGCCGGATCTCGGTCGCGACCACCGAGAAGCCGCGCCCGTACTCGCCGGCCTTTTCCGCTTCGATGGCGGCGTTCAGCGAAAGCAGGTTGGTCTGGTCGGCCACTTTCGTGATGGTCGCCACCACCTGGTTGATGCTTACGGCCTTCTCGTTGAGGATCGCGAGCTTCGCGTTCACCGAGCCCGCCGCCTCCATCACGCTGCGCATGGTGTCTTCCATGTGCGTGAGGCCGCTCTGGCTCGTGGTCGCGAGGCCGGCCGACTGCTCGGCCACCGTGGCCACTTCGCTCATCGTGCGCACCAGATCGCGCGCGGTCGCGAAAATTTCGCGCGAAGTCGCGCCGATTTCGGTGGTCGTGGCTGCCGTTTCGCTCGCGGTGGCCTGCTGCTCTTTCGATGTGGCCGCCACTTCCGCCACCGAGGTCGAAACCTGCAGCGACGACTTCTGCGCCTGCGCCACGAGGCTCGCGAGTTCGTCGCTCATGCGGTTGAAGCCGTCCTCCAGCACGCCGAACTCGTCGCGCCGGCCAAGGCGCAGACGCTGCGTGAGGTCGCCGGTGCGCATGGAATCGTGCACGTCCACGAGCCGCGCCATCGGCACCGTGATCGAGCGATAGAGCGCATAGCCGGTCGCGAGCGCCGCAAGCAGCACCACGCCCAGCGCCGTGGCCAGCGTGATCTCCGTGCCCGTGACCGAGCTGCGGATGGTCTGCGCCGAATCGTCGGCCTGCGCGCGGTTCTCGTCCACGATCACGTTCGCCGAGTCCACCACTTCGCGCCAGGCGCCGTCGAGCTGCACGAACGCCGTCTGCGCGGCGGCGCGCGAGGCGGGCAACTGGTGCGCGATGGCCGTGATCTGCGGCAGGTAGCGGCCATAGGCGTCGCGAAAGCGCTGAAAGCGTTCGCGGTCGTCGGCCCGGAACACGCTGCCTTCGTACTGCTTCACCAGGCGGTCCACCTGGGTCATCGCAGCGGGCAGTCCGGCCAGGTCGCGGGCGGTGGCGTCCGCGTCGGTATCCACGAAGGCCGCGCGCTCGGTGAGCGCGTAGGTCTGGTTGGCCGCTGCGCGCAGCGAGGTGGCGTAGAAGAGCCCCGGCACGGAATCGTGCGTGAGGCTCAGGGCTTCGTCGTCGATGGCGCGCAGGCGGCTATAGGAAATCACCGCCGTGGCGAGCATCAGCACGAACAGCAATCCAAAGCTCAGAACGATGCGTGTGCCGAGCGTATATCGACCCTCGGTCTGGCGCGGCAGGCCGGCTTGGCCGGCTCGGGGCATGGCGGTGCTCATGGGTATCTGGGCTTTTCCGTTGGCTGGGCCAGGGCTTGCCGCGACGCGCCTCGATGCGCGCCGCAATCGCCGCTGGACAAAAGGCCCGTCATGCGGCCCTCACGGTCGGTAGTGTAATGGGTTTGCGCACTTTTATGGGATGACGGACGGGTCTTGGGGCCGGACCAGGCGGGCTTTAGCGGCTTTTTGGCAACACGTGCGGAGACGTCGGACGGCGGGCGCCATGACGGCGATTCCGGGCGAGCGCCACCCTGCGCGTTACCCTGGATCGACGGCCGCACGCTTTCGTGCGTAAACTTTGCCGTTTTCCACCCCCGCGACCCGCGCCCGCCCCGACGTGCTGCCTCCCGTTCCCCGCATCAGCCCCCGCCTGCGCGCGAAGCTCCAGCCGCTTGCCGGCGATCCGTCGAGTGCCGTCGAACGCACATTCTCGGCGATGACCGCGCTCGAAGGCTATAGCCGGCTCACGCCCGCCGTGCGCAAGGACATTCTCGCTTCGATCACGATGTCGGCCGAACTCTGGTTCAGCTGTCTGCTCGCGGGCAAGCCGCCCACGGACGAGGCGCTGGAGCGCCTGAACGCATCGGCGCGGCGCCGCGTGCATCAGAACGTGCCGCTGCAATCGCTGTTGCGCGCCTTCCAGCTGGGCGCCCGCGAAATCTGGCGCATCTGCACGGACATCGCGCACGCCGACCGCACGCTCGAACGCGAGCTGCTGTTCGACATCTCTCCATGGCTGCTCGACTATTTCGACGCCATGACCCAGCACATCACCCAGGCCTATCTCGCCGAGCAGTATCAGCAGGCGCGCTGGCGCGGTTCGCTGCTGCATCAGCTCCACGGCCTCGTCTTCCACGCGCCCGACGACACCGAACGTTTTCGCGCCACGGTCGAAGCGCTCGGCCTCGACGCCACGCTGCCGCGCGTGGCGCTCGCCATCGACCTCGATCTGCGCGACTATCCGCCTTCGGCGCACGACGATGCGCTCGACCGCTTCGCGCTCGCCGCCGCACGGCATCTGGAGGTCAAGCCCGATACGCTCGTGCGGGTGTGGCATCGCGAACGGCTCGTGCTCTGGGTGCCGTGCGCGCGCGGCGACGCGCTCACGCGCAGCGACCAGGCCATCGCCGAACGCGCGGCCGCGCTGGTGCGAGCCGAGCCGCGCGTGCGCAGCATCGGCATCGGCCTCATGAACGAAGGGGCGCACGGCTGGGCGGCTTCGGTCGACGAGGCCTTCAAGGCAGTCGACTTCGCACGGCGCGACGGCGACGTGCACCGCTATTCATCGATCGCCATCGAGGAAAGCGTGCGCAGCAGCGCCAACGTGCTGCGCTACCTGACCTCGCTCGCCGAACAACTGGCGGGCGAGTCCGATCTGCTCGCCACGCTGGAAGCCTATTTCGCGCATGGCCAGCGCCGCCGCCCCACCGCCGAGACGCTGGGCGTGCATCCCAATACGCTCGATTACCGGCTCGAACGCATCGAAACGCTGCTGGGTGCGAAGCTGGACGATGCCGGCTGGATCGGCCGGCTGGACGTGGCGTTAAAACTGCGCGGAGCCGCACAGCCGGAACGAGCCGCACCGCGCGCGAAGAAAACGGCGGCCTCCCGCGCGTCCGGGAAAAAGACAAAAGAAGCGAAAGCGGGAACGCGCCAGCCCGACGTTCCCGAACGCCAGAAACGTTAGCTGACCGTACGAAGCTCGCGGCGCAGAATCTTGCCGACCGTGGACTTGGGCAGCGATTCCACGAAGCGCACGATGCGCGGCACCTTGTAAGCGGCCAGCTGCGCGCGGCAATGCGCGATCACGGCCTCTTCGGTGAGCGCGGCGTCCGGGCGCATGACCACGAAGAGCTTCACGGCTTCGCCGGTGCGCTCGTCGGGCACACCGATGCAGGCGCATTCGGCCACGCCGGGCAGCGCGGTCGCCACTTCCTCGACCTCGTTCGGATAGACGTTGAAACCCGAGACAAGAATCATGTCCTTCGACCGGTCGACGATGCGCAGGAAACCTTCTGCGTCGATCACGCCCACGTCGCCGGTGCGGAAGTAGCCGTCGGGCGTGAACGCCGCGCGCGTCGCTTCTGCGTGGTTCCAGTAGCCCTTCATCACCTGCGGCCCCTTCACGCAGATCTCGCCCGCCTCGCCGGGCGCGGCCTCCACGCCGTCGTTGATCAGCTTGATGTCGGTGGACGGCACCGGCAGGCCGGCCGAACCCGTGAAGCGGTTGATCGAACCCGGATTGAACGACACCACGGGGCTCGTTTCGGAGAGGCCATAGCCCTCGCGGATGAAGGTGCCCGTCACCGCTTGCCAGCGCGCGGAAACGGCCGCCATGGTTGCCGAGCCGCCGCCGCCCGCCAGCCGCAGGCGCGAAAAGTCCGCCTCGCGAATGCGCGGATGCCCCGCGAGCCCCGCATACAGCGTGTTCACGCCCATGAAGGTAGTGGGCCGCGCGGCCTTGAAGATATCGATGAGGCCATCCAGATCGCGCGGATTCGCCACGAGCCAGTTTTCGGCACCAATCGAGAAGCTCACGATCAGATTCACGGTGAGCGCGAAGATGTGATAAAGCGGCAACGCGGTGACGATCACCTCGTCGTCCTCGCCGAGCAGGCCCGGCATGAAGGCCTTGAACTGCACGACGTTGGCGACCAGGTTGCGGTGCGTGAGCAGCGCGCCCTTCGACAAGCCGGTGGTGCCGCCCGTGTATTGCAGAAAGAGCGCGTCGTCGCCCGTGAGCGCAACCGGTTCGAACGGCAGATTCGCGCCGTCGGCAAGCGTCTGCGCGAAGGTCGCGGCCACGCCGTCGCGCTCGCCGGATGCCGCTGCGGCTTCGCCCAGTCCGCCGAGCAGGCCGGTCACGATCACCGTCTTCAGGCCGGTTTTGGCCCGCACGGCCTCCACGGTGGGCAGCGCCCCTTCGAACACTACGATGGTCTCGACGCCCGCATCGTTCAGCTGGTGCTCGAGCTCGCGCGGCGTATACAGCGGATTGACGTTCACCTGCACGGCGCCCGTCCGCACGATGCCGAGGAGTGCGACGGGAAATGCGGCCAGATTGGGCATCATCACCGCTACGCGGTCGCCCTTCTTCACGCCAAGACGCTGTTGAAGATAAGCGGCAAACGCACGCGAGAGACGGTCCACGTCCGCATAGCTCAGCGCGCGGCCGGCGGCGCGAAATGCGGTCCGTGTGGCGAAGCGGCGCATCGCTTCGTCGAACAGGTGGGCGAGCGACGGGTAAACGTCGGGATCGATCTGGGCAGGGATGCTGCCGTAACTGGCCAGCCAGGGTGCTTCGGACACGTGCTCCTCCATGTTTTTGCAAGGCCCGCAACGAATGCGGCGCCGGGGCGGCAACTCTGCGCCGCTCTCTGGCTTCCATGCTAAGGCGCCAAAGATGCGGTGGGAACTGGTAAACCGGACAGGTCGATTGTGAAAAGTCACAAAGACTACCCGATTCAATCCGCATGGGGGCTGCTCATCCTCGCTACCATGCGCTTCCTTCTGTGAGACACTGGCGCGACCCTATCGAAGCGTCCCCTGTTCGGCAAGCCCGACGTGCCCGCCCATCGCTTACACCTTCCCTGCACGCGCTAGTTTGCGAACGATACGCGAAGGCGAAACAAGGTTGCTGCGATGTTGCCTTGTCGCGCGTCCGTGTCAGCCACAGAGGCAATCTCATGCCCGACATACCCTATAGCCCGCAGCACGCCACGAACCGCCGCGGTCTCGCCATCGGGCTCTTCGTTGCGGTCATCGTGATCGGCGTGGTTTATGTGATCCAGCACCTCGTGGTCGATCTGAGCGCCGTGCGCGAAAGCTCCGCCCTGCCCTTCGTATTGCTCGGACTCGCGCTCCTCATTGCGCTCGGCTTCGAATTCGTCAACGGCTTTCACGATACCGCGAACGCGGTCGCCACCGTCATCTATACGAACTCGCTCGATCCGCATCTGGCCGTGGTGTGGTCGGGCGCGTGGAATTTCCTCGGCGTGCTGATCTCGAGCGGCGCGGTGGCGTTCGGCATCCTGCAACTGCTCCCCGTCGAACTCATTCTTCAGGTGGGCAGCCACGCGGGCTTTGCGATGGTCTTCGCACTGCTCATTGCCGCCATTCTCTGGAATCTCGGCACCTGGTATTTCGGGCTGCCCTCGTCCAGTTCGCACACGCTAGTGGGCTCGATCATCGGCGTGGGCGTCATGAACCAGTTGATCAGCGGTCCCTCCGGCACGAGCGGCGTGGACTGGGGCCAGGCCGCGGGCGTGGGCAAGGCACTGCTGTTCTCGCCGATAGTCGGCTTCGTGCTCTCCGCCTTGCTGCTGATCGCGCTGAAATTCGTCGTGCGCGTGCCGAAGCTCTACAGCGAACCGGACGGCAACGAGCCGCCGCCGTTCTGGATTCGCGCGCTGCTCATCGCCACCTGCACAGGCGTTTCGTTCGCACACGGCTCAAACGATGGCCAGAAAGGCATGGGCCTCATCATGCTGATCCTGATCGGCGTGGTGCCCACGGCCTACGCGCTCAACAAGGCCGTCACGCCTGCCGAAACCGACACCTTCGTCGCCGTCGCGCGCCATGCTTCTACGACGCTGGCGAAATACACCCAGGACACGCCGCCCGACAATCCGCGCGGCGAAGTCGAAACCTATGTCCGCACGCACCGGCTGCAACCGGCCACGCTGCCTGCGCTGCGCCAGCTCACCGACACCATTGCCGACCAGGTGAGCCTCTCGGGATCGATGGCGGCGGTGCCGCAATCGATCGTCGATAATGTGCGCAACAACATGTACGTGGCCTCCGAAGCGATTCGTCTGATGGAAAAGGCGAAGTCGCCGCCCTTCGCACCCGAAGATGCGGGCGCGATGGACGCGTTCCGGCTGCAGATGGATCACGCCACGAAATTCATCCCGACCTGGGTGAAGGTGGCCGTGGCGATCGCACTGGGGCTGGGCACCATGGTGGGGTGGAAGCGCATCGTGGTGACGGTGGGCGAGAAAATCGGCAAGCAGCACCTCACCTACGGACAAGGCGCGTCGGCCGAAGCCGTGGCCATGATTACGATCGGCATGGCCGACGTGTACGGCCTGCCCGTTTCCACCACTCACGTGCTGGCCTCGGGCGTGGCGGGCACCATGACCGCCAACGGCTCCGGCCTCCAGTGGGGCACCGTGCGCAATCTCGTGCTGGCCTGGGTGCTGACACTGCCCGCTTCGATCGCGTTGTCGGCGGGGCTTTACTGGGTGTTCAGGCAACTGTTCTAAGAGCGGGTTGCATGACCCGCCATTTCGCGCCGCCGCATCGATAGGTGAAAATCTTCCTTGAATTGAACCGGCCCGGCTTATAAAAATCAACTATTCCGATAGATGGGCCAACAACTCATGGCATCACGTTCGCTTTCATCTAAAGCGACTACGCAATAAAAGCATTTGCAAACGCTGATAAGGATACCGAAGTGCATGAACCGGACCCGGTTGCGTGCGTCGATATCCCGTTCCGAACAAAAAAGGCGTGCCATGCCAAACGACCGCGACAAGCAAGACGAGCCCGGCGAGCCGCCTGACGAACAGACGCCCGCGCCTTCGGGCTGCTTCTACGACGTGGAGTACGACCAGATCCGCCGCCGCCGGAAGGCCGTGAGCGGCGACGAGGGCGCCTCCAACGAAACCGGTGCGCCGGAGAACCTGCTCGGCCTGGCCATTTCCGGCGGTGGCATCCGCAGCGCGATATTCGCACTGGGTTGCCTCCAGGCACTCGCCGAACGTCACATCCTGAGCAAGCTCGACTATCTTTCGACCGTGTCCGGCGGGTCTTATATCGGCATGTTCTATGCCGCGTTGCACGTCCCGCCCGAGCAACGCAAGGACCCGGCAGCCGGCCAGGACAAGGATCACGCCAGCGCAAGGGCCGGGCAGTGCAAAGACGCGCTCGATCATGCTTCCCGGCTCAGGGCGGCCTGCGACAAGAACGACGATGCGCTCGATTACCTGCGCGCCAACGCGAATTATCTGGCGCCGAACGGTGGCGGCGATTACCTGCTCACCACGGCCATCACGGTACGCAACTGGCTCGCGGTGCAATTCGTGGTGTGCGTCACGATGCTGGCCGTGCTGGTGTCGTTCTGCATTGCCCGGCTGCTCATTTCGTCCGTCGACGGCAACGCCGTCGAGCGCGGGTTCGCTCCGGCAGAGGCTTCTCAAGCCAACATCTGGTGGAGCCCGCTCTGGGGCGTGGCGGGCATTCTGCTCGCGCTCGCCCTGGCGTTCCATATCGCGTTCTGGCTGACCGTGAATTTCGGCGCCAGCCGTGGGCGTCCGCACCCGCAGCAAGCGTATTGCAGCATCTGCAATACCGGGGCCACCCTGCGGCGCGTGCTCTACCGGACATTCCTGATCGCGCTTCCCGCGGTTACGCTGGGCGTCGTCGCATTTGCCTGCTACACCACACGGGCCTGGTTCAGGCTGACGACCGAACAGTCCGGGCCGTTGTCGCCGCCCGCTTTTTGGGTGATGGTGTCCGCCTGGTTTGCCGTGGCGCTGCTCGCATGGCTCTTCGCCATCGTCAAAGCGCAATGGAGCGGCTGGTGGGCGCGCAGCGAACCGCTTGGGTCCAAGGCACGCAACGTGTTGACCAATGCGCTCGTGCGCTGCGGTCCCTTCAACGTCACGCTGGTCCTGTTCCTTGCCGCCGTCGCCGCACTCGTGGATACCATCGGTCAATCGATCGTGATGCGGCTAGACGAACACGCCCTCAATGTCGTGCTCCCGTCGTTCGCAGGCGTCGGTTCGGCCGCATTCGCCGCGTTGAAATGGGCATTGGCGAACCGCGGGCGCAAGCAGAACTCGATGACAGGAAAGCTCGTCCCCGTCGTTGCATTTCTCGCGGCGCTCCTGGTACTGCTCGTGACGCTCAGCTTCTGGGCGTTCGCCGTTCATTACGCGCTCAACCCATGGTTCTCGAAGCCCGGCGTGACGCCGTGTTCCGCCGGGGAACTCTCGTTCGCGCGGTGCGCCGCGTCGCTCTACCCGCTCTGGTGGGGGCTGGGTGTCCTGATCCTGCTTGTGATCGGCTGCGGGATCAGCATCGGCTTCCTGAACCTCTCGAGTCTCGAAAGCCTCTATAGCGCGAGGCTCACGCGCTGCTTTCTCGGCGCAAGCAATCCCTGCCGCCTGCAGAACCCGGGGCTGCGCGACGTCACGAGTCTCATGCCTGGCGACGCGATCGAACTGGGCACCTACTACTCGCGCGACTCACTTGCGCCCGTCCACCTGATCAACATGACGGTGAACAATACCGTCGCCTGGAACGGCTCGCGCATCCTCGCACGCAACAGCCGCGGCTTCGGCATGTGTATCGGACCCGCCGGCATCGAGGTAGGTCCGGGAATCCTGAGTCGTACCCGGCGAAGCGGCGGTTTCCTGACGCTGTATTGCCGGTGGACCATGGATGGCTCGGCCACGTCCGTTACGCAGGTGACAGGCGACTGGCTGAAGCGGCCCGAAAGCGACGGACCTCCGCCCGTCCCGCCTACCGTTCCGCGCTGGGTCAATGCGGTGGAATCGCTGCCGGTGGGCGACTGGTGCGCAATTTCGGGCGCCGCCGTGAGCACGGGCCTCGGCTATCGCACGCGCAGCTCGTATGCGTTCCTGCTCGGCACGGCAAACATCCGGCTCGGGTACTGGTGGGACGCCGGCTCGCAGCCTACCCTGGCCAAGGAGTTCGGCATTGCGCACGGATTCAACTGGATCGCGCGCTGGGTGGGCACACAGTGGCTGCTGTTCCGCGAGCTAAGCGGGGTATTTTATGGCCCGCGCGACCGGCGCTGGTATCTCACGGATGGCGGCCACTTCGAAAACACCGGCGCCTACGAACTCATCCGCCGCCGGGTGAACTCGATCATCGTGTTCGACAACGGCGCCGACCCGCAATACGAATTCGAGGATCTGGCGTTGCTGCAACGGCGCATCCGCATCGACTTCGGCGCACAGATGACGGAGTTGAGCGGCAGCGACCTGACTAAAGCGGAAGAACGGTGGGCCCACCGACTGGGTCGCGGTCTGGACGACAAATCGTTTTGCGAACTCAGTCAATTCGCCAAACGGACCGATCCGCGCTTCGGCGACGAATGCGCGATTGCGTTCAAGGTGACCTTCACCGACCCCAAAGCCGCCCCTCTCGACGTACTGTGGATCAAGCCGGTGATTCCTTCCGACGCGTCGTACGACGTACGCCAATACGCGATCGATAGCGACTTTCCGCAGGAATCGACCGCCGAGCAGTTCTTCGACGAGGCGCAGTGGGAAAGCCATCGCATGCTGGGCCAACACCTCATCACCCAGTTGATCCGCTAAAGGAGGCGGGCCGGCAACACAAACGCTCAGCGCACGCGCCCCGTCAACAGCCGGCTCAAGGTCTCGAACGCCACGAGCGGCAGTTCGTGCAGCTTGCGCACGACCACGGCATGCGGATAGAAGGCCTCGACGGCATCGTCCTGAATGCCGATCCCCACGAGTTCGACGCCCGCTTGCGTCACCGCTTCGATACGCGCGTGCAGGTCGCGGTGCAGCACGGCCGGATTGCCGTCGCTGGTGGAAGGGTATCCATCCGAGAGCACGAACAGCAAACGCCGCCTCGCCTTGCGTTGCAGGAGCCGTTCGGCGGCCCAGGCCAGCGCTTCGCCATCGGGGTTTTCGTGCCCGCATTCGATGGCTGCGAGCCCGCTCAGGTCCCGCGCGCCGAAGCGCTTGAACACGCGCAGATCGAGCCGTTCGACGAAGCGGTTATAGGGCCGCAGGTCGAGGCCCGCCGCCCGCGCGCGCTCATACTGCTGCCGCATTTCGGGCGATTCGACCGAGCTATAACCCAGCACTTCGCAATCGAACGCAAGCTGCACGAGCGCATCGCAGAGCGCCGCGGTGCAGAGCCTGGCGAGTTCGATCTTGCGGCCGGCCATCGAACCGCTCAGGTCCAGCAGCAAGGTCACGACGGCGTCGCGGCCGCTCGCCTTGCTGCTCACGCGAAACGGACTGCGATAGCCGCGCGACGCCGCGAGGCGAGCCAATGCGGCGCGGTCGATCTCGCCGCGCTCCTGCTCGCGCTTCCAGTGCGTGAGTTCGTCGGCCTTGAGCACGCGCTCCAGGTGCGTCTTGAGCGATCCCGTTTCGGCTCGCGCCAGCGCGCGCAGCTTGCGCCACGCCGTGGCGTCGCCCTGGCCGGTCAGGTCCGTTACCACGTCGAAGGCAGTGGTGAGCGGGCGCGACCAGGGGCTGCGCGCACTATCGGCATGGGCCGCGCCTTGGGCGGCATGAGTGGCATCCGCTTCCGAAAGCGTGGCGCCCGCGCCCGATTGCGTTGGCTTCGCGGCTTCCAGGGCTTCGGCCAGTGTCTGGCCTGCCGCCCCCGTCACGGTATCGTCCCGCTCACCCGTCTTGCCGTCGCTCGCTGCGAGCAGCAGAGCATCGCTGAGGTCGTCGTCTTCGCCGAAGGTTTCCAGTTCGCGCGCGATGGCTTCGTCGTCGAGTCCTTCTGCGGGCCGCGCGGTCTGCATCATGTTGTTCGCGCCACGCGAAGCAAGCGAGCGCACGCCGGCTACGATCGCCGCGGCCGCCTGCACGCTCTCGCGCGTCGAGCGGCTCGCACGCGCTGCCACAAGCGGACCGTCTACCGCGCGCAAGGCCGCGGCGACCGTTGCCGCGTCGCGTTCGACGGCCGCCGGCGCTTCGCCCCACAAGCTGCGCTCGATCGTCCATACGAGGCGCTCGCGCCACGGCAGTGCCGTCCAGCGCCGCGCGGCGTCCTGCGCCTGCTGCACCCGCCAGCGCTGCACGTAAAGCTGCGCACCCGGGTAGTCGCCGAGCAAGCGTTCGAGCACGCGCCGGTCTTCGATCACCTGCGCAATGCGGCCTGTCACACCCGCTTTCGGATCATCGAGGCGCACGGCCTCGCTATAGCGAAAGCGTGCGGCAAGCAGGTCGAGGTAACCCAGCAGCACGTCTTCGTCGTCGCCGTGATCGCTCGCATGCGAGGGCAGCACGAAGCGTGCTTTCTCCATACGCGGCCCTCCTGGGCCTATCGTCACGCTCACGCGCGGCTCGCCGGTCAGCACGCGCGCGATTTTGCCGAGCGTCGCTTCGAGATCGCCGGCCGTGGAGAGCGACACGTCGGGCCTCTCAGTTAGCGTCGAAGATCAGGTGGTGGCGCACGATGCTGCGGATCAGCGCCGCGTCCTCCGCACTCACCTTCGCGTAGATCGACGGGCCTGCCGCGCGTTCGGGATCGCCATTGCGTAGCATCAGTTCGGCCCAGTCCAGCAGGCGTCGCGTGGAAAACGCGCTCGCCAGGTCTTCGCGCGCAAACGCCGCGCGGCAATCGGCGGCGATGGCGGCAAGCGTCTGCGCAAGCGGACGCGTGAGCGCCGGCAACGTGCGCAACAGCACCTCGGTTTCCTCTTCCGGCGTGAGGTAATCGACCAGATAGACACGCCAGCGATCGAGAAACGCTTCGTTGAGCAGATTGGCGCCCTGATACAGATGACGGTAAGCGCTCATCGCGCCCGCCGCGTTCGCCGTGGCAAAGAGCCGGAAGGACGGATGCGGCTCGACGATCTCGTTACCGCGCTCCTTGAGCAAAAGGCGCCCGCCAGGTTCGAGAACGGCGGTGAGGACGGCCAGAATCGACGGTTCGGCGAAATCGAGCTCGTCGATGATGAGCCAGTAGCCCTCGCGCATTGCAGTGGGCAACACGCCGTCCACCCACACGGTCTCGCCGCCCTTCACGGTCCAGAAGCCGACGAAGTCGCCGATGGTGGTCTGCCCGTTCATGTTCGCGCGCAGCACGCCATTGCGCGTACGCGCCGCCACCTGTTCGATGAAGCTCGTCTTGCCCGAACCCGTGTGGCCAATCAGCATGATGCGGCGGTTCTCGACGATGTCCTGCAGGATATCGTCCTCGCGTTCCGTGAAGAGGTAAGCCTCGTTCAGGCGCGGCACCAAGGCATCCTGATGACCGAGCGGCATATCAACGCCACCGATACGCACCGTGTGCGACGGTGTCTGGGTGCCCGCGTCATGCGCGGGTGCTGCACTCGCGCGCGCCTCACGCGCCCGCGCACTGGCGAGACGCAATTCGGTCACGAACGCGCTGCCTGCGCGAGCGGCACGTTCTTCGTCCTCGCGGCCGGTTTCGGAAACGAAGCCTTCGCGGCGCCACTTCAGCAGCTTCGCCTCGAGGTTGTCGAGGTCGACGACCGTATCGACATCCACCTGCCCGGCTTCGCCTTGGCCATGCTCGATGCGGTACATATTGGCGCGCTCGGAAAGCGAGACGCGCCACCATTCGCGCGCGCTGCCCGCTGAACGGGTATAGATGCCGACGGGGCTATCGTCGTGAGCTGCGTGGCCGGGTGCGTTCATGGGTGCGGACATGAGGGGCGCGGCGATGACCTGAGAATCGCCTCATATTACCCGCTTGTGTGGTGCGGTGCAAAACGCCCTCCACTACGTCCACTACGCCTCGCGCTTGCCCTCCAGCGACATCGCCAGCACACGCGCCACATGCAGCGCCTGCAACTGCACGCCGTCGTGAATCTGGTGACGGCAACTCGTGCCATCCGCCACGATCAGGTCGCCTGGCATCGCCTCCCGCAGCGCGGGCAAGAGCGAAAGCTCGGCCATGGCCTGCGACGTGTCGTAGTGCTCCGCTTCATAGCCGAAGCTGCCGGCCATCCCGCAGCACGACGATTCGATCGTCTTCACTTCAAGCTCAGGGATCCACTGAAGCACCGCCTGCACAGGACGCAACACATCGAAGGCCTTCTGATGACAATGACCATGCAGCCAGGCACGGTTCGCATCGAGTGGCTTGAGCGGCAACGCAAACCGCCCGGCCTTCTGCTCGCGCACGAGAAATTCCTCGAAAAGCAGGGCCGATCCCGCCAGTGCGCGCGCTTCGTCGCCATAGCCGTATTGCAGGAATTCGTCGCGCATCGTCAGCAGGCAGGAAGGCTCGAGGCCTACGATCGCTACGCCGCGCTCGACATAGGGCATAAGCGTATCGAGCAGGCGCCGTGCCTCGCGTTTCGCCTCGTCCACGAGGCCCGCCGCAAGAAAGGTGCGACCACAACAAAGCGGACGCTCGCCCGCGCGCGTGTTGAAGTGGACACGGTAGCCCGCCGCCTCCAGCACCCGTTGTGCGGCGCGCGCGTTTTCCGGTTCCATGGAGTTGTTGAACGTATCGACGAACAGCACCACTTCACGACCGTCCTGCCCTGCTGCGCTCGACGCGCTCCGCAGGAACCCGTCATGAAAACGCGGCATCGAGCGTTGCGGCGCGAATCCCAGCGCTCGCTTGCCCCAGGTGCCAAGTAGCGGCATGCGCTCCGCCGCCGCGAGCAATGCGCCAAAGCGCGCTGCCTGCGCCGCGTAACGCGGCATGAAAGCGATCAGCTTCTCGCGCAGACTCACACCGTGCTTCGCTGCCCGTGCCGCGCGCGCCTCGATCTTGAACTTCGCCATGTCCACGCCCGTCGGACATTCGCGCCGGCAGCCCTTGCACGAGACGCACAGGTCGAGCGTCGCCTTCACGTCGTCGCCGGCGAGGCCTTCGTCGCCGCCCAACTGCCCGGAGATCGCCAGGCGCAAGGTATTCGAACGCCCGCGCGTGACATGCTGCTCGTCTTTCGTCACGCGGTAGCTCGGGCACATCGTGCCCGCGTCGAACTTGCGGCAATGACCGTTGTTGTTGCACATCTCCACGGCTTTCGCGAGGCCTGCGCTCAGATCGCCGCCGCTGCCAGGCGCCTGCTCCGCCCCGGTGAGCGGATCGCGCACCACGTTCCAGGCCGACCAGTCGAGCGCCGGTGTCATCCCGCGCTCGCGATAGCCGGGCGCGAAGCGGAAGTTGCGCGCGTCGTCCATCTTCGGCGGATTCACGATCTTGTCCGGATTGAAGCGGTTTTCCGGGTCGAAGAGCCGCTTGATCTCGCGGAACGCCTCGTTGATACGCGGGCCGTACTGCCACGCCACCCACTCGCCGCGGCACAAACCATCGCCGTGCTCGCCCGAATAGGCGCCCTTGTATTCGCGCACGAGCGCCGCCGCTTCTTCCGCAATGGCGCGCATCTTCGTCGCGCCGTTGCGGCGCATGTCCAGAATCGGGCGCACATGCAGCGTTCCCACGCTCGCGTGGGCGTACCACGTGCCTTCCGTGCCGTGACGATGGAATACCTCGGTCAAGCGCCGCGTGTACTCCGCCAGACGCTCCAGCGGCACCGCGCAGTCTTCGATGAACGACACGGGCTTGCCGTCGCCCTTCATGCTCATCATGATGTTGAGGCCCGCCTTGCGCACGTCCCAGAGGGCCTTTTGTTCAGCCGCGTCGGGCATCTTCACCACGGCGCCCGGCAAACCGAGGTCGCCCATCAGTTCGTCCAGTTGCGCGAGGCGCCGCACCTGCTCGCCGCGATCCTCGCCCGCGAACTCGACGAGAAGAATCGCGTCGGGGCGCCCCACGAGTGCCTTGCCGATGACGGGCGCAAACGCCGGGTTGCCGAGCGCCAGCTCGATCATCGTGCGATCGACCAGCTCGACCGCCGTAGGCTTAAGCTTGACGATGTGCTGCGTAAAATCCATCGCCTGGTAAAACGTAGGAAAACTGATCACACCCAGCGTACGCTGGGCCGGCAGCGGCGCCAGCTTGAGCGTGATCTGGCGGCTGAACGCGAGCGTGCCCTCCGAACCCACCAGCAGATGCGCGAGATTGGCGGAGCCGTCGTCGGTGTAGGCCAGCGGATTCTGGCAGTCGAACAGGTCGATGTTGTAGCCGGCTACGCGCCGCAGCACCTTCGGCATCCGCTCGGCAATCTCGGCGCGTTCGCGGTGTACGATGCGCGTCACGCCCTCCACGATAAGCGCGAGACGCGCATTGCCGCCTGGCTGCGGGAGCTTGAGCGACTGGAAACGCGCGTCGGTGCCGTCCGCGAGAATCGCGTCGATGGCGTGCACGTTGTGCACCATATTGCCGTATTCGATCGAGCGCGAGCCGCACGAGTTGTTGCCCGCCATGCCGCCTATCGTGCATTGCGCGGCCGTGGAAACGTCCACCGGGAACCACAGCCCGTGAGGCTTGAGCCATGCATTCAGATGATCGAGCACCATGCCCGGCTCGACCGTCACGGTGCGCGCGTTCGCATCGAAGTCGATCACGCGGTTCAGCCACCGGCTGGTGTCGATCACGAGCGCTTCGCCCACGGTCTGGCCGCACTGGCTCGTGCCCGCGCCGCGCGCCAGCACCGCAGCGTGTTCGCTGCGCGCCACGTCGAGCGCCGCGCGCAAGTCGTCCTGGTCGCGCGGCACCACCACACCCACCGGCATGATCTGGTAGATCGAGGCATCGGTGGCATAGCGGCCACGGCTTGCCGCATCGAACAACACGTCGCCGCGCAGCGCCTCGCGCAGACGGCGCGCCAGCGGCGAGCCGCCGTGCGCCGCCGAAGGCACGAGATGAACCGGCTTGACGAGCAGACTGGAGGTCGATTGAGTCATGACGGGGTAAGCAGAGGAATGCGTTTCTCGATGCTGCGCCGATAGCGTGCCGCGTCAGGCCCGCTGATGCGTCGCGCCAACGTCACCCGGGGGCGCATCCGTTTCGAAACGCACACCGGGACGCATGCGAAAGGCAAGTACCACGCCCAGCGCCATCAGCACCATGCTGCCGACGAAGGGCAACTGCCAGTTACCGGTCGAATCGATCAGGAATCCGGAGAGAACCGGCGAGATGATCGCCGCCAGCGCGGAACCGGTATTCATGATGCCGCTCGCCGTACCCGAATATTGCGGTGCAATGTCCATGGGAATCGCCCACATCGGCCCGATGGTCATCTCCGAAAAGAAGAAACCCGCCGAAAGGCACAGCAGGCACAGATACAGTTCGTGCGTGAACATGAGCGGCACGAGCGAGACCAGCGTGAAGAACATGCAGACCGACACCATGATGCTGCGCGCCCGGTTGAGATTGCGGGTACGTTCGTAGAGCCAGTCGGTCACCATGCCGCCGAGCGTATCGCCTATCACGCCGGCGAAGAACACGGCCGAAGCGAACACCGCCGACTTGCGCAGATCGAGGTGCTGACTATGCAGAAAGTACTGCGGAATCCAGCTCAGGAAGAGCCACAGCGTCCAGCCGTAGCAGAAGTACACGATCGTCACGGGCGCCATGCGGCGCAGCAGCGGGCCCCACGGCACCTTGCCCGCCTTCGGCTTGGGCGGCGGCAGGATGGCGAGTTCGGCCTCGGTGATGCGGCGATGATCCTGAGGATGCTCGGCGAACGTGAGGTGCCAGACGGCCACCCACACGAGGCTGATAACCCCGCAAATATAGAACGAGGCGCGCCAGCCCCAGGCGGTCATGGCCAGCACGATCACACCGGGCGCCACGGCGTTGCCCACGCGCGCCGCGGCATGCGTGATGCCCTGCGCGAAGCCGCGCCGCTCTTTCGCGACCCAGCGCGACATCGCGGCAGTGGCGGCCGGAAACGTCGCGCCCTCGCCCAGCCCCAGCAGCAGCCGCGCGACGAGCAGCGAAACAAGGCCCGTGGCGAAACCGGTAAGCATCGTGGCCACGGCCCAGAGACCGCCGCAAAAGAGCAGCGTGCGCTTGGCGCCGAAACGGTCGCTCACCCAGCCGCCGCTCACCTGAAACACGAGATACGGATAAGCAAAAGCAGAGAACACGAGGCCGATCTGCGTGTTCGAGAGGCCGAACTCCTTGCCGAACCCCGCCGCCGCCGTGCTGACGTTCACGCGGTCGAGGTAGGTGATGAAGTACATGACGCACAGCATGATCAGCACGACGCTCGTCGCACTGGTGAGTCGAAGCCGTTTCATCGTCTCTCTCCGATTGGGGGCATACGTCTCCACGCAAGGCGGAGCGCACGGCGCCGGGCGGGACCTCGCGCACGGGCCCGCGCCTCCTTCCTGTATGCCCGCGGGTCGCCCGCCTTCCGAAGAGCGGCACGCCCGCGTAGCGTGGGGTGCGCCTCTTGCGGACAGCGAAGCCGCGAAGCGCATGGATGGTATTCGCCCTGCGCGTGTCAGCTCATGCCGCCGCCTTCAGCGGTGTGGCCTGGGACCGCTCCATGAGCCACGCCATCGCCTCGGGCAGGCCGCTCGCCGCAATCGGCACACCGGCCAGTTGCAGGCCCATTTCGCAACCGGCGAGCGTCGCCATCAACGTGAGGTCGTTGCAGTCGCCCAGGTGGCCAATGCGGAACATGTGCCCCTTCATCTTGCCGAGCCCCGTGCCGAGCGACATGTCGAAGCGCTCGTAGATGATCTTGCGCACCGCGTCGGCATCCACGCCTTCGGGCATCATGACGCCAGTCAGCACGGGGCTGTAGACGGCCGGGTCCGCACACTGGATTTCGAGCCCCCAGGCGCGCACGGCACGGCGGCACGCTTCGGCCAGACGCTGATGACGCGCGAACACGTTCTCCAGCCCTTCGCCCTCGATCATGTCGAGCGCTTCGGCAAGGCCGTACAGCAGGTTCGTGTTGGGCGTGTACGGCCAGTAGCCGGTGCGGTTCATGTCGATGATCTCGTCCCAGCCCCAGAAGCTGCGCGGCAGCTTTGCCTGCCGGCTCGCGGCGCGCGCCTTCTGCGAGACCGCATTGAAGCTGATGCCTGGCGGCAGCATCAAGCCCTTCTGCGAACCGGACACCGTCACGTCCACGCCCCATTCGTCATGGCGGTAATCGGCGCTCGCGAGGCCCGAAATCGTATCGACGAGAAACAGCGCCGGGTGGCCCGCCGCGTCGATCGCGCGGCGCACGGCGGCGATGTCGGAGGTGACGCCCGTGGAGGTTTCGTTGTGCACGACGCACACGGCCTTGATGACGTGTTGCGTGTCCGCACGCAAGCGCGCCTCGATCAGGTCGGCCTGCACCCCGCGCCGCCAGCCCTCGATGCCAGGCAGTCCCAGGAACTCCGGCTTGAGACCGAGGCTTTCGGCCATTTTCTTCCAGAGCGTGGCGAAGTGCCCGGTTTCGTACATCAGCACCGTGTCGCCCGGGCTCAGCGTGTTGGACAGCGCCGCTTCCCAGGCGCCCGTACCCGAAGCCGGATAAATCACCACGGGCTCCTGGGTCTTGAAGATCCGCTTGATGCCCTCCAGCACCTTCAGCCCCAGCGCGCCGAACTCCGGACCGCGATGATCGATGGTGGGATAGCTCATGGCGCGCAGGATTCGGTCCGGCACCGGGCTCGGCCCGGGGATCTGCAGGAAGTGGCGTCCGGCGGGGTGAAAGTCGAGTTTCAGCATCGGTTTCTCTCCGTTTGAATTTTGCATGCAAAAAACTATAGACTGGAAATCGAGGTCGCTCCAAGTTGAATCTGCATGGCGTTAACCCTGTATTTAGTGGTTTTTCGTGTCATGGATTAGAATGATGCGAATTCGATCAAGAGTCTTTTGTATGCAAAACACCACTTTTGACGACGGCAAGACCGTAGCCCCGCTCCTCCCCAAGGTCGAGCGCCAGCGCCTGCACGACACCGTGGTCGATCATCTGCGTGGTTTTATCGTGGAAGGCGTGCTCGAGCCGGGCAAGAAGCTCAACGAGCGTGAGCTGTGCGAGACGCTCGGCATTTCGCGTACGCCGTTGCGCGAGGCGTTCAAGGTACTCGCGCACGAGGGGCTGATCGAGATCTCGCCGAACCGCGGCGCCACCGTGGCGACCATGTCGGAGGCCGAGATCCGCGAGATGTTCGAGCTGATGAGCGGCCTGGAGGCCTTCTCGGGCGAACTGGCGTGCGAGCGCATCACGCCGGCCGAAATTGCCGAGATCAAGTCGCTGCACTACGCCATGCTCGCGTGTCGTGCGCAAAACGACCTGGCGGGCTACTACAGCCGCAATCAGGCCATTCATGACCGCATCAACGAAGCGGCGCGCAACCCGGCCTTGCGTCAGGTCTATGTGTCGATCAACCGGCGGCTCCAGGCGCTGCGCTTTCGCTCGAACTATCAGCATGCCAAGTGGGACCGCGCGATCGACGACCACGAAGCGATGCTCGAAGCCCTCGACGCACGCGACGGCAAGCGCCTTTCCGCCATCCTGCGGCACCATCTGCTCGAAAAGCGCGACGCGGTGCTGCAACTCGCTTCGACCGAACGCGCCGCCCAGGCCCAGCCATGACCCAGGCCGCCCCGCCCCTACTCGACGACGAACCCGGGCGCGGGCGCTCGCTCGCCCGGCACTATCCGCGCGGGCTGCATATCGAACCGCACTCGCACACGTGGGCACAGGTGCTCTACGCGGTGGCGGGCGTGATGTGGGTGGAGGTGGAACGCGAGGCGCTGGTGGTCCCGCCGCAGCGGGCGGTCTGGCTGCCGCCGGGCACGCAGCATGCCATTCATATGATGAGCGCGGTCGAAATGCGCAATCTCTATCTGCACGGCGCGGACATCAATCACCTCAGTACGCAGTGCGAAGTGTTCGAGATCAACGGTCTCTTGCGCGAACTCGTCAAGACCATTGCCGAGCGCGAGGAGGACAGCGACGACGCCTGGCTCGAAACTGCCTACCGGCTCGCCGCGATGGAACTCGCGCATGCGCCGCGCTACGCGCTGCGCATTCCGCTGCCCGATGCCTCGGATCGGCGGCTCGACACGCTGTGCCGCGCAGTGATCGATAACCCTTCCGTCGATATCGGCTTCGAGCAGCATGCGGCCAATGTGGGCGCGAGCGTGCGCACGCTCGCGCGTCTTTTCACGCGCGAACTGGGAATGGGGTTTGCGGAATGGCGCCGCCAGGTGCAACTGGCGATTGCGGTGTCGCGGCTTGCCGAAGGACAGGCAGTGAGTAGCGTCGCACGCCAGCTAGGTTATCTGCCCAGCAGCTTCAGCGACATGTTCCGGCGTGAACTGGGCGCGCCGCCCAGCGAGTTCCGCGCGGACGAAACGCTCGGTCAGACGGGTGCGCAAGAGGAGCCCGAGGAAACCGGGCCGAACTGAGCGCAGTGAAGGCACGGTGACAGGATTAAGCGGAAAGCTCAGTGCGGCGGCAGATCGCCCACGAGCGGAAACATCTCGAACGTGTAGCCCATGTTGAAGTAGCCTGCGCGCGCGTACGCGGCAATCCGCTCGAGCTGCTCGGGCTCGTTCTGCACGCCCCGCTGCTCCGATGCCTGATCGTAGGTGCGCCGCCGCTTCGCTTCGAACGAACGCACCAGCCCCTGCCATGAAAGTGCCGTGAAACTCGACATTGCCTGCTCCTTCGCGTCGATCTACGGCTTTCAATCTAGTCGCCGCGCCTCGCGCGCACAAACAAGCTTTTCTGCAATGCTTTGCAGATTTGCCGGGGGCAGATTTCAGCTACCGCCCCCCGGCGTGCCGGATCCCTACTGGTGCGTCAGCGTGAGCGCATAGAACTGGACAACCGTGCCAGGCGTGGTGAGCGGTGTGCCCGATACAGCCGTCTGATCGTAATTCCCCGCCTTGAAATAGAAACTCTCGCCTTCGAAGCTGGAATCCATGGTGAAGGTCCGAACCGTGCCGTTGACCGTCACGGTAATGGTCGTCCCCGTTAGCGCCAGTTCGTAGTTGAAGGTCGTGCCGAGCGGCACGCTGGCGATCGGATAAATCGTTGCGCTTCCGCCCTGATTGGTGTTCTCGAGCAGCAGTTGCACCTCGCCGGCGGCCGTGAACTGCAATTCGCACAATGGTTTGCTCGGGCCGGTTCCCTGGAAAATCTGGCCGATCGTCGTGTGATCGGGCACTTGGGTCACCGCCACCGTCGCATCGAGCTTGTTGGTGCCCGCCGTGGTCCAGATTGCCGTCTCGCGCAACTCCACGCGCGGGTGCAGCGACCCGGAGGTGGTCCACCCCTGGGTGGGATCCATCATGACCATCGAGCCGTCCGTGCTGCTCGTATAGAAGTAGTACGGGTTCGTGTAGCCCGCGGCAAGGCTCGTTCCGCTGACTGTCGTGACGCTGCCCGACGACCCGATCGGCAATTGCAGCGAAAACGGCGCGAGATTGAAGTTCGTCCCTGGCGGGCTCGCGGTGCTGAGCGCAGGTGCAGCCGCCTTCGCGACGGCCGCGGCCGAGGCGCCCGCAGGACCGTCACCACCGCACGCCGAAAGAAAGCCGGCAAGCAGCGTCGTGCCAAGGCAGAGGGTTTTCCTGATGTTCATCCTGTCTCCTCAATGGTGCTGGTTGATCTTTACAACATTCGGATAACGAAATAATCACCGAGGGATGGCAATCTGGCAATTGACCAAAGTCACATTAAGTGTCGATAGAAGGGCGAGCCCAGGCGTTGCGCCTCTCTCGCCCCTTCGCGTCAGGCGCGCGCCTCCTGACGCGCGACCCCGGGCGAGACCGTGCCGGAAGGTTTGACGAGCGTCCACAGCAGCGTCGCGCCGATCAGATCGCCCAGACCGAGCGCCACGAAGAACGGCGTATAGCCCACGCGGCTCACGAACCAGCCCATCGTCATCGTGAAGGCGAAGTTGCCGAGCCCGGCCACGAAGGCCGCAAGGCCTGTTACGGTGCCGACTTCGCGGCGCGGAAAGAGATCCGCAGACATCGAAATCACCGTAATGGAAAGCGTCTGATGCGCGAAGCCGCCGAGGCACAGCAGGAACACCGCCATGGCAGGACTGCTTACGAGTCCGACTCCCGTCATGCCGACCATCAGCACCGCCGCCATCGTGAACACCGCGCGCTTGCCGTTCACGATCGGCAAATCGAAATGCCGCTTGAGCCACGCGGAAAGCGGGCCGCCCACCATACAGCCCAGGTCCGCGGCCACGAACGGCAGCCATGCGGTCAGCGCAATCGCCTTGAGGTCGAAACCGCGCGCCTGATAGAGATAAAGCGGCATCCAGTACACCAGCGTGCCCCACACCGGATCGGCGAAGAAGCGCGGCAGCGCGATGCCCCAGAAGTTACGCTGCCGGAGGATTTCCAGCACTTTCGGCCCGGGTTCCGCGCTCGTGTGCCGCGCCGCCTCCCCCGTCACGCCAATGTACCCGGCCTCCTCCTGCGAGAGTGCCGGATGCCGGTCCGGATGCCGGTAGAACGTGAGCCAAAGCCCCGCCCACACCAGGCCGATGCAGCCGACGATCACGAAAGCCGTCTGCCAGCTGTAGTGCAGGATGGACCACGCGATGAGCGGCGGCGCGAGGATCGCGCCCGTCGAGGTGCCGAGATTGAAGACGCCCGCTGCGGTGCCGCGCTCGTGCGGCGGGAACCAGTAAGCCGCCGCGCGCATGCCGCCCGGAATAAACGAGGCTTCGACGAGACCGAGCACGCCGCGCAGCACGAAGAGGCCCACCCAACCCTGCACGAAACCGTGCGCCATACAGATCAGCGACCACGCGACGCCACAGAGCAAGAACCCCATCCGCAGGCCCACACGGTCCATCAGGTAGCCCGTGAGCGGCGCGCCGATCGGATACATCACGAGGAAGGCCCCCGTGATCCAGCCGTATTCGTGCGTGGAAATGTTCAGATGGTGCAGCACGGTGGGCGCCGCCACGCTCAACGAACTGCGCGCGAGATAATTGGTGATCGTGCCGAGCGTGAGCAGCCCGATCATCCACCAGCGCAGGCCCCTTACCTTCATAGTCATGTCGTCGTCTCCTTGATTCTCTGTTGTCTCTGTTTATCGCATCGCTTCATGCAAACAGCGCGCGAACCACCGGCTGGGGTTCGAGCGCAGCGGCAATGGGCGTGAACTGCGGATCCAGGTGGGCGGCGATCCCATACACATTGCGCGCTTCCTCGCGCCGCCACAGTCCCGAGTAGCCCTCGACGTGTGCCGCCGCCCGCCGTGCGTCGAAGCCTACGGTGCTGTGTACGAATTCCTCATGCGGTCTCGCCCCGCTCGCGTAGGGTTCGAGCCAGCGCAGCGCCGCAGCCAGCCGCCCCTGAAGCGGCGCCGCTGCATACCAGTTCTCGCCATGCGCCGCCGCCATCGAAGCCGCCAACAGCAGCGGTTCGAGGTCGTACACCACGTAATGGATGGCGTCGCGCTGGTCGAAGTCGTAGGTCAGGCCATTTGCATCGATATTGCGCATTGCGTGCGCCATGAAGGCTTCGCGCGACGCCGCGATCAGTGCGGCATCGCCGGCGAGAAACGCCCCCGCCGTGGCGAGCTTCACGCGATGGCTCTGCCAGTTGTTCAAGCCGGTGCTGGGGTCGCCCACGCGCCGCTCTCCCAGATAGCCTTGCGCCATCTGGCTGCCTAGGGCACGCGCATGTGCGATCGTCGCTTCGGACAGGCGCGCCTTGACGAAGTCGAAGCCAAGCAAAAGATCGACGAGATCCGCTTCGTCGATCGGATTCGACGACGAAACATAGCCCGGTATCCACGCCTCGATATACGTTACGGCCTTCGCCGTGTAGTTGTCCTTACCGGTTACACATCCCGCGATGGCCTGCAGCAGCGTCTGGCGCCAGTCCTCTTGCGATTGCACACTTGCGTCGCGATCCTGCTCGTGCGGCAGCAACCCTTGGGTATGCACAACGGCACGCGGATGCGGCAGGCGCGCGAGGCCGGCATCGGCCTGCTCCCGCAGCGCGGCAACGAGCGGCGCGGATACCCTGCGACGTATCTGCTCCCTGCGCTCGGGCGACGAGAGCACATACGTCGTGTCTTCACGCTCGTCCTGGGCACGCGTGGGAGAGGGCCGCACGAATGCGGCCAGCGCACAGGACGCCGCCAGCGCGCCGAGAAATCGACGCCGCGGCACGGCGCTACGCGCGGCCGGCGTCTTCATACGCATGGCTCCATCGGCCCCGCCAGTACGAAGGGGCCGCCCTGGAAGCGCTGGGCGGGATCGTCCAGATCGGGATCCGGTGCCCCCGGCGGGAAGAGCGGCTCGAACTCCGCCGAACTGTCCTGCGGCCGAAAGCCCAGGAACGCCGCCTTCGTGTTGTCCACCCACTTGATGCGGTTGTTGGACACGCCATAGACGATTGCATGGCCCACCCGATTCGTGAACAACGCGCAGCGCACCAGTTCGATGAAATCGCGGTAACTGAGGTAGGTCACGAGCATGCGCGCATTCTTCGGCGCCTCGAACGAAGAGCCGATCCGCAGACACACCGTCTCGAGGCCAAAGCGGTCGAAGTAGTAGCGCGAAAGCGCTTCGCCGAAGCACTTCGTCACGCCGTAGAGACAATCGGGGCGCAGCGGCGCGTCGATATCGAGCACCGAGGTCACCGGATGAAAGCCCACCGCGTGATTGGAGCTGGCATAGATCACGCGGTGCACGCCGTGATGCTGCGCGGCCGAGTACAGGTTGTAGAGGCCGCGGATATTGCTCTCCAGCAGCGCATCGAACGGCGCTTCCACCGAAATGCCGCCCAGGTGCACGACGGCGTCCACGCCTTCGAGCAACGCATGCACCGCCGCGCGATCGGCCAGATCGACCACGACGGCCTCCTCGTGCGGCGCCACTTCGCCCAGCGGCGCAATATCGCTCACACGCACCACGTCGGCCCATGCGGCGAGCGCGCCGCGCATCTGGCGCCCGAGATTGCCGGCGGCGCCGGTCAGGAGCAAGCGGCGAAAAGGACGCGCACGCGTGGCGGTCTTGCTATTCATGTCATTCATGCTGTTTCTTTACCGGGGGTCATCGAGGATTCGGTGCGGCCTTGCTGCAATACGGCCTGGGTGCCGCTGCGCAGCAGGCCGATGTCGGTTGCCAGCGCCACGTAGTCGAAGCCGCTGCGCACATAGGACGCGCCAAGCACGGGGTCCGCCATGAGGATGCCGATCGGCTTGCCGCAACGTCGCGCGCGGCCGAGGGCATCAACAATGGCCGCCTGGACGTCCGGATGCCGAAAGTCGCCGAGATGGCCGAGGGCCGCGGCCAGGTCGGACGGTCCGATGAAGAGCCCATCCACCCCGTCGACCGCGGCAATGGCCTCCAGATTAGCGAGCGCCTCCGGAGTCTCCAGTTGCACGAGCAGGCACACTTCGTCGTTCGCGCGCTCGAGGTAGCTCGCGTCGCGGCCATAGCGGTTCGCGCGCGTGGCGAGCGAAACACCCCGCACGCCCGTCGGCGGATAGCGCATGGCACGCGCCGCACGCCCGGCCTCTTCCGCGCTGTTGACCATCGGCACGAGCAGCGTCTGCGCACCGATGTCGAGAAGCCGCTTGATCTGCACCGGATCGTTCGCGACCGGGCGCACCACAGCAGGCATATACGCCTGCGCCGCGGCACGCAGTTGCTCCTGCACCATGAACACCTCGTTGGCCGCGTGCTCCGTGTCGAGCAGAATCCAGTCGTAGTCGGCCTGGGTAAGCACCTCCACGACATTGCTCGATGCCAGCATGCTCCAGATACCGAGCATCTGTTTGTGCGCCAATAGCTGCGCCTTGAAGCGGTTGGTTTGCATGAACGCCTCTTTCGGAAACGGGAAAATCAGAAGTAATGCCGCATGCCGAAGCCTGCGCCGGTCGGCGAGCCGCCGGGTGCGCGTGCCGCCACGGAACTGACGACGGGGTTCGTGTCGAAGTCGTAAGTCGCGAACGAGCTGTTGTGAATGCGACTCACGTAGGCCTCCAGCATGGTGCGTTTCGAGAGCCAGTAGTGGTAGGCGAAGACCATCTGCTGCGCGCCCGTATGGGGCCGCTCGGCCGACGAGCACTGGCCGTTCGTCGCCGCGCCCGAGCAGGAAAGCGGCCGGTCGAACGAGTAGCTGAGAATGAAATCCTGCGGCCCGACTTTCTGCATGACGTTGAACGCGAAGGCATCGCGATAGACTTCGCCGCCCCCCGCTTTCGCACCGCTGCCGAAGGTGCCGTTGGAGCCGAGGCGGTCCCAGCCCACGGCGAAGGTAGTCGAGCCCGCCGGGAAGAAGTTGGCCTCGTAGCGCACGGCTATGCGATGTTCGTAGTCGTTCGAGTAACCGGCCGCGGCCACGCCCATCCCGGCACTGGCGGCGCCCGACAAGCCCGCGCCGGCTCCCAGCAGATCCTGATCGCGGCGCGATTCATAGGCATACGCGGCATAGAGCGGGCCGTGCGCATACTGGAGACCGCCACCCCATGCGTACATGCCGCTGTTCGCGGTGCCCGCCGTGCCGGACACGCTGCTATTGGTGGGCGAGACGTTGCCGCCGCCCGGCGAATAGAGCAATTGCCCGCTCAGGCCCTGCATGACCGTGGGCGAGGTGTACATGATCGAATTCGCGAGGCGCGCATTGAGATTGGTCTGCGTGCCGTTGAGCGTGGTCATCACACCGATGTTGTTGGCGATCGACGTGCTGCCCGGAATGAAGTTCAGCCGGCCGCCCAGCCCGCGCATCGGCGAAGTGAGGTAGCCGAACTGCAGCGTGCCGTAGGTCGTGCTGGACAGGCCCACGAACTGGTCGCGCGCGCTGGGTCCGCTGCCGCTGTTGACGTTGTAGCCGTATTCGATCTGGAAAATCGCCGACCATCCGCCGCCCAGATCCTCCAGGCCCTTCATGCCCCACGCCGAACTGTTGCTGTCCTCGCGAAACGTGGAGGGCACATCGTGCCCCTGGTTCGCGCCCGTTGTCCGTACCCACTCAACCGTCGTGTCCGCCACGCCATAGAGGGTCACCGAGCTTTGCGCATGCGCCATCGCACACGCAGAGAGAGCCACCGTGGCGCAACCGACCTGCGACATCTTCCTCATTTAGATCTCCAAAATATAGGTATATTTTTTTTACAAACTGCCGCATCTTCGCGGCGCGGTGCACGACGCCTTACGCGGCGGTGCGTAACTGGGCAAGCAGTCCGCCATCCACCGGCAGCACATGGCCGGTGACGAAAGACGCTGCGTCCGAAGCCAGAAAGAGAACCGGGCCCGCCGCCTCGTCCGGCTCGCCATGCCGCGGCAACGGCAGGCCGCGGGCGGCCGCGGGATCGACCTCTTTCACATGCGAATGGGGAATCTGGGCGGGTGCGATGGCATTCACGCGGATGCCGTAGCGCCCGAAATCGGCTGCGAGACAACGCGTGAGCGCATCGATGCCGCCCTTGGTCATGTCGTAGATGGCGTTGTTGCGATGCGCGCGCTGGGCGCCCGGCGACGACACGTTCACGATGACACCCTGATGCTCGCGCGCCACCCAGTCGCGGATCGCGTCGAGCGAGAGCGCCCAGGTCGCGCGCAGGTTCACGTCGAAGATGCGGTCGAAGTCGTCGAGACCGGTTTCGAGCGACGGCACTTTCGTCTGCGTGAGGCCCGCGTTGTTGATGAGGATGTCGATGCCGCCGCGGCGCTTCGCGCATCCTGCGATATCGCGCCGGTGAGCGGCGTCGGCAAGATCGCCCGCCACGGTTTCGCACCGCTCGCCCAGTTCTGCGACGAGCGAGGCAAGCGCGTTTTCGCGCCGGCCGGCGGCAATCACGTGTGCGCCGGCACGATGAAAACGCCGCGCGACCGCCATGCCGATGGCGCCGCTGGCACCCGTTACGACCACCACCTTCCCGCTGAAATCGAAATGAGTCTGCATAGATAGCTGTGTCGGATAACCCACGCTGAGGCTGAGTTGGCGTTGCATTTATTGGAAAACGTTTTCCATGCAAACTTTACGTGCCGAATCCACTCAAGTCAAACGGTTTCCTTGTTAACTCGCTCCAGGAGAAATACTGATGCCACGTGAACAGGGTGGCCAGCAGAGTCATCAAAATCTCATTAAATCGCTGCCTACAAACACTTTTATCAAATTTCCTTGCTCTGTCTCAAGACCATGAAAAGGTCGATCCACCACCTTCCAGTCGATGAATAACGTTTACTGCGAGGTCATTTCTCACTAACATAGGAAATCGTTATCCTTTCCCCGGCGAAAGCGTTTTGCCCCGTTATCAGAGAAGGAACCGGAATCCATGAAGATCGCCGCAGTCCGCGTCACCCCCATCGCCATCGGCGACCCGCCGCTCCTGAACGCCAGCGGTGTTCACGAACCTTTCGCGTTGCGTTCGATCATCGAGGTCGAAGCGGACAACGGCCTCGTGGGCCTCGGCGAAACCTACGGCGACAAGCCCGTGCTGGACGGCCTGCTGCGCGTGAAAGACCGGCTGGCCGGGCTGAGCCCCTTCGACCTGAACGGCCTCGCGGCACAGGTGCGCGCCGCGCTCGCCGACGCGCCGCAGCAGAGCGCTGCCGTCGAGATCGACCTCGCGCCGGGCTCGCAACTGGACAAGGCCGAGCAGAAACTCTTCGGCGCCTTCGAAGTCGCGCTGCTCGACTTGCAGGCGCGCTCGCTCGGCATTCCGCTGCACGAGCTCCTTGGCGGCGCTGTCCGGCGCCGGGTGCCGTTCTCGGCCTATCTCTTCTTCAAGTTCGCGAGCGACATCGACCCGTCGTACCGGCCCGACGCGTGGGGTGCGGCGCTCAATCCGGAACAGATCGTCGCGCAGGCCCGCACGATGATCGATCGCTACGGCTTCGGCAGCATCAAGCTCAAGGCCGGCGCGCTCGAACCGGATCTCGAAGTCCAGTGTCTGAAAGCGCTGCACGACGCCTTCCCGAACCATCCGCTGCGCATCGATCCGAATGCCAACTGGTCGCTCGACACATCAATCAGGATTGCCAGGCAACTTGAAGGCATTCTCGAATACTACGAGGATCCCACCCCCGGTCTCGAGGGCATGGCACGGCTTCACCAGGAAACGGGCCTGCCGCTCGCAACCAACATGGTCGTCACGAGCCTCGACGAGTTCCGCCGCGGCATCGCGCTGAACAGCGTGCAGATCGTGCTCTCCGATCACCATTACTGGGGCGGCCTGCGCGCGACCCAGACGCTCGCCGCGATGTGCGATACCTTTGGCCTCGGCCTCTCGATGCACTCGAACTCGCACCTCGGCATCAGCCTGATGGCGATGTCGCATCTCGCCGCCGTGGTGCCGAATCTCACCTACGCTTGTGATACGCACTACCCCTGGCAGGACGACGAGGTCATCCGGGGCGGG
This sequence comes from Paraburkholderia sp. J12, assembly GCF_905220215.1. Classification (NCBI taxonomy): domain Bacteria; kingdom Pseudomonadati; phylum Pseudomonadota; class Betaproteobacteria; order Burkholderiales; family Burkholderiaceae; genus Paraburkholderia; species Paraburkholderia sp. J12. Next base: position 136,365 of record NZ_CAJMZC010000007.1, read on the forward strand.
AAGATTGCGATCGAGGGCGGCTGCGTGACGGTAGGCGATGCGCCTGGCCTTGGCGTGGAACTCGATCGGGAAGCCCTCGCGCGGCTGCACGAGCGCTATCTGCGGTGCGGAATTACCCAGCGCGACGATGCCGCTCAAATGCGCAAATTCCGCCCCGGCTGGGAACGGCGCAAACCGCGCTATTGAACGCCGTCCGGCACACGCATCGGCACCCTTTCGCATCGGAAGACATCAGGAGAATGAACATGGCCAGGATCGGCTTCATTGGACTCGGCATCATGGGTGCGCCCATGGCACAGAACCTTCAGGCAGCGGGGCACACCCTGTACGCCTACAAGCGCAATGGCGCGCTGCCGCCCGAACTCGCGGCCGGCGGCGCCACGGCCTGCGGCTCGCCCAAGGAGGTCGCGCAGCAGGCCGACGTCGTCATCACGATGCTGCCCGACACCCCGGACGTGGCCGCCGTGCTATTCGGCGAAAACGGCGTGGCTGAAGGATTGAGTGCGGGCAAGACCGTGATCGACATGAGCTCGATTTCGCCGCTCGAAACACAGGCGTTCGCGAAACGCATCAACGCGCTGGGCTGCGATTATCTCGACGCGCCGGTTTCCGGCGGCGAGGTGGGCGCGAAGGCAGGCACGCTTACGATCATGGTGGGCGGCGACGAGGCCGTCTTCGAGCGCGCGAAACCGCTGCTCGAACGAATGGGCAAGAACATTTCGCTGATCGGCGAAAACGGCGCGGGTCAGACCTGCAAGGTGGCGAACCAGATCATCGTCGCGCTGAATATCGAGGCCGTGGCGGAAGCGCTGCTCTTCGCCGCCCGCTCGGGTGCCGACCCGGAACGCGTGCGCCGCGCGCTGATGGGCGGGTTCGCGGCATCGCGCATTCTCGAAGTACATGGCGAACGCATGACCCGGCGCACCTTCGAACCGGGCTTTCGCATCGCGCTGCATCAGAAAGACCTCGCGCTCGCGCTGGACGGTGCACGCAAGCTGGGCATCGCGCTGCCGCACACGGCCGGCGCGCAGCAGCTGTTTAGCGTGTGCGCCGCGCACGGCGGCAGCGGCTGGGACCATTCGGCGATGATCCGCGCGCTGGAGCTGATGGCTAACCAGGACATCGCCTGAATGCCGCCATCGCCTGCCCAGCCGGGCAGCGAGGCGGGCGTCGTCACGCTGCGGTGTGGCGCACTCGAAGGGCAGGTCCACCCCGCGCTTGGAGGACGGCTGGGCAGCCTGCGGCACACAGGCGGGCCGGGGGGCGCCTTCGACTACCTCGTGCCGCTCGCGCCGCAAGGCTTCGACCTGAATCGCTGGCAGCGGGCGGGATGCTTCGCCATGCTGCCGTTCACGGACCGGTTCGCGGACAACATCCTCGCGTGGCCGAAGGCAAAAGTCCGCGTCGCGCCACCCAATGCGCCCGCGTGGCTACATGGCTGGGGACTGCGTTCGGCATGGCAAGTCCAGCATGCGCGGGACCGCCACTGCACCCTGACGCAGACCTTCGCTGCAATGCCCGAATGGCCTTGGTCCTGGCAGGCACGCCTCGCGTTCGATCTGGACGCTTGCGGCATCACGCAGACCCTAGTGGTGCTGAATACTTCAGACGAACCGATGCCACTCGGCCTGGGCTTTCACCCCTACTTCGCGATCGCGGGCGGCATGCGCGCTACGGTAGAAACAGCGGCCCGCATTGGACAAAACGACACCCGCCTGAGCGTGACGTTGAGCGGCGACGCGTTCCCACCCGACACCTTCACCTGGTTCTACGAAACAGGCGGATCCGCCCGAGCGCTGATCGACTATCCCGGAACGGCGCGGCGCGTCACCCTTACGAGCCCGCATGCCAGCCATCTGGTCGTGCACTACCGCGCGGGCGAGCGCTATCTCTGCCTCGAACCCTGCTCGCACCGGGCGGGCCGACTCGACCCGGACCGCAACGTGGCAATGCCGGGCGTCCCGGTCGAATTCGCCATGCGCCTCGATCTCGCGTGACGGCCGCGCTCCTTCAGCGCGCGTCGTAGTGTAGCCACCGCATTCTTCCGTCCCTTGTAAGTCATTCTTGCCAATTCAGGTATCAACCCCGAGATCGGACCGACTACACTGGTAAGGCGGGCCGCGGAGCGCCCGCGTGCGCTGTCGCGCATTCATCTGTTTCGAGGTGCTTACCGTGAAGACACTCTTGCCCGCCCTCTTCGCCGCCTCCGTGCTGGCGCTACCGGCTGTCTCGTTCGCCCAGTCGAACACCGTTGCGCCGGGCGACGACGCGGCCCAGGCTGTCGCCCACTATGGCGCGCCCGCCGAAACGTATGCACTGCCCGACGGCGGGAAACGGCTGCTGTGGCCCACGCAACCTTTCGGCAGCACGACGCGGGCCGTCGATGTCGCGGCCGACGGCAAGGTCCAGCGTGTGAGCCAGGTGCTGCAACCGGCAGAGTTCAACCAGGCGCAGGTGGGCGCCTGGACGCAGAAGGACGTGCTGGCGCACTTCGGCCGCCCCGCGGAGTCCACGTGGTATCCGCTCGCTCACCGCGAAGTGTGGAGCTACCGCTATGTTGAAGGCGGTGTCTGGCACGAGATGTACAACTTCTATTTCGACCGCGGCGGCGTGCTGCGCCTGACCCAGAAGAGCCCCGATCTCCTCAATGGCGACAGCGTGGACTAGCCTGGCCACTCCGTCCGTTTCCCCGGTTTTCCCGCGCCCGGGCCCGCCACACAGGGGCGGCCCGGGCGTTTTCCTTTACGGTCCGACAGATTGCCGTTACCATGGGAAAATTATTGGAAAACGTTAACCTCGAACCATGAAAAAGGGCGCCACGATTCGTGACGTCGCGGCCGCGGCCGGCGTATCGGTTGCCACCGTGTCGAAATACATGAACGGCGCACAGCGGTTCAGCGCGCCGGTCGAAGCCCGCCTCAAGGAAGCCATCGAGCAACTGGGCTATCGCTCGAACCCGCTCGCCCGGTCCATGATCACGGGACAAACGGGCACCATCGGCCTCGCCATTCTCGACATTCGCAATCCTCATTTCACGAGCATCGTGAAAGGCGCCAACCGCGTCGCCCTGCAACACGACTACACGGTGCTGCTCGTCGATACGGAGGAAAGTCAGGAGCGCGAAAAACCGCTGCTCGAATCGCTCGCGCAGCGCGTGGACGGCCTGATCGTGAGTTCGCGCATGCCCGACGACTCCGTGCAATGGCTGCTCGACCTCGGCAAGCCTATCGTGCTGTTCGGGCGCAGCACGCGTTTTCCGATTGCCAGCGTGGGCACCGACAGCTCGCGCGCGGGCTACATGCTGGCGAGTCACCTCGTTCAGCTCGGGCATCGTCGCGTCGCCTACCTGGGCTTTGCCCGGTCCCGTTGGAACGAAGAGCGCATCCGCGGCATTCGCAGCTGTCTCGATGCACACGGCCTGCCGCTCGAGATCCGCGATGCCCAGGGGCCGTCCGCAGCGGCGGGCGAGCACGCCTGTTCGAGCCTGATGCTGGGCCCGAATCGCCCGGACGCCGTGATCTGCTACAACGACCTGATGGCGCTCGGCTTCATCAAGGAGGCGCGCGAACTCGGCTTCCAGCTACCGCAGGACGTTTCGGTGGCCGGCTTCGACAACGTGCCTTATGGCGAATACGCGTCGCCCGCGCTCACCTCGGTGGACTTCCAGAGCGAACAAATGGGCGAGCTCGCCATGACGCGACTGATCGACGAACTGCGCGGCAAACCCCTCGTGGACGATCTCTACGCCCAGCTCGAACCTCGCCTCGTGGTGCGCGAGTCGACCATCAAACGCGAGGCGGGCAACGACGCAAAACCGGCGGCGTCCGCGACCGAATGATCGCGCGGCGGCGCAGCCCGACCATGCGCCGCGCGCTGCTCAAGACTTACAGCAAAGACTTACTGCGGAGACTTACTGCGCGCCAAGCTCGCGAATGAGCGCGTCGAGCTTCACAAGCTCTTCGTCCGTGAGGTCGGTGAGCGGCGCACGCACAGGGCCTGCGTCGCGGCCCACGAGCTTTGCCCCCGCCTTCACGATGCTCACCGCGTAACCCTGGCGGCGATTGCGGATCTTCAGGTACGGCAGGAAGAACGTGTCGATGAGGCGGCCCACCGTCGCGTGATCGTCGGCGGCGATTGCACGGTAGAACTCCATCGCCGTCTTCGGGATGAAGTTGAACACCGCGGACGAATACACCGGCACGCCCAGCGCCTTGTACGCCGCCGCATACACTTCCGCCGTGGGCAGGCCGCCTAGATACGCGAAACGGTCGCCCAGGCGCCGGCGGATCGTCACCATCGCTTCGATCTCGCCCACGCCGTCCTTGAAGCCGATCAAGTTCGGGCAGCGGTCCGCGAGTTGCTCCAGCATGTCGGCGTTGAGTTTCGAGTTCGCGCGGTTATAGATGATTACGCCCATGCGCGGCACGGCGCGGCACACCTGCTCGGCGTGCGCGGCAATGCCTTCCTGAGAGGCTTCGGTCAGATAGTGCGGCATCAGCAGGATGCCTTGCGCGCCCTTGCGCTCCGCTTCCTGCGCGTATTCGATCGCGACGCGCGTCGGGCCGCCTGCGCCAGCGAGAATCGGCACCTTGCCCTTGCAGGTTTCGGTGGCCGTCTGGATCACGTTCGAGTATTCGCTCTTCGTGAGCGAGAAGAATTCACCGGTTCCGCCGGCCGCGAACAGCGCGCTCGCACCGTACGGCGCGAGCCATTCGAGGCGCGCGGCATAGGTGTCGGCACGAAAGTCGCCTTGCGCGTCGAAGTCGGTGATGGGGAAGGACAGCAGACCTTCGGAAATAATGGATTTGAGTTCTTGCGGCGTCGTCATGGTCGGGTTTCCTAAGGAGTCTTGAATGGATGAATAAGGGAATCCGGCCGCGCTCAGCGCACGAGGCACGGGCGCTTGTTGTCGAATTTCCAGTGGGAAATGAGGTATTGCATGGCCACGGCGTCGTCGCGCGCGCCCAGGCCGTGCTGCTGGTAGAGCGCGTGCGCCTTCTCCAGCTCGTCCATGTCGATCTCGATGCCAAGGCCGGGGCGGGCCGGCACCTTGACCTTGCCGCCCACGATCTGGAGCGGGTCGCGCGTGAGGCGCTGACCGTCCTGCCAGATCCAGTGCGTGTCGATGGCCGTGATTTTTCCCGGCGCGGCAGCAGCCACTTGCGTGAACATCGCGAGCGAAATATCGAAGTGATTGTTCGAATGCGAGCCCCAGGTCAGGCCCCAGTCGTGGCACATCTGCGCCACGCGCACCGAGCCCTGCATGGTCCAGAAGTGCGGATCGGCCAGCGGAATATCGACCGATTGCAGCTGGATCGCATGGCCCATCTGGCGCCAGTCGGTGGCGATCATGTTGGTGGCCGTCGGCAGGCCGGTCGCGCGGCGAAACTCCGCCATCACCTCGCGGCCCGAGTAGCCGTTTTCCGCGCCGCAGGGGTCTTCCGCGTAGGCCAGCACGTCGTGCTTGTCGCGGCACAGCCGCACGGCCTCGGCCAGCGACCAGGCGCCGTTCGGGTCCAGCGTCACGCGCGCTTCGGGAAAGCGTTCGGCCAGCGCCGTGACCGCTTCCATTTCCGCGTCGCCCGCCAGCACGCCGCCCTTGAGCTTGAAATCGTTGAAACCGTAGCGGGCCTGGGCCGCCTCGGCCAGACGCACTACGGCTTCCGGCGTCATGGCCTCCTCGGTGCGCAGGCGCTCCCAGGCATCGCGGCCTTCGGCGCCGCTCGCGTAGGGCAAATCGGTTTTCTTGCGGTCGCCGATGAAAAAGAGGTAGCCCAGCATCTCCACCTCGTCGCGCTGCTGCCCTTCGCCCAGCAGCGCCGCCACCGGCACGCCCAGGTGCTGCCCCAGCAGGTCGAGCAACGCGGCTTCCAGCGCCGTCACCGCATGGATCGTAGTGCGCAGATCGAACGTCTGCAGGCCGCGGCCGCCCGAATCGCGATCCGCGAACTGCTTGCGCACGGTGTTCAGGACTGCCTGCAAATTGCCGATCGACTGCCCGACCACGAACGCGCGCGCATCGTCGATCGTCTTGCGGATAGCCTCGCCGCCCGGCACCTCGCCGATGCCGGTGTTGCCCGCGCTATCGCGCAGGAGAACGACATTGCGCGTGAAGAACGGGCCGTGCGCGCCGCTCAGGTTCAGCAGCATGCTGTCGCGGCCGGCCACCGGCACGACGCGCAGTTCGGTCACGGTGGGCGTGGCGTTCGGTTGAACGTGGGAATGGGACATGAGCGGGGTACCTGTGAAAGTTGGCGCGAGACGCGCCCGAATGCCTAAGACGGAGTGCCGTTCGACGCGGCATCGCGCGGCGTGACGATTTCAACCCAGTTCGCGCCGCGGCCGCCTTCGCAGCGCGAGACCGGCGACAACGCGCCTGAGCCGGCGTCGATCGAATAAACGCCGACGTAAGGCGACTTCTCGCCGCAAGCCACCAGGAATCGGCCCGATGGGTCGATGCGAAAACCGCGCGGCTGTGCCTCGGTATCGGCACACCCAGCGTAGTCGAGCGAACCGTCCTCGCGCACGCGCAAGGCGATGAGGCGGCTCGACGTGCGCTCGGAGAAATAGAGGAAGCGGCCGTCGGGCGTGATCTGGAGATCGGCGGCCCAGACGAGCGTGGCGAGCATCGCCGGATCGGGCTGTACAGGATGGCTCGCGTTCGGGCGCACCACACCGTCGTGCAGATGCGCCAGCACGGGAGGAGGCGCCGACACCGCTTGCAGGCTCAAGCGCCCGGTCGTAGCGTCCCGCCGCAAAACCGCAACGACGGCACGCAATTCGCTCAGCACGTAGAGCACGTCGCCGGCCGGAGACAAGCGCAGATGGCGCGGACCAAAACCCGCTTCAAGCTGGATTTCGTCGATCGCATCGAGCCGACCTTGCCCCTCGTGATGGAGCGCGAATGCATGCACGGTGTCGCCGCCGAGCGATGTCACATAAACGAAGCGCCCATCGGGAGAAATCACGGCGGCGTGCGCATGCTCGATACCGTCGATCACCTGCACCGGCTCGCCATCTCCGGCCGCGATGCGATCGGCGGCATAGAGACTCACCCGGTGCTCGCCATACGAGGCGCCCACGAAGAAGCGACCCGATGGGTCGAGAGTCAGATACGCAAGACTCGATTCGATGGGGGCCCTGCCGGCCGGCACGAGATCGCCGGTGCGGGCGTCGATCGACCACGTCATGATGTGGCGTGCCTTGCCTCGCGTCGCGGCATGAAGGTGCTGCCGGTCCGGCGCGAGCACCATCGGCATGACGTTTTCGCCGGCCTGGCAGCGCGCATGCGGCGTCAGTTTGCCGCTCGCGGCATCGAGGTGGAAAACGGCGATCTCCCCATCGATCGCATTCGATACGTAGACCAGGCAGTATGGCTTCGTGCTGTTCATGATGGACGAAATCTCAGTGTGCGCGACCGTGAACCGGGTCCGTGCCGAAGGTACCGCGCGTGGGCCGGTGGCGCGCCAGGAAACTTGCGGCAGCCGCGATCAGCGACGTCACGCCCAGGCCGTACAGGCCGCCCGTGATGGAGCCCGTATGCTGCTGGAGGTAGCCGAACGTCGCCGGGGCAAAGAAGCCGCCCAGGTTGCCGATGGAGTTGATGAGCGCAATCACGCCGGCAGCCACGCGGGTATCCAGATAGGCCTGCGGAAGCGGCCAGAACAGCGACGAGGCCGCCTTGAACCCGATGGCGGAGAAGCAGATGGCGACGAACGAGAATACCGGATTGGACGACGTCGAGGCGAACAGACCGCACGCCGCGATCACCAGCGAGAGCGCGAGCCACCCCTGCTGAAAGCGCCAGCGGGCCGAAAGCAGTGCGAAGCAATACATGGCGGCGATCGCAATGAGCCAAGGCACCGTGTTGTAGAGCCCGACCTGGAAATCGCTCAGGCCGCCCATCTTGCGGATGATCGTCGGCAGCCAGAACGTTGCCGCGTAAATCGTGAGCTGGATCGCGAAATACAGGAAGCAGAACAGCAGGATCTGCGGATCTTTGAGCAGGCGCATGGCCGGTACGTGGCGGCCCGTGATCGCTTCGCGCTCGGCCTGCTCGCGTGCAAGATAGCTTTCGAGTGCGGTCTGCTCGTCGCCGTTCAGCCAGTGCGCGTCGCGAATGCGCGACTTGAGAAGAAGCCAGCTCACGCCGCAGAGCACGATGGAAAACGCGCCCTCGATCAGGAACATCCACTGCCAGCCGGCCAACCCGAATCCGCGAACGGAAAGCAGACCGCCCGTAATCGGACCGGACAGCACCGAAGCGAAGGCCGACCCGGCGAGGAAAATCGCCGCCGCCTTGCCCCGCTCCTTCTGCGGCAGCCACTGCGCGAAATAGAACACCACGCCCGGAAAGAAACCGGCTTCCGCAACGCCGAGCAAAAAGCGCAGCACGTAGAACGACGTGTCGTTGTGGACGAACGCCATGGCGGCCGCGACGATACCCCACGTGCCCATGATGCGCGTGAGCCAGATGCGCGCGCCGTACTTCTGCATGAGGATATTCGACGGCACTTCGAAAATCGCGTAGCCGACGAAGAAGAGTCCGCTGCCCAGACCATATGCCGCGGCGGAGAGCCCCAGATCGGTCTGCATGTACGTGTTGACGAAACCCACGTTCACGCGGTCGATGTAGTTCGCGATGAACATGATGAGAAAGAGCGGCATCACGTGGCGCATGACCTTGGCGCTGGCCGAATCGAGCGCGTCGTCACTGCGGATGCTGGAAGTGGACATCGAGGGTGTCTCCATTCTCGGCCGGAGCCTGGGCGTTGGTGCCCGACTCCTGGCCCTTGCGAAGCGATTGGACATGGTACGTTGTCCGATAACATCATACGTCGTCGTATGACTTGATCCAATATCGCGTTTACCCTGTGTCTCGTTGAACTGGTCAAACGCAATATGCTCCCGCGGCTAGTTGGTCGCGAATATTCATATGACATCATATAACATATAGCGTGAGGAGTGCCTTGATTTTCTCTATGTAGTGCCTGTCCACCCCATAAATCGAGCTGTGATCAGGATACCCTGGTTATCACGATTGAGAAATTTATGCGCATAACACGGTTATACGATGTCTTAACACATTACCGATAGCGTGATAAGCTGAACCTACTTCTCCGCGCAGACACAATCCCTGCGCGACCCCAATCGTTGTACGACAACCTACACTTAACGCGGCACGGAACCCCGGAGCAGACATGGAAATTAGCGGCGAATTGCTGATCGGAGGCCGCGCGGTGCGCGGCACGCAGGCGCCTTTGCGCGCCTTCAACCCCGCCACCGGCGCGGAGATTCCCACCCCGGTGTTCAACAGCGGCACCGCCGAAGACGTCGCCGCCGCGTGCGAGCTGGCCGAGCAGGCCTTCGACACCTATCGCGCCCTGCCGCTCGCCGTGCGGGCCGAATTTCTCGATCGCATCGCGCAAGGCATCCACGCGCTGGGCGCCGCGCTGATCGAGCGGGCGCATCAGGAAACCGGCCTGCCGAAAGCGCGCCTCGAAGGCGAGCGCGGCCGCACGACCGGCCAGTTGAAGCTCTTTGCCGAGGAGGTGCGCAAAGGACTCTGGCTCGCCGCGACGCTCGATTCGCCGCTGCCCGGGCGCAAGCCCCTGCCCCGCTCCGATTTGCGCATGCAGAAGATTGGCATCGGCCCCGTCGCGGTGTTCGGCGCCAGCAATTTCCCGCTCGCGTTTTCCGTGGCGGGCGGGGACACGGCCGCGGCACTCGCCGCCGGCTGTCCGGTGGTCGTGAAAGCGCATGGCGCGCACCTCGGCACGTCCGAGATGGTCGGCCGCGTGATCCAGCAAACCGCGCGGGAAATGGGACTGCCGGAAGGCGTGTTTTCGCTGGTGGTCGGCGCCGGCCGCAGCGTGGGCGAAGCGCTCGTCGCCCATCCGGCCATCAAGGCCGTCGGTTTTACGGGCTCGCGCGGCGGCGGCACCGCGCTCATGCGCATCGCCGCGAGCCGGCCCGAACCGATTCCCGTCTACGCGGAAATGAGCAGCATCAACCCGGTCTTCGTGCTGCCGGCAGCGCTCGCGGCGCGCGGCGCATCGATTGCGCAAGGTTTCGTGGATTCGCTCGTGCTGGGCGCCGGGCAGTTCTGCACCAACCCCGGCCTCGTGATCGGCATCGACAGCGTGGCGCTCACCCGCTTCGCCGATTCGGCCGCGGCGGCACTCTCCGGCAAGCCCGCGCAAACGATGCTGACCGCGGGCATCCACGCGGCCTACGAGCAAGGGTCGGCAAGACTGGCCGACGCCGGGGGCGTCGATGCCCTCGCGCACGGCGAGGCCGCGAGCGGTCCGAACCAGGCGCGCGCCGCGCTCTTCTCAACGGGTGCGCAAGCGTTCTTTGCACAACCGGCGCTGGAGGACGAGGTATTCGGCCCGGCTTCGACCATCGTGCGCTGCCGCGACGAAAACGAGTTGCTTGCCGTCGCCGCGCATTTCGCGGGACAGCTCACGGCAACGATTCAGATGGACGGAGACGATCTGCCGGTCGCGAAAAAACTCGTGCCGATCCTGGAGCGCAAGGCGGGGCGCCTGCTCGTGAACGGCTTCCCGACCGGCGTGGAAGTCACCCACGCGATGGTGCACGGCGGCCCGTATCCCGCGACCTCCGATAGCCGTGCGACTTCGGTCGGCACGGCGGCCATCGAACGCTTCCTGCGGCCAGTCTGTTATCAGGACTTCCCTGCGGGGCTGCTGCCCGAGGCGCTTGCGGAGGGTAATCCGCTCGAGCTGTGGCGGCGTCGCGATGGGGAGATGGTGCGGGGGTGAGTGAAGAGCGGCCGTGTGAACGGCCGTTTTTTGGGGTGCCTGCGCTCTCCCAGTGGGTCAACGAAGCGCGCCAGCAAACAGAAGAAGCAAAACAAACAGAAAACCTTCTGTCACGACTGCGCCGCGTCGCCGCCCTCGGCCCCAGTCGCCCGGCGAGCGTCGGAGAGTTGCTTGAGCAGCACCGGCAGTGCGGTTTGCACGGTGTCCCACACGACATCGAGATTGATGTCGAAGTAGCCGTGAGCAATACGATTGCGCATGCCGCGCATGCTGCGCCAAGGCAATTCGGGATGACTCGTGGTGAATCCAGCGTAACCGTCCATCACTTTCGTAGCCGCCTCGCCAATGATAAGGAGGCTCATGATGACCGCCCTTTGGGTGCGCTTGTCTTGCAGGAAATCGTCCTTGATCATGCCGTCCGCAAAGCTGCATGCCTCCATCGCAGCCTGCTGTATATGATCCAGGTAATCGGACAGCCGGTTTTCGCTCATACCGGCTGCGCCTCCGCCAGCACCCTCGCCCGAAACTTCGGCGGCAGATCGGCCGGGGTTAGTAGATCGACATGCACACCGAGCAGCGACTCCAGTTCGTCCTGCAGGCCGCCTAGATCGAACAGCGTCGCACCGGGCAACGCATCGACCAGCAAATCGAGGTCGCTGCCGTCCTGATCCGTGCCGCGCAACACGGAGCCGAAGATACGCGGATTTGCCGTGCGAAAGCGGCTCGTGGCTTCACGGACGGCACTTCGCTTCAAATCAAGGGCAATCGACGGGCGCATGAGTTCTTTCCCCTGGCAACGCGTTGAGCCATCAAGTTTGCCATCGTTCGATCAAAGACGGGCTGCATTCCGGCGCGCGTTTGCTCAAACGCCGCCCCGCTCCCCCGCAGCCGCAGCCGCGCGCCTCAACCGCTCGCGGCTGCTCGACAGGTGCATGCGCATCGCCGCACGCGCCCCCTCGGGATCGTGCCGCGCAATCGCATCGAAGATGCTCTCGTGCTCGCGGTTCACGAGTTCCGCGTAAGCCTGCGGGTCCGTCTTCGCGATCCCCGCCGAATCGATCCGGTGCCGCGGAATCAGCGCCGCGCCCATCTGCGTGAGGATATCGACGAAGTAGCGGTTGCCCGTCGCCCGCGCCACCGCAACGTGGAACTGCAGGTCGGCGGCGGCGCTGTCGCCGCCCGTGCGCGTCGCCTCGCCGATCGCTTCGAGCGCGCCGCGAATGCTCGCCAGATCACGCTCGCCCGCGCGCTGGGCCGCGAGGCCCGCACACTCCGTTTCCAGGCTGATGCGCAGTTCGAGCACCGAAAGCACGTCGCTCAGCGTGCTGGCCGGCACCACCTCGATGTCGAGCGGCTCGCGGCGCGGCTCGAGCACGAAGCTGCCGATGCCGTGACGCGTCTCGATGACGGACATGGCCTGCAGGCGCGAAATCGCCTCGCGGACCACTGTGCGGCTCACGCCGAGCTGGGACATCAGGCTGCTTTCCGTCGGCAGCTTGTCGCCCGGCTTGAGCGAGCGCGTGGCGATCTGCTCGTTGACCCAGGCGACGACCTGTTCGGCGAGATTGCGGGTACGGCTGGGTAGGAGCGTGGGGTTGGACGTGGGCGTGGCAAGCGGCTCTGCCATCGAACCCTCCTTGGCGGGCTAGTCGTTTAGCCTCCAATTATACGTTGTCGGACGAGTCCCGGCGGGACTCGTCCGACAAGTACGGGGCCTGAGCCGCCAGGTCGCTAACGCCCGCGATCAGAAGGTATGACGGATGCCGACCATGCCGACGAACTGCGAGGGCCCCGACGAGGGCGTGGTGTTCTGCGAGTCGCCGACCACGGCCACGGCGTCGGCAATCGTCGTCCCCGAGCCCGAAGCGATCAGCGATTTGCCGCGCGCATGCTGATAGCCCTCGATCGCATAGAACGTCGTCCGCTTCGACAAGCTGTAGGTCTGTTCCAGCGATACCTGGTGGTACCGGGCTGGATCGTCGATGCCGTTGGCCTTGCTCGCGCGCGTATAGCTGTAGCCGATGCCGGCGTACAGGGCCGGCGTGAACTGGTACGTCGCAATGGCGCCGTAGGTATTGAACACGGCCTCGTTCGCGAACAGCGACTGCGCACCCGGCGCGTACTGAACGTTCGAATAGTTCAGCCCCACCATCAGCTGGCTGAAGTTGTAGCGCGCGGCCGCGGCCACCATCTGCGAACTGTTCGCGCTCGCGTAGCCGCTGTTGACCGGCGAATTGTCCGCGAAGCTGCCGAGCGACTGGCTCGTCGTGATGTTCTTGAGCTTGACGTAACCCACGGCTGCCGAAAAGGCCTGGTAGTCGTAGCGCATGGCCGCGCTGAAGTTGCTGCCGTTGGCGACGCTGCCGGGCGTGCCGCCCAGTCCATACTGCACGCCGAACACGAGACCCGCGAAATTCGCCGATGTATAGGTGATCGAATTATTGAAGCGCAGCGTCGTGTCGAGCGCATCCAGATCGCCGGGGTGGGCGCCCGTCGCACCCGTAAGCGCGCTCGTAGGGCCGAGCGCGCCCACCATGTTGAAGTACGGCGTGTACTGCCGGCCAAGCGTGAGCGTGCCGTACTGGCGATTGCTGAAGCCCACGTAGGCCTGCCGGTTGAACATGTAGCCCGTGCTGCCCTGCGCGCCCGTGAGCGAGTTAAAGCCGCTCTCCAGCCGGAAGATCGCCTGCGTACCGCCGCCCAGGTCCTCCGCGCCCAGCAGGCCGAACTTGCTCGCCTGCAGGTTGCCCTGGCTCATGTAGAAGTTGGACTGCCCGTGCTGATTGCTGGAATAGGCAAAAGCATTATCGATCACGCCGTACAGCGTGACGCTGCTTTGCGCCGAAGCGTCGGCCGCGAGCACCGCACCCGCCAGCGGCAGGCACGAGAAGGCCCATGCACGCCTGCGCGTGCGCTTGATCGTATTCATTGTCGAAGAATCTCCAGGATGGGATGCGTGACCCCTCCGGTCACGCGGCCGTGCTTTTAATGTGAAAGATGCAAGGTCAGACGGCGCCAGCCGTCAGTGAGGGAATCGTCGGTCACTGCCGCATTCGTGCTCATTACGGTGCGGGTATCGGAAGCCGGAATCTGGATCTGCACGTGGTTTTGCTCGCGCGGCATCGTTCCGGTGCGTTCAACCGAGATGCGCAGCGTGGTCGCGTCGCTTGCGATGGCGATCTGCCAGCGTCCTTGCGCGCCATCGCGCCAGGCTTCGGTTTCGCCGTCGTCCTCCACGCAGCCGCCCCGCGCCACACCTGCGCCCGCGTACGGCACCGCCATGAACGCACGCTCGTCGGCGGGCCGCGCAAAATACTGTTCTGCCACGTTCAATGGCATCGCGCATCCTTCGCGCAGCAACATGACCGGTTCCTCGAACGGCGCCGGCAGCGTGACGGACTGGCCGCCTGCGTACACTTCGCCGCTCCAGCAAGAAGCCCAACGCGCGCCGGCCGGCAGATACACCTCGCGCTCGCGCTGCCCTTCTTCCACCACCGGCGCAACGAGCAGCGCCGAGCCGAGCATCATGTCGTCGCTGTCGGCGAGGCAACGCGGATCGCCGGGGAATTCGGCGAACAGCGGCCGCAGCACGGGTTCATATAAACGGTGCGATTGCCACAGCAGTTCGTACAGGTAAGGCATGAGCCGGTAGCGCAGCTTGATGAGAGCGGCAATCTGCTGCGTCGCCTCGGGGTACATCCACGGCTCGTTGACGGTGCCGTCGTCGTTCCACGAATGAATCGAAAAGCGCGGCAGGAAGACGCCGAACGCCACCCAGCGCAGCAGCAGCTCCGGCCCGGGGGCCGGCCCCGAGAATCCGCCGATGTCATGCCCGCTGTTCGACACACCCGACATCGCGAGGCCAAGACCCATCTTGAGGTTGTAGCGCAGCGTCTCCCACGACGTGTAGTTGTCGCCGGACCAGGTCTGTACGTAGCGATGCATGCCCACGCCGCCCGAGCGCGACACCAGAAACGGCCGCTTATGGGGCGCATGCTCGCGTTGCGCATCGCGCGAAGCGCGCATCATCAGCTGGGTCTGCAACACCTTGGCCTGATGCGCCGGGAATGGTTTGCCGAAACCCCGGGCCATGGCGTTGGGTGTCCAGATTTCGAATTCGTTGTTATCGTTCCACGTGGACGCAATGCCGAAACGCAGCAGACTCTCCTTCACGCGCGACTTCCACCACGCAATGGTGTCCGGGTTCGTGAAGTCCAGATACGCGCCGACTTCATCCCAGAACTGCACCCAGGTGGGATCCCCTTCTCGCGATTCGATCAGCAGTCCCGATGATCTGGCCTCGTCGAAGGCAGGATGGTCCTGCAGCAGGCAGGGCTTGATGTTCGCGCACAGGCGCACGCCCTCGCGCAGATAGCCGTGCACGAATCCTTCGATGTCGGGGAATTTTTCGTGGTTCCAGTTGAAGACGTAGCGCTTCGGCCCAATCGACGTATAACCCGACGACAAATGAAACGAGTCGCACAGCACGTCGTGTTCGCGGCAGCGTTCGATGAATTCGCCCATGCGGCGCTGGGCATCGGGCGCATCGGTATAACTCATGGTCGAGCCGGAATAACCAAGCCCCCATTTCGGCATGAAAGCCGGCCGGCCCGTGAGCCAGGTGAAGCGGCGCACCGCGTTCAGCGGCGTTTGCGCAGAGGCAATGAAGTAATAGTCGAGATCGCCGTGCTCCGCGACGAAGTGGCGATAGTGACCGTGATAGTTGTCGAGTTCGCGGCCCATGTCGAAGCGGCAGTCGGCCAGCGTGTCGTAGAAGAGCCCGAAGCCCATCGACGTCTGCGGCTGCCAGGTGACGTAGAACGGAATGTGTTTGTAGAGCGGATCGGTCGTGCGCGCGCTATAACCCATCGCGTCGATATTGCGCATTTCGTAGCTCTGGTTCGCGCGATCGAGCGACCCGGCGCGCTCGCCCAGACCCACGTACATTTCGCCGCGCTGGCGCTCGACATAGTGATAGACGCGTTCGTCCCACCAGCCGAAGTTATAGGCCTGCGTCCTGCGGTCGTTCATGACGCTGTGCCACTCGCCATCGTGTGCGAGTTCCCACGAACAGAAGCCGCCGTCGAGCGCCACCGTCAACCGCACGAGGCGCGTTTGCACCACCAGCCGGTCCGCGTCGTCGTTCACGCTGAATTCGACGGAATCGAAGCCGCTCAGATCGCGTCGCTCGCGCCCTTCCACCGGCACGTCTTCCTGCCCCGGCGCGATCGCCCAGGTACGCGGCCCCTGAAGCTCGCCCTTCGGCAAGACGAGTACACGCATGATGTCGTCCGCGAGCACATAAAGCTCGATCCGCTCGCTGCCGGCAGACGCCAGCACGATCCGGCTGCCATTCCGTTCGGAGACCTGAAAGTGCGGTCGATTCTTCAAATCAGCCATGTTGCGTTTCCATTTCCATCGATTCATGCCGCACGGCCTGCGCCGTGATCGACAGGCCGCGGCCGCCGGCTGCGCGTGGCGCCACGCATGAGGATCACGAGCAGCGTCGCGCCAATCAGGTCGAAAGCCCCCAACGCACCGAAGAGCGGCGTATAGCCGATCTTGTCGGCCAGCGCGCCCACGATCAGCGAAAAGCCCAGGCCGCCAATCCAGGCCGCCATACCGGCAAAGCCCGCCACGGTGCCGACTTCGCCCGGCTCGAATACGTCGGCCGCCAGCGTGTTGACGAGCGCCGAAATCATCTGATGCGCGAAGCCGCCCACGCAGAAGAGCGCGATTGCCTGGTAGGGCGAAGCAACGAGGCCGATGCATGCGGGGCCGATCATCATGAACGCGCCCAGCACCACGCCCGTAATGCGCGAGGCGATCAACGGCACACGCAGGCGCTTCATCAGGAACGGCGAAAGATAGCCGCCGAAGAGGCCGCCCAGGTCCGCCGCGAGAAACGGCAGCCACGCGAAGAGCGCGATCTGCTTCAGGTCCATGTGACGTTCGGTGGCGAGGTACAGGGGAATCCAGAAGCTGAAGGTCTGCCAGGCCGGCTCGGCGAAAAAGCGCGCCTGCGCGATCGCCCAGAAGCGCCGCGTGCGGAGCACGGCGCGGACCTTGCGGCCATCCGTGGAAACGGACTCGTAAGGCGTCTGCCCTTCCGTGATGTTCGCCAGCTCCTTCTGGCCGATGCGGTGATGCTCGACCGGCGGCCGATAGAGCCAGTACCAGAGCCCCGCCCAGACGAAGCCCAGCGCGCCCGTCACGGCGAAAGCGCTTTGCCAGCCGTAGCGCAGCGAGAGAAACACGACGAGCGGCGGCGCGAGCAGCGAACCGAGCGACGTGCCGGCATTGAAGTAGCCGACCGCCACCGACTTCTCGCGATTCGGAAACCATTCCGCGACCACCTTCATGCCGGCGGGAATGGCGACGGCTTCCGAGAGACCCATCAGGCCGCGCAAGGCGGCAAGCGACATCCAGCTGCCGGCCAGACCGTGCAGCACCCCGGTGGCGGACCAGAGACAGGCAAACAGCGCAAAGCCGATGCGCAGGCCGATCAGATCGACCACCAGCCCGCACACCGGCTGCATGATCGTGTAGCCCACCTGGAACGCCCCCACCACGTACGAATACTGCTGGGTGCTCATGTGCAGCAGGGTTTTCAGCTCGGGCGCCATGACGCCGAGCGCATTGCGCGACAGGTAGTTCACGACGGTCCCGCAGCACACGAGCGCGATGATCCACCAGCGCAGGCCAATGATTGTTCTCAAAGTCCGTCTCCCTCCACGTTCAGACCGGGGTCTCGACCCGGTATCGACGTTCACCGATGCTCGAATTCGAACATCGGAGCGCATTTATCGTCAGTCATCGTATCACTAAACGAACATATCGAAACCAGGGAAAACCAGCGAGCGACGGCAGAGCTCGCGCCGCAAAGCCTTATGCAGAAGGCTTTCCAGCTTGAATCTTCAGGGTATCAGAGCGAAGTCCAACAGAATTTGCGGCGACACAAAAATTTTCATTTGAACATTGGCCGTTCCTTTTCGAGCCCGATATCTCGGGTTTACGAGATATGTTGTCGTATGAGTTAAGTGCTCGTTGAACGACCCGACCAGCCGCTCTCTCGCGGTCAGCGCCGCGCCAGCGCAGCCGTCACGGCGGCCACGCGCGCTTCGCCGTCGGCGAGCCGCGCCTGCAGCATCTCGATCAGCCGCTGGATCTTCGCGGACCCGCGCCGGCTCACGGGATACACCGCGCAGACCCATTCCTCGCCAAAGCACGGACAACTGAAGCGCCAGTCCGTCAGGAGCGGCACGAGTCGGCCGCTCTCGAGCTCCGGCACGACGCTCCAGTAAAGGCAGGGCAAGATGCCCGCGCCGCCGATTGCCGCAGCGCGCGCGAGTTCGTAGCTGTCGGTGGCAATCGAGCCGCGCGGCTCGATCGCCACTTCGCCCTCCCCCTCGCCGTCCCGGCTGAAGCGCCAGACGCCGGAAAGCGCCGGGTGCCGGTAGGCAATGCACGCATGGTTCGCCAGCGCCTTCGGCGTCGCCGGCATGCCATGTCGCGCGAGGTAGTCCGGACTCGCGCAGAGCAGGCTGCGGTTCGAGCCGATGGGCTTGACGATCTGGCTCGGCAGGTCGTAGTTGCCCATGCGCAGCGCGAGGTCGAAGCCCTCGCCCACGATATCGACATAGCGGTCGGACAGCGCGATCTCCAGCTGGACGCGCGGGAACGCCCGGCTGAACGGCGTAGCGAGCGGCGCCAGCACCGCCTGCCCGAACGAGTGCGCCGCCGTGACGCGCAGCGGGCCGCGCGGCTCGTCGTCGTGTTCGGAAAGCTGCCGCGCGCCGTCTGCCAGCCGTTGCAGGACTTCCGTGGCCGTCGCGAGATAGAGCCGCCCGCCTTCCGTGAGCGCGAGCGTGCGCGTGGTGCGCTCGAAAAGGCGCACGCCGAGAGTGGCCTCGAGTCCGGCGATGGTCTTCGTCACCGCCGAAGGCGTCTTGTCGAGCCGCCGCGCCGCGCTGCTGAGGCTGCCCGCTTCGACGGCGCAGACAAAGGTTTCGATCGCGACAAGCAAGTCGATACGCGCCATGTGAATCTCCCCTTCAATTATTTCCTTCACCGCACAAGCGGTATGCAAATCAGGCAAAAAACAGCCCGTCTTTATTGACTTATTATCACAGCCAACCTGCCCGGACCATCCGGGCATCAGCAAAGACGGGCGACGAGAACCGCGGCCGCGCAGGCCGCATGAGAGGAAAGACAATGAGAAAGGTCGTGGTGGCCGCCACCCAGATGGCGGCGAGCTGGGATATCGCAGGCAATCTCGCGCAGGCGGAAGAGACCGTGCGCCAGGCGGCCCGCGCCGGCGCACAGATCGTGCTGTTGCAGGAGTTGTTCGAAACGCCCTACTTCTGCATCGACCAGAATCCCGCGCACCTCGCGCTCGCCCAGCCATACGAGAATCATCCGTGGCTTGGCCGCTTCGCGGCGCTCGCGCGCGAGCTTTCCGTCGTGCTGCCGGTGAGCTTCTTCGAACGCTCGGGCCAGACCCAGTTCAACTCGATCGCGATCTTCGACGCCGACGGCAGCGCGCTCGGCGTGTATCGCAAGACCCATATCCCCGACGGCCCGGGCTACACCGAGAAGTACTACTTCACGCCCGGCGACACCGGCTTCAAGGTTTGGGACACGGCTTACGGGCGGATCGGCGTGGGCATCTGCTGGGACCAGTGGTTTCCGGAATGCGCGCGGGCCATGGCGCTCGCGGGCGCGGAAATCCTGTTCTATCCCACGGCGATCGGCAGCGAGCCGCACGACGCCACCATCGACTCGCGCACGCACTGGCAAAATGTGCAGCGCGGTCACGCCGCCGCCAACGTGATGCCGCTCGTGGCGAGCAACCGCATCGGCATCGAAACCGGCGAAACGGGCGCGATCACGTTCTACGGCAGTTCGTTCATCGCCGGCCCGGACGGCGAGAAGATAGCCGAATGCAACCGCACGGAAAGCGCGATCATCACGGCGGAGTTCGACCTCGACGCGCTCGCGGCGAAGCGGCGCGCGTGGGGCGTGTTCCGCGACCGCCGGCCCGCGTGTTATGGCGCGATCGCCACGCATGGCGACAGTGCGCCCAACAGCGTCGCCTGAGCCCGCCGCTCACGGCCACGGACCAGGTCATGCGGCACAACGTTGCGCGGATTGCTCGCCGGTCCCGACGCCCGGCGAGCTGTCTCACAGCATCGCCGTCGCCTCGATCTCGATCTTGAAGCCGAAGTGAAGCGGCCCGGTCGGCACGATCGCGCGGGCCGGCCGCGCATCGCCCGCCCACTCCGCGTAGATCTGATTGAAACTGGGCCAAAGCTCGATGTCGGCGAGGTAGACGCGCACCTGCGCCAGTTGTGCGATGCTGCTGCCCGCGCCTTCCAGCGCGGCCGCGACGTTCGCCAGCACCTGTCTCGCTTGCACCTCGAACGAAGCGTCCGTGAGCTTGCGGCCCTGCGCATCGATCGGCAACTGTCCGGACACGAACACCAGCCCGTTTGCGATCGCCACGTGGCTATAGTGGCCGCCCGGCGTCGCGAGATTCGCCGGGTTTTCCCTGCGCGGCAACCGCGCGCCCGATTCGTTACCAGCCATGAAAACGGCTCCATACGGTAGTTTCGCCATCTGCAGATAGCGCGTGATACTCCGGGAACTGCGCACCCGTTGCGCAAGCGTGGTTAGGCAGGATGCGCAGCTTCGTTCCGACCGGAAAGCGCGTCGCCAGTGGCTCGCCCAGCTGCGCTCCCTGCGCGGGCGACAAAATACCATGCTCCTGGTTTGCGCTGCTCAGTACCCAATCGGTCAGAGGCGTGCCGTCGAGCCCGCACGGCAGACCATATCCGAAATCGTGCATCTGCTTCGACGTTCCGCGATCGCGGCTCATCGCCATCCAGCCCGCGTCCAGAATCACCCAGTCCTTCTCGGGCTGATGGCCGATGACCGTCGTGAGCACGCTCAAGGCGATGTCGTCGATCGAGCAGACGCCGACGTTGTGCATCACAAGATCGAAAAAGACGTAGACGCCGGCCCGCACCTCGGACACCCCATCCAGCTTCCCGGCGGACAACGCCGTGGGCGTCGAACCAACGCTCACCGCTTCGCAGGGAAAGCCTGCGTCACGCAGCCGTTGCGCCGCACGAACGCAGCCCGCGCGCTCCTGCTCGGCGAGCGCCGCGAGCGCCTCGGGCGTATGCAGCTCGTAGCTGGACCCTGCATGCGTCATCACGCCGCCAAGCCCGACACCGCCGTCGTGCAGGATGCGCCCGACTTCCAGCAACGCGTCCTGCTCCGGCGAGATGCCTGAACGATGCCCGTCCGTGTCGACCTCGATCCAGACTTCGAACGTTGCCCTCTGTGCGGCGCAAAACCTCGCGACTTCGACTGCCGCGCCTGCGCTATCGACCACCAGCTTCAGATCGCAGCCCCGCTGTCTGAGCGCCAGCGCTCTGGGCAGCTTCGACGGCGCAATACTGACCGCATAGAGAATGTCGGTGACACCCGCAGCAAAGAACACCTCGGCTTCTTTCAGCGTTGAAACCGTAATGCCGTTCGCGCCTGCCGCCAATTGCGCGCGCACAACCTCCAGGCATTTGGTCGTTTTTACATGCGGGCGGAATCTCACGCCGAGGGCGTTCATCCTTGCCTGCATGCGCTCAATGTTCCTGTTCATCCGCGGGACATCGACGAGGGCCGCGGGGGTATCGAGTGTGTCGAGTTTCATGATTTCAGGCAGACGGGTTGCTATGGGCCGACGCACCAAAACGGCTGCACCAGGGCACCAGGCCATCGAGCGTGGGCGCTTCGATTTCCGGAGGCGGCGCGCCTTCTGCCAACGGCAGGCCAATACGGTTGTGCCAGTAAGTCCGCAAGCCGACCGCCGCGGTGCCGAACATGTCGTAGCTCGACCCGGCGACGAAGGCGGCTTCCGAAGGCGCCACGCCCAGTGCATCGAGCGCCATGCGATAGGGAACGGGGCTCGGCTTGTAGGTTCCGGCTTCTTCGGCCGTGACCACGGCGTCCCATTCGACAGGAAAGAGACCCGCCGCCTGGCGGCCAAGCCGGATCGAGCAATTGGTCACGATGGCGAGCTTGCAGTGCGGTTGAAGCTGCTGCAATACCTCGACCGCCCCGCTCCACGGGCTCAGTTGCAGCCAGTCGGCTTCAAGAGCGAGCGCGGCGGATTCGGGCAGGCCAGTGCGCGCCGCCGCTTCGCGAACCAGCTGTTCATAGGCGACATAGCGGCCGCATCCATAGGTCAGACGCAGGTATTCGGCGCGCCACGCCCGGCCCGCCTGTTCCGAGCCCGCGGCGCGATTCCAGATCGTCCACGAATCGAGCAACGCGGTCAGGAGGTCGAAGAGAACCGCCTTCGGATAAGCGGTCGAAGCGGTCGAAGCGGATAGATGATTCATGAGCGAGGACTCCCTGTGCGTGCAGTTCGTTCATGACATCCAGTATAGAGTTCGATCGGACGCCGGCCATTCAGCCAGATCGAATCAATCATTCAAAAAAACTGAATCGCTAGCGAGGTGTCGCCTGACTTCGCCACGGCGGTGCGGGTCTGAATTGCGCCTGCAGATACTGCATGAATTGCCGGGTACGGGCCGGCAATCCCGCGCGATGGCGGGTCAGCGCGATCACATCGGCGTCGCGGGTCTTCCATGAGGGCAGCAACCGCACGAGCTTGCCCTTCGCGATATCGTCCGCGACATCCCATTCCGAGCGGAGAATAACGCCGCGGCCCTCGCTCGCCCATTGGCGAATCACCTCGCCATCGTTGCAGCTCAACTTCGACGGAACCCTGACGCTGCGCGCCGTACGGCCCTTGCGGAACTGCCAGAGCGACGCATCTTCATTGTTCTCGCGCAGCACGATACACGGCAGATGCGCCAGATCGTCGGGAGTCTGCGGATTCGGAAAGCGCTTCAGAAACGCGGGAGAAGCACACACGAAGCGCGCATTCGGCGCGATCGCATAGCCGATCAGATTCGACGCCGGCAGCTCGCCGATATGCACCACGATGTCATAACGGTCGGCCGTTTCGATCAAAGGTTGATCGGTGAGCGTCAGCTCGATGTCGACGGCGGGATTGTCTTGCTGGAAACCGGATACGACAGACGCCAGATAGCGCCGCCCAAACCCCAGCGGCGCACGAATCCTCACGGTGCCGACGAGCCCCCCTCGTCGCGCACGCAAATCGTCGAACAGCGTGTCGAACGCTTGCACCAGGTGCGCGCCACGCTGGCACAGCAGGGTTCCCTCTTCCGTGAATCGCAAGCCGCGGGCCGTGCGGTCGACGAGGCGCGTATCGAGCTTCTTTTCGATCTGTTGCAGACGCTGCGTGACCGCAGGCGGCGATATCCCAAGCTTTCTCGCTGCCGCCACGAGGCTGCCCGCTTCTTGTATTGCGAGCAGGAAACGGATATCGGCTGAGTCGGTCATGTTCGAACAGGTCAACGGCGGTGGATGAACTCACGATCTGTTGACGTGCCGACGTGAAAGTCGCAACCGCCAACGCGTCTGGAGCCCGCTTTCTGCGAGAGTATTGCAGATTCGCGGCACGACAGCCTGCGAAGCCAGCCGTGCCGCGCTCCTGCTATTGTTGCATTTGCGCCTTCAACAGATACGGCAAGCCGACCCAATGCAGCATTTCGCTCCGCAGACGGTCCGGAACCCCGAATCCGATGTCGGCGCCGTCTTGTGCAGGGTCAGTCGCGAAGCGGACGCGATACCGTCAGGTGCTGCGGGAAGCCCCGTAACGCCGGGATACGCGTCCCCTGTTCAGATCAGGAAGCTCCACGCTTCAGGAAACCCTCGATCACCGTTGCGAAATAAGGCGGGCACTCCTGCATCGGATAGTGCCCGCAATTGGGCACAACGTGCAGTTCCGCGTTGGGATGCCACGCAAGAAAGGTGCGCCTCATTGCTGCCGCATCGAGCCCCGGGTCCTTGTCGCCGATCACGATCAGGTACGGTGTTTCCAGGCCTTGAACGTCCTCGACGAAATCGGCCGTGACCAGCATTTCGAGGTACTGCCTCCGGCACGCTGGCGCAACCGTGGCACGGCTTTGCTGCACCTTGCGATCGGCCCACCCTTCGGAAAGACCGCCGGTCACGAATTGGAATAGCCGCCGCAGGGCATCGTCGTCTTCTATCGTGCTGACAAAGAAGGCCAGCGCCTCCGGACTCAACCGGTTTCCCGCCGCGGAAACGGGACACACGGCAATCGCACTCGCGACGCGAGACGGAACGTCGGCCGCGATGCGTTGCGTGATCATCCCGGTCATCGAGTGGCCGATCAGGTGGAAGCGTCGCCAACCGAGCTCGTCCGCGAGCATGAGGCAATCGGCGGCGATCTCCTCGACCGTGAACTCGCCGCCTAGTTCGATGGATTGCCCGTAGCCCCGCAAATCGGCGAAAACGTACGTGAATGCCTGGCCATCGAGCCAAGGCAAAACAGCGTCGTAACTGGAGTGGTCGCCGAGCCAGTCGTGCATGACCAGCACATGAACGGGACCGTGGCCATACCGCACATATCCGAGGCCGGCTGCCGATCCCTTGCGGGTTTCAAAGGGTACTTTCATTTCAAGGTTCCATAGGGGTTGCGGGAACCAAAACGAAACGCCCTCCCGGCGAACCGGGAGGGCGTTTTGAAAGTGCCACCATCCTATCAATCGCTCGAACGCGAGTCAACAGGCGCACGCTCGCGACCTTCATGAACATCGCCGAACGATTTCGAGGTCGCTCACAGGCTCGACCGAGTAGTGTCCATCGTGAGCGTCGATATGATAGACGTCGACCTTGAGCGGCGTTCCCGGACGGACCGTGACCTCGTAGTTTTCCCCGGACTTCGGCGTAAAGCGAAAGGCGCTGTCGAACTGGTCGCGGCCGGGGAGCACCACACGCAGCGTCAGCAGGTGATCCGCCTGCATCCGCAGTTCGAAGTAGCTCCGGTCGATGTAGGGTCCGTCGATGGGCATGCCCAGCCGCGGCTGCTGCCGATGGCTCGGAATGAGAATGATCGTATGGTCGTTCTTCGGAGGAACATCCGCCACGCCAATAGGCTCGCCGCCCAGCGCTCCGCCCAGCGGATCGCTAGGCAGATAGCAACCCGGCAACGGAGGCGGTTGATAAAGGAAAAAACCGCCTTCGCCGATCTCGCGAAAGCGAATGTTTGCCGTCGGCACGCCGGGGGGCGGCATGTAGTTCGTCGTCACGCACCCCGCTGCCAGAAGGGCGCACCCGAACATCGTTACGCGAGCCAGCAGGCTCGTCATCCGTGTTTTTGCTTTCATGGGTGTGCGAGCTCCTGCTTGACCTCGACCGTGCCGCTATAGGCATTGGGAATGCCCCACTGTTTTCCGGTTTGTGCCGCGAGCACCATGCGATCGGATTCCGACGAGGCCGAATAGACGATAAAGAATCGCGCCGCCGCAGGAACGGGGAAATAGGCTTGCCGGTAGCCGCCTTCAACGAAGGTCGAGCCGTTGGTGCCTTCGAACGACTCGACATTGCTGACCACATGTTTGTCGGCGTCGAGGAACATCACATACGGCTTGAGTACCGTCGCCAGCGGCAACCAGCCGCTCGAAAACCAGGTGCGGACGCGCAAGACACTCGTTACCGGCTGTTGATCCAGCGAGAAGGCGGCATACACGCCAAGGCCGTCCGGGAAGCGGGCCACAGGCGACGTGTTCGTGTCGAAGTCAATCGTCTTTGCGTCGTTCAGTGCCAGCGGCTGATACGCCATCTCTGCATAACTCTTCACACCAACCCGCGATTCGGGCAGGGGCGTCGCCACGAGTTGCCGGGTTGCGCATCCGCTCAGCGCAAGACAGATTAAACTCATACCCATCCAGAACTGCCGTTTCAACGTCGCCTCCAAAACTCTGATTGCCGTAAAGACTGGATTACGACAATCAGGGGGGGTTCTTTAGCGAGCGGCATTCAGCATGGTGGATACCTTCGGCAGACATCATTGACCTACCGGCGGAATGCCCGCCGGGAATCGTCGATCACCGGACGGACCATGGAGACCATCCAGTAATACGAAAACGAAACCAAAGCGAAAACCCAATATATAGTGCTCTTCCAGATAGACAAAAAATAATCAAAGATGGACCGAAAGCCCTTTTCCCGCAGCATCGCACGTTCTCGCCAGCGCGGCCTACCAATGCCAGGCATCAATCGGCTTGAACGATTTCACGTCGATTAGCAGAGGGGTTCGGTGATGGCCTGTCACCGGAACAAGTGGGACGCCTCTGACTTCCACTTTGTGGCCGATTGCGTTCTCCATCGCGGATCGGTCCGGGCCATCAGGAACGACCTGAACGAAGTATGTCCGCTGAGCTTCTGCGTCGAACGATGCCAACGCTCCGGAGTCCCCTACCTGCATCTCCGGTGTAGCCGGTAGCTGTAGATATAACGCATGCTCAATGCGGTCCTGGTCTGGATTCTCGCCATAACCGGGTGGCCCATAAAAATCGCCGACGAGCAGCGTTCCTTCAAGCGTGATCGGAGGCGCAGACTCCGTTCCGCGTCCCGCGACACTCATGCAGAGCAAGACAACCGCAGCAACAAGGCGTTTGGCGTTCATGGAAGCAAGGTCGGTCGAGTTATCGAATTCAAGCTATCACGCAATACGATCGATCGAAGCCGCATCGCCCACAACCTGCAAGCGGCCCGCCGTACGGTTTCTGGTTCATCGCTGGTCCAGCGAAAACCAGCAGGACTGTCTAGCGGTCAATATCCGGCTGCCGGATTGCCTCGCCAGGCGTCGGCCGTTTACTCATCGCTTTCTGCTTTCTGACAACTCCGTCATTTTCCCGCCAGCTTCAGCGCGACTCGTAACAAGACATGTCAAAAACACCCCCTTGTAACGCGCCAAAACCTTTCATTTAACTGACGTTTCGAAATTGGCGTTCGACCTGGTTAGACTTCCATACTCGGCCGAAACGCGCAGCTGGCCTCGCTGCGTTTGACCGGCACAACAACCATGAGAATGCGTATGCAGCAATACGACAATTTCCGCAACGGCATCGAAACGCGCCAACACCCTTCAGTGACCGTTGACGCACGGAGGCAAGCGTGAGCGACGCAACGACCCCGCAGCCCAAGGCCCCCAACACCCCGCCGCCGGGCACGCCGCCGCGCAGGCGGCACGGCCCGCTCGTGATCGCGATCATCGTGGTCGTGCTCGTCGTGCTCGTGATCCTGCACATCCTGCGCGGCAAGAAGCCCGAGCGTCCGCCCTCGGCGCAGGTCGTGACGGTGGCCACCGCCGTGCTCGGTCCGATGCCCGAAACGATTACCGCGCTCGGCACGATCACGCCGCTTGCCACGGTCACGGTACTGCCGCAACTGAGCGGCTATCTCACGGCCGTGGGCTACCACGAAGGCCAGGACGTGAAGAAAGGTCAGTTCCTCGCCCAGATCGATCCGCGCCAGTACGAGATCAGCAAGCAGCAAGCCGAGGCCCAGCTTGCCAAGGATCAGGCGTCGCTCGCCCAGGCGCGCTCCGACCTCGCGCGCTTCACGATCCTGAACGAGCGCAAGTCGATCGCCGAGCAGACCTATAGCGACCAGGTGTTCCTCGTCCAGCAGGACGAAGCCGCCGTGAAGGCCGACAAGGCGAACATCGCCCAGTTCGACCTCGATCTCGCGTACTGCCACATCACGGCGCCGGTTTCGGGCCGGGTGGGCCTGCAGCTCGTCGATCCGGGCAACTACGTGACCGCGTCGAGCTCGCCCGGCATCGCCGTCATCACGCAGATGACGCCCACCACCGTCGAATTCCCGGTGCCGCAGGACACGCTCGGCAACGTCCTGCAACGTTTCGGCACGGGGGCGAAGCTGCCGGTTACGGTCTATAGCAGCGACAACTCGAAGCAGCTCGCGACCGGCGAGCTCTACGCGATCAGCAACCAGATGGCCACGGCCACCGGTACGGTCACGCTGCGCGCGAGCCTGCCCAACGACGACGAGGCGCTCTACCCCAACGAGTTCGTCAACGTGAAGCTGCTCGTCGATACGCTGCAGAACGCGGTGCTCGTGCCCACGCCCGCGGTGCAGACGGGCGCGCCCGGCAA
Source organism: Paraburkholderia sp. J12 (assembly GCF_905220215.1). Lineage (NCBI taxonomy): Bacteria > Pseudomonadati > Pseudomonadota > Betaproteobacteria > Burkholderiales > Burkholderiaceae > Paraburkholderia > Paraburkholderia sp. J12. The sequence continues at coordinate 164,230 of NZ_CAJMZC010000007.1, forward strand.
CTATGTCTATCTCGTGAACGACAACAATACGGTCTCCGTCCACAAGGTCACGCTCGGCCCGAGCGACGGCAAGAACACGGTCATCGCATCGGGCCTCGCGGCAGGCCAGCGCGTCGTGACCGACGGCCTCGACCGCCTCTCGGACGGCGCGAAGATCCGCCCGGCGGCCGCACGTCCGGCCGCGGCCAGCGGAGCAAGCGGCGCAAGCGAGGCCAGCGCAGCTGCCACGGGTGACAACGCGGGCAGCACCGCGGACAGCGAAGCCGCCGGCGCAACGGGTGCCAGCGGCGCACACGCGCACCACGGGCATCACGCCCATGGCGCCTCGGGTGCGTCCGGTGCCTCGGCCCCCGAAGCCTCGCAAGCCTCGTAAGCCGCGGATCCGCTGCCGATGAATATTTCCCGCCTGTTCATTCTTAGGCCGGTCGCGACTTCGCTGCTGATGATCGCGATGGTGCTGGTCGGCCTCGTGGCGATGAAGTTCCTGCCGGTCTCGTCGCTGCCCTCGGTCGACTACCCGACCATCCAGGTGCAGACCTTCTACCCCGGCGCGAGCCCCGACGTGATGGCCACCACCGTCACCGCGCCGCTGGAGGTGCAGCTGGGCGAGATCCCGGGGCTGCAGCAGATGGTCTCGTACAGCTCCGAAGGGGCTTCGATCATCACGCTGCAGTTCGACCTGTCGCTGAACCTCGACGTCGCCGAACAAAACGTCCAGCAGGCCATCAACGCCGCCAACAGCTACCTGCCGAGCGGCCTGCCCGCGCCGCCGACCTACGCCAAGGTCAACCCGGCCGACCAGCCCATCCTCACGCTCGCGGTCACGTCGAAGTCGATGTCGCTCACGCAGCTGCAGGACGCGGCCAACAACCGCCTCGCCACGAAAATTTCGGAAGTGCAGGGCGTGGGTCTCGTCACCACCGCGGGCGGCAACGTGCCGGCCGTGCGCGTGGAGGCCGACCCGCAGAAGCTCGCCGCCTACGGCCTGAATATCGACGACCTGCGCACGCTGCTCGCCAACGTGAACGTGAGCCAGCCGAAGGGCAACTTCGACGGCCCGGATCTCGACTACACGATCAACTCGAACGACCAGATCTCGGACCCGAACGACTACATGAACACCGTGATCGCGTACCAGAACGGTGCGCCGGTGTTCATGCGCGACGTGGCGCGCGTGAGTTCGGCCGCGCAGGACGTGGAGCGCGGCGCCTGGTACAACAAGGAACCGGCGATCGTGCTGAACGTGCAGCGCCAGCCGGGCGCCAACGTGATCGCCACGGTCAACCAGATCATGAAGCAGCTGCCGCAGCTCGAAGCGACGCTGCCGGCCGGCATGAAGGTCACGGTGGTCTCGAACAGCGTGGGCGTGATCCAGGCTTCGGTGAAGGACGCGGCGTTCGAACTGATTCTCGCCATCGCGCTGGTGGTGGCCGTGATCTTCGTGTTCCTGCGCAACGTGCCCGCCACCATCATTCCGAGCATCTCGGTGCCGGTCTCGCTGATCGGCACGCTCGCGCTGATGTACGAGTTCAACTACTCGATCGACAACCTCTCGCTCATGGCGCTCATCATCGCCACGGGCTTCGTGGTGGACGACTCGATCGTGATGATCGAGAACATCGTGCGCTATCTGGAGGAAGGCGACAAGCCGCTGCAGGCCGCCTTGAAGGGCGCAGGCCAGATCGGCTTCACGATTCTCTCGCTCACCGTCTCGCTCATCGCGGTGCTGATTCCCCTGCTCTTCATGGGCGGCGTGATCGGCCGGCTCTTCAGCGAATTCGCCGTGACGCTCGCGGTGACCATCGTGCTCTCGGCGGTCGTCTCGCTCACCGTCGTGCCGATGATGTGCGCGCGCATCCTGCGCGCCCAGGCGGAGCGCCATCCGAGCCGCTTCGAGCGCATCAGCGAAGGGCTCTTCGACAAGACGCTCGCCGCCTACGAGCGCGGCCTCAGGTGGGTGCTCGACCACCAGACGCTCACGCTGTTCGTGGCGCTCGGCACCATCGTGCTCACGCTCGTGCTCTACGTGGTGATCCCGAAGGGCCTCTTCCCCGTGCAGGATGTGGGCGTGATCCAGGGCATCAGCGTGGCCGACAATTCCGTGTCGTATTCGGCCATGGTGCGGCGCCAGTCCGCGCTCGCCGAAGCCATCCTCAAGGATCCCGACGTGGTTTCGCTCACCTCGTACGTGGGCATCGACGGCATCAACAACACGCTCAACAACGGCCGCTTCCTGATCAACCTGAAGCCGCACGACGACCGCTCCGACACCGCCGAGGCCATCGCGCGGCGCATCCAGCAGGAAACGGCGAAGGTCTCCGGCATCCGGCTGTATCTGCAGCCCGAGCAGGATCTCACGCTCGACACGACGATCTCGCGCAACCAGTACAACTTCGTGCTGCGCGGGCCGAACCAGGAGGCCTTCAACCAGTACGTGCCGGCGCTCATCGCGAAGATGAAGCAGATCCCGTCGATCACCGACGTCACGAGCGACCTGAACTCCGAGGGCCTCTCCGTCGACGTCGAAGTGAACCGCCAGCTCGCGGCACGCTACGGCATCACGGCGGCGACCATCGACAATGCGCTCTACGACGCACTGGGCCAGCGCATCGTCTCGACGATCTTTCAGCAGTCGGACCAGTACCGCGTGATTCTCGTCGCCAAGCCCGAGGCCGTGCCCACGGTCGAATCGATCGGCGACATCTATCTGCCGAGCCAGACCAGCAGTTCGGGCCAGGTGCCGCTCAAGGGCATTGCGACGATCCACATCACGCATTCGCCGCTCATGCTGAGCCACCTCGCGCAATTCCCGGCGGTCACGATCTCGTTCAACCTCGCGAAGGACGCCTCGCTTTCCGCCGCGGTGAGCGAGATCCGCAAGGCCGAGGCGGCGATCAACCTGCCGCCCTCGATCACCTCGTCGTTCCAGGGCGCGGCGGCCGCGTTCGAAGACTCGCTTTCGAGCGAGGTGTATCTGCTGATCGCGGCGCTCGTGGCGGTGTATATCGTGCTGGGCGTGCTCTACGAGAGCTACGTGCATCCGGTGACGATTCTCTCCACGCTGCCCTCGGCGGGCATCGGCGCGCTGCTCGCGCTGATGATCGCGGGCAGCGACCTGGACGTGATCGGCATCATCGGCATCGTGCTCCTGATCGGTATCGTCAAGAAGAACGCCATCATGATGGTGGACTTCGCGCTCGAAGCCGAGCGCGTGCACGGCAAGCCGGCGCGCGAGGCGATCTTCGAAGCGTCCATCCTGCGCTTCCGCCCGATCCTGATGACGACGCTCGCGGCCATGCTCGGCGCGCTGCCGATGCTGCTCGGCACCGGTACGGGCTCGGAGTTGCGCCGCCCGCTCGGTCTCGCGATCATCGGCGGCCTCACGCTCAGCCAGATGCTCACGCTCTTCACGACGCCCGTGATCTATCTGTTCTTCGACCGCCTGGCGCAGCGTTTCGGCCGCAAGCCGAGCCACGGTCAGCCGGGCGATGCCGATGCCGGTGCCGATAGCACCGACGGTCCCGACAATGGCCCAGGCGCAGGTCCCGGCACAGGTCCTGGCACCAGCGCCCCGCCCGCACCCGAGGGCACGCCGTGAACCTTTCGGCGATCTTCATCCGGCGCCCGGTCGCGACCTCGCTCCTCGCGATCGCGATCCTGATTGCGGGCACGCTCGCGTTCTTCCGCCTGCCGGTCGCTCCGCTGCCCAACATCGCCTTCCCGGTGATCGTGGTGCAGGCCACCATGGCGGGCGCGAGCCCCGAGATCATGGCGTCCACCGTGGCCGAGCCGCTCGAGCGGCGCCTCGGCACGATCGCGGACGTGAACGAACTCACCTCCGTCAACTCGGTGGGCTCGGCGATGATCGTGGTGCAGTTCGGCCTGAACCGCGACATCAACGGCGCCGCGCGCGACGTGGAAGCCGCGATCCAGGCCGCGCGCGCCGACCTGCCGACCACGCTGCGCAGCAACCCGACGTACCGCCAGTACAACCCGGCGAGCGCGCCGATCATGGTGCTCGCGCTCACCTCGGACACGCTCACCAAGGCGCAGCTCTACGACTCCGCCGATTCGGTGATCCAGCAGCAGCTCTCGCAGGTCGACGGCGTGGGTGAAATCACGCTGGGCGGCGGCGCGCTGCCTTCGGTGCGCGTGGAGCTGGAGCCGGGCAAGCTCAACAGCTACGGCATCGGCCTCGAAGACGTGCGCGCGGCGATCGGCGCGGCCAACGCGGACAGCGCGAAAGGCCACATCGACCAGGGCGATCAGCGCTACGAGGTGATCTCGAACGACCAGATCTCCAAGGCCGCGCCCTACCGCGACATCGTGGTGGCCTACCGCAACGGCGCGCCCGTGATGCTGCGCGACGTGGCCCAGGTGCGCGACTCGAACGAGAACATCCGCAACGCCGGGCTCTACAACGGCAAGTCGGCCGTGCTCGTGATCGTGTATCCCATGCCGAGCAGCAACATCGTGCAGACGGTCAAGCAGATCCGGGACCGGCTGCCGTCCATCGAGGCGGCCCTGCCCTCGTCGGTCAAGGTGCATGTGGCGATCGACCGTTCCGAGTCGGTGCAGTCCTCCGTGGCCGACACCGAGCGCACGCTCTTCATCGCCGTGCTGCTGGTGATCGGCGTGGTGTTCGTGTTCCTGCTCTCGCCGCGCGCCACGCTGATCCCGGCCGTGGCGCTCCCCATCTCGATCATCGGCACCTTCGGCCCGATGTACCTGCTGGGCTACAGCATCGACAATCTCTCGCTGATGGCGCTCACCATCGGCACGGGTTTCGTGGTGGACGACGCCGTGGTCGTGCTGGAAAACATCGTGCGCCATATGGAAGCCGGACTCCCGCCGAGGGAAGCCGCGCTGATCGGCGCGCGCGAAGTGGGCTTCACGGTGGTTTCCATGAGCCTCTCGCTCATCGCCGTGTTCCTGCCGATCCTGCTCATGCCCGGCGTCGTCGGCCTGCTCTTCCACGAATTCGCGGTCACGCTCTCCGTCGCGATCCTGATCTCCCTCGTGGTCTCGCTCACGATCACGCCCACGATGTGCGCCTACGTGCTCTCGCGCGAGCACAGCCAGCAAAGCCAGGCGCGCTGGGCCGTCTGGATCGAAGCGCAGTTCGAGCGCTTCAAACAGGCCTACTCGCGTTCGCTCGACGTCGCGCTCAACCACAGGGTGCTCGTGATCGTGGTGCTGATCGCGCTCCTGTTCGGCAACGTGTTCCTCGCGCGCTTTCTGCCCGCTACGTTCTTCCCCGAGCAGGACACGGGCATTCTGATCGGCCAGATCATCGCCGACCAGAGCATCTCCTTCACGGCGATGGAGAAAAAGCTCGCGCAGTTGCAGGCGATCGTGCAGACGGACCCGGCCGTCGCCTCGGTGGCCGGCTTCACGGGCGGGCGCGCGCTCAACACGGCGAACGTGTTCGTCGAACTCAAGCCGCTCGCAGAACGCCACCTTTCGGCCACCGAGGTCGTCAACCGCCTGCGGCCCAAGCTCAACGCCGTTTCCGGCGCGCGGCTCTTCCTCCAGGCGCAGCAGGACTTGCGCATCGGCGGGCGGCAGTCGGCGGCGGAGTATCAGTACACGCTCACGAGCGAGGACGCGGACGCGCTCTTCACCTGGGTGCCGAAGCTCGTGGACGAGCTCAACAAGTACCGCGGCGTGCTCACCGACGTGAACTCCGACCTGCAGCAAAACGGCCTGCAGGCCTACGTCACGCTGAGCCGCACGACGGCCAAGCGCTACGGCTTCGATCCGAACCAGGTCGACAGCGTGCTTTACGATGCCTTCGGCCAGCGCACCGTCTCGACGATCTACAACCCGCTCAACCAGTATTTCGTGGTGATGGAAGTCGCGCCGCAATACTGGCAGTTTCCGCAGTCGTTCGACCAGATCTGGCTCTCCACGGCGGCCGGCAACGCGGCCGGCACGGCGCAGACGCAGATGTCGGGCAGCACGGTCACGGGCGTCAAGCTGCCCACCGCGATCAGCGCCGGGTCCAGTTCGTCGGGCACGACGAATTCGCAGAATTCGAATGCCGAGGCCAACCAGCTCACCAACAGCATCTCGAACAGCAAGGGCGGCAGCTCGAGCGGCAGCGCGGACAGCACGGCGGCGGAAACCCTGGTGCCGCTGCTCGCCACCATGAAGTGGACGACGGGCCACACGGCCACCCAGGTGAACCACCAGAGCGGCATGGTGGCGGGCACGATTTCGTTCAACCTGCCTCAGGGCGGTTCGCTCTCCGCCGCCGCGGCGACCATCGAGAAGGCCCAGCAGGATATCGGCATGCCGGCTTCGGTGCACGGCTCGTTCGCGGGCGCAGCCCAGGCCTATGCGCAGTCGATGGGCACCGTGCCGCTTCTGATCCTCGCCGCGCTCGCCGTGGTCTATATCGTGCTGGGCGTGCTCTACGAGAACACCATCCACCCGCTCACGATTCTCTCCACGCTGCCTTCGGCGGGTATCGGCGCGGTGCTCGCCATGCTGATCTTCGGCACGCCGTTCTCGGTCATCGCGATGATCGGCATCATCCTGCTGATCGGTATCGTCAAGAAGAACGGCATCATGATGGTGGACGTCGCGATCCAGCTGCAGCGCCACGAAGGCATGGACGCGCGCCGCGCGATTCACGAAGCGGCCGTGGTGCGGCTGCGCCCGATCATGATGACGACCTTCGCCGCCGTGCTCGGCGCCGTGCCGCTCGTGCTCGCGCTCGGCCAGGGTGCCTCGCTGCGCCAGCCGCTCGGCGTGACCGTGATGGGCGGTCTGCTCCTCTCGCAGGTCTTTACGCTGTACACCACGCCCGTGATTTACCTGTTCCTCGACAACCTGCGTGCGCGCCTTGCGCGCTGGGCCCAGCGCCTGCCCTGGAACCGCCAGGCCGATGAGAGCGCATCATGATGAAGACACACCGCATGCGGACAACCCCCGCTTTCCCCCGCGCACGCACCGCGCTGCGCCTCCTGCCGCTCGCTCTCGCCGTATCCGCCACGTTGCTCGCGAGCGGCTGCATGGTCGGCCCCGACTACCATCGTCCGCAAGTGGCCGTACCCGCCACGTGGAAGGAGCTGCCGGGCTGGACCCAGGCGACGCCCGCCGCCGCCGAAAGCCCGAAGGGCGACTGGTGGACCGTGTTCGACGATCCGCTGCTCGACGAACTGGAGCCGCTCATCGCGGTCTCGAACCAGACCGTGCGGCAGAACTACGCGAACTATCAGGAGTCGCTCGCCGAAGTGCGCATCGCGCGCGCGAGCCTCTTCCCGACGGTCGGCATCACCGGGTCCAGCACGCGCGAGCGCTCGGCCTCGGGCACGATCAGCAGCGTGAGCAGCGTGAGTTCGGTGGGCGGCTCCGGCGCGCGCATCGTCAACGCCGGCGCGCTCGAAGCCAACGTGAGCTGGGAGCTCGACGTCTGGGGGCAGGTGCGCCGCCAGATCGAAGAGAATTCGGCCACGGCCCAGGCGAGCGAAGCGACGCTCGCGAATGCTACGCTCTCCGAACAGATCGCGCTCGCCAACGACGTGATCCAGCTGCGCGTGACGGATGCCGATATCGACCTGCTCACGCAGACGGTGGCCGCCGACAAGGACTTCCTGCGCGTGGTGGCCGACCAGGACCAGGCGGGCACGGTGGCGCCGTCCGATCTCGTCTCGGCGCGCACGCAGCTCGAAAGCGCGCAGGCCAGCCTGATCGCGCTCGGCGTCGCGCGCGCGCAATACGAACATGCGATCGCGGTGTTGGTGGGGCGCAACCCCGAGGACATGGACATCCCGCACAGCGAGCGCCTGCCCACCTTGCCGACGATCCCGGCCGGCGTGCCCTCCACCATCCTGCAACGGCGCCCGGACATCGCCACGGCCGAGCGGCAGATGGCCTCCGCGAATGCGGCCATCGGCGTCGCGACGGCCGCGTACTATCCGGCCATTTCGCTCTCGGCGCTCGACGGCTTCACGCAGGCGCCGCTCTCGGGGCTGCTGCACATCAGCAACTATGTATGGTCGCTGGGCGCGAGCGCCACCGAAACGATCTTCGACGGCGGCGAGCGCAGCGCCGAAGTGGCGGCCGCCCGCGCGACCTACGACGCGGCCGTGGCCAACTATCGCGGCACCGTGCTCTCGGCGTTCGAAAACGTGGAGAACGACCTCTCCGGCCTGCGCATTCTCGCCCAGCAGTCCGAAGCACTGGATGCCGCGGTGCGCGACGCGACCCACGGCACGGAGATCGCGAAGAACGAATACCAGGCGGGCACCGTCGACTACACGACCGTGGCCACGGCGCAGACCACGCAGCTGAGCAACCAGCAATCGGCGCTGAACGTGCAGCAGCAACGGCTGCTCGACGCGGCTGCGCTGATCGGCGATCTGGGCGGCGGCTGGTCGGGCGTGCTGCATGAAACGCTGCACCCCGACCGCCCCGACGCGAAGGCCAATGCGGCGACGGATGCCGCCGCGAGCGAACCGAAGACTTCGACGGCGACGCCTTGATGCGCGAGGCGGCATGCCGGGATCGAAACCCCGGCACGCCGCTTGCCACGACTGCTTACTGAACGGCAGCCGAACGGATGGCGTCCACGAGCGCGTCATTGTCGTAGCTGCGCCCGGCAATACCCCAGGCGCCATCCGCCGCATACACCACGTTGACCCAGATATGGTCGCGCGCGAGCCGTCCTTCTGCTGCCCGTTCGACCACGTCGGTCGCCCGCGCGATGAAGCGCCGCTTCGCTTCGGGCGCCGCGAGCGCCACACCCGGCAGCTTCAGTTCGACGAAAGCCGCGGCCCCTGGCTTGCCGCCCGTGTAAACACGCCCCGGCGGCACCACGTTCACGGTGCCGATCACATTCGGCTCCATGAACGCATTGCCATCCAGTTGTTCGATCTCCAGCAAGGCTTCGGTCAAACCGGCAAACACCTGAGCTTCCACGGCGGGCGCGAGCAGGCCCTCGGCTACGGTCAGCGTAATCGGCATGGCACTTCCTCCTTCTTCAGCGGGTGGGTAAGTTTCGAACGGTCGTGATATAAATACTAATCACTCTCTATAGAATAGATACCAATCGCTCTTTATGCAAGATAAAGAGCGATTACTCTGAAAGAGGCCGTCCATGCGTTACTCCACCGAGCACAAGAACGAAACCCGTGCGCGCATTCTCGATGCCGCCGCCCGCCTGTTCCGCGAGGAAGGCTACGGGGGCTCGGGCATCGGCCCGCTGACGAAGGCGGCCGGCGTCACCAACGGCGCGTTTTATGGACACTTCAAGTCGAAGAGCGAGGCGTTCCGCAACGTGGTGCTCGCAGGCATCGGGCAGATACGGGAAGCTGTGGGGTCGCTGCGGGTGGAGCATGGCACGCACTGGCGCAAGCTTTTCATCGACTTCTACCTGGGGCCGCGGCGTACCTGCAAGCTTGGCGAAAGCTGTGCGCTGCCCAGTCTCTCGCCGGAGGTCATGCGGGCCGACGACGAAACGCGCATCGCCTATGAAGAGGAATTGCTGCGGCTCATCAACGAGGTTTCGGCGGGGCTGGAAGACCTGCCCGCCGCCGGCCGCGACGACCGCGCAATTGCGTTGCTCGCCATGCTCTCGGGCGGCGTTACATTGGCGCGCGCCGTGCACGACCCGGCGCTTTCGGAGCGCATCGCGAAGGCCGTCGGGCGGCATGCGATGGCGATGACGGAACCCGAGGCAGCGACCACGGAGTCGAAGCGCAAGCGGTAAGGCAGACGCAGACGGGGCGCCGGGCCTTCGGTCCGGCGTACCGCACGCGTATCAGCCGCGGCGTATTCCCGTCTTCCCCAGAATGACAATGCGAAAGGCCGTTCCGCTTAAGCAAACCCGCCGTTGGCCCGCAACACCTGCCCGTTGATCCAGCCGCCGTCCGGCCCGGCGAGAAACGCCACCGCATCGGCGATGTCTTCCGGTTCCCCAAGCCGCTCGAGCGGAGACTGGCTCGCGATCTGATCGATCAGCGCTTCGGACTTGCCCGCGAGGAACAGCTCCGTGGCCACCGGCCCCGGCGCCACCGCGTTGACGGTGACATGGCGCCCACGCAACTCGTTCGCGAAGGTCCGCACGAGCCCCTCCACACCTGCCTTGCTCGCGATGTACGGGCCGTAGCCGGGAAAGTTTTTGGCAACGACGCTCGACGAAAGCGCGATGAAGCGCCCGCCCTCGGGCAGCACCTGGGCCGCGTGCAGCATCATCAAATACGTGCCGCGCAGATTCACGGCGACGGTTTGGTCGAACGCATCGAGATCGCCCTCGGCGATCGGTGCAAGCGACATCACGCCCGCGCTGTTCACCACCACGTCCACGCGGCCGAACGCGTGGCGCGCCTGCGCATACAGGCTCTCCACTTCGGCGGGCGCGGCCACGTTCGCGCGCACGGCCACCGCCGCGCCGCCCGCCGCGCGTATGGCGCTCACGACTTCCGCTGCACGCGCTTCATTGCCGGCGTAGTTCACGACCACGGAAAAGCCGTCCTTCGCGAGCCGCAGCGCGATGGCGCGCCCGATGCCGCGCGAGGCTCCCGTCACGATGGCCACGCGCGCAAATTCCTGTTCCATGCTTCGCTCCTCAAAGAGTGACAGTCCGGATGACTGCGTTGAGAGGGATTATTCACGTTGACGCCACCTGGATAAATGGTGCTAAATTGCCATGACCATTCAACCCACATAACTAATCCGGAGCGGGAACCCGCCTGCCGGTATGCATCGGGGCTCACCGCCGTGGATCGTTTTGACACCTTGCAGTTGTTCGTCCGGATCGTCGAACAGGGGAGTTTCACGAAGGGCGCGAGCATGCTGGACATTCCGCGCGCCACCGCGACGTATGCGATCAAGGAACTGGAAGCGCGCCTGTCCACCCGCCTGCTCGAACGCACGACGCGGCACGTGCGGCCGACGCTCGACGGCCAGGCGTTCTACGAGCGCTGCGTGCGCATACTCGGCGATATCGACGACGCCGAATCCTCGTTCTCGCACCAGAGCGCCAATCCGCGCGGCGTGCTGCGGATCGACCTGCACGGCACGCACGCCACGCGTATCGTGTTGCCGCGCGTCGACGAATTCCGGACGCGCTATCCGAACATCGAACTCGTGGTGAGCAGCGGCGACCGACTGGTGGATCTCGTGCGCGAAGGCGTGGACGCCGTGATACGAGCGGGGCACCCGCGCGATTCCTCGCTGATTGCGCGGCCACTCGCGGTGATGCCGCAGATCGTCTGTGCGAGCCCCGCGTACCTGGAGCGCGCCGGCACGCCCCGGACGCCCGACGATCTCGCCACCCATGAGGCCGTGGGCTTCTTCTCCAATACCAGTCAGTCCTCCTATGCAATCGAGTTGAACGTCGATCGCAAGGTGGTGGAGTTCAAGCTACGCAACTGGATTTCGGTGAGCGACGCGGAGAATTACGTAGTCTGCGCGCTGCGCGGCGCGGGACTCATTCAGTTGCCGCGCTTCCATGTGGAAGACGAACTCGCGAACGCTCGCCTCGTCGAGGTGATGCGGCAGTGGAAAAGCCCGGGGCTTCCGGTGAACGTACTCTATCCGCAGCACCGTCAACTGGCGCCGCGCGTGCGGGTCTTTATCGAATGGGCGGCGAAGCTCTATGCCGAAAAGTTCGGCGCGAGCGGCAAGGAGGCCGCAAAGGCTGCCAGGCGCTAACGCAGGTCCTTGCGCCGCTCACAGCAAGCCGAGTGTCGAAGCCTTCAGCGTCGCCGCCGCGCGCGACGAGCAGTCGAGCTTGCGAAACACACTCTCCACGTGCGTGCGCACGGTGCTCGGACTCAGGCCCAAATCGCGCGCGATGGTCTTGTTGCTCGCGCCAAGGCTGATCGCGCGCAGCACATCGGCTTCGCGTGCCGAGATGCGCACGCCGGGCCGTTCATCCTGCAGCCGCGTCCGCGCGCCCCTGTGCGGTGCGGTGCCGGCATCGAACAGGGCGTGCACGACTTCGCCATCGAACCGCCCGCGCTGCGCCTCCGCCAGCAATAGCTGCTGCGCTTCGGCAAGCGGCAGCGCCTCGCGCCACGGCCGTGCCGAGCGCAGGGCGACCCACGCGACCGAAGCCCCGAGTATGCGTGCCTCCTGCGCGAACGCCTCAGGCCCCGCGCCGCGAAAATAGCCCGACCCGTCGAGCCGTTCGTAGGCCCACGAAGCCAGTTCGGCGATCTGCGCCAGCGCGCCGCCCTGCTTGCCCGCGCGCGAAGTCCAGTACGGCACGAGCCGCACCTTTTCCCAGGCCGCGGCCGGCAGCCGCCCGCGCGTATTCCACACCGCATTCGGCACTGCCGCGCGGCCTATCCCATGGATCAACCCCGCGCAGTAGAGGCGATCCTGCGCCTGCGCGTCGAGCCCCAGCCGCGCGCCGCACGCGGCCGCAGCCGCCGCCACGGCGCGCGAGAAGCCGGTCATCCACGGCAGCTTCAGATCGATGATGTCGGCGATCAGTTCGGCCGAGGTCGTCTTGCCCATCTGCGGCGTCATGAGTACGTCGTCGAACGGCGGCGCCTCCGCGCCCTCCAGTCCCGCCAGCCAACGCGGCGCCTCGGCCGCGGCGAGCGCCGCGAGACGCGCCGGATAGCGCGCGTCGGCCCGCTGGGCGATCAGCTTGAGCGCCTGCTCCAGCCCATACACGCGGCTGAAAATCTCCACGTCGCCGGCGAGCGACACCACGAACACCGTATCGGGCACGGCCGCGCCCGCCAGCCGGTCGGGAATGCCGCGGCCGTCCCATGTTTCGAAGATATGCCGCAACGCCGTTTCGGTCGCAACGTCGAGACCGATGATGCGGGCAACTTCGCTCGACACCTCGCAGTGAATCCGGGCGAGCGGCGCGAGCGCCACGCCCGCGCCCCCCAGCGGCTCAAGCGGCTCGGCCCAGTCGGGACGCTGCGCCAGCATGGCTTCGCGGCCCGCCACGTCGTCGCCCAGAACGTCGGCGAAGCCCGGCGCATTGGCCGTGCAGCCGGACCAGCGCAACAACGAGGCCTCTACCACGGCCACGCGCGAAGGCTCGTCCAGCCCCAGCGCCTGGGCGATCCGCGCCGCAAGCCACGCCGTGCGCAGCGAGTGGTCGGTCGGCTGGCCCATGCTGAGATCGCCGATGAAGGCCAGCGCCTTGACCGCATCGAACACGCGAATCGCGAAACCGCCAGCCTGGATGTTCTGCACCTTCGGCACCGCCTCCTCCGCCTCCTCGTTACCCGGGTTCGAGAGCACGCTCTCAGGATGGGGACTATACGCGCCGCCTGCCGCGAGCGGGGTCGGTCATTCGACCGATACCGCGCGCCCCCGGCGGCTGCGATGCTGGCGGCTCACTCCACACTGCGAGGTCAAGCTCCATCATGAACGGTCTGTTGAAAAAAAGTATCGCATCGGCGGTCCTCGCCGGCAGCGCGCTCGCGCTACCCACGGCGCATGCCGCGCCGCCCGAAGACCTGAAGGGCACGAGCGTCGTGCTCGTGCACGGCGCCTTCGCCGACGGTTCAAGCTGGAACAAGGTGATTCCGCTGCTCGAAGCGCGGGGGCTGCACGTCGTTTCGGTCCAGAACCCGCTCAGCTCGCTCGCCGACGACGCCGCTGCCACGAAGCGCGCCATCGACGCCCAGAGCGGCCCGGTGGTGCTCGTCGGCCATTCGTGGGGCGGCGTGGTAATCACGCAGACCGGCGACGACGACAAGGTCAAGGCGCTCGTCTACGTCGCGGCGCTGGCGCCCGATGCGGGCGCTTCGGTCAACGACATGATGAAGGGCAAACCGGCCCCGGCGTGGGCAAGCGAGTTGCACAAGGACTCGGGCAACTATCTCACGCTCTCGACGAATGCCGTGATCCACGACTTCGCGCAGGATCTGCCGCCCGCGCAGGCCCGCACGATGGCCGCCACCCAGGGTCCGTGGTTCGCGGGCGCGCTGGACGACAAGGTCAGCGTTGCCGCGTGGCATACGAAGCCTTCGTGGTACGTGGTCGCCGACCAGGACCGCATGATCGACCCGCATGCCGAAGCCGCCATGGCCGAGGCCATCGGCGCCACGACGAGTCACGTCGATGCCAGCCACGTCGTCATGGTGAGTCATCCGAAAGCCGTTGCGGACGCAATCATCGCCGCTGCCAGCAAGGTCCAGTAAGCCCCGTTGCGGCAAATTCGCCACACCCGCGTCGGCCACGACGCGGGTGCCTCCCCGCTTCACCTCCCCGCTCGCAACCTGCCCTGCCCGCCCGAAAGCACGGTCGTACGTGCTTTGGCGCCATTCAAACGCCACCAGCCCCATTCCACTTGGGTTTGGGGTGCGAACGTCCGTGCTAAAAAACTGATCGTTTCTCCCAGGATGACAGTTTATGTACGCGCGGACAAAAATAAGCCCATTCCGCGAGCAATCCGGTCAACGTTTCGAGCACATCCTGTTTGTGGAGACGCGCACGGTGAACGAGCACCCCGATCTGCTGCCAGCCGGGCCGGCCCCGGCGTCATGCTTCATGCCGCGCCCGCCGCGTGGCTTCGTGGCAGCGCATCGCGCCCTTCGCCTGCGCCCTCCGTTACCGCCCGAAACGATCCCGCTACACCCGCCCTCGCACTGAGCGCGGCTCCGAATCCCGTTTTTTAAAGCACCGAGACGTCGTTTCGAAACGACGCCCCCACACGTAACCGGACCTCCCTCATTATTAAGGATTACGAAATGAACAAGCGGAAAGGCGTTCACTGGAAACTCATGGCTTCCACGTTCACCGTGGCCTGCCTACTGGGGGCGTCGGGCGCCGCGCACGCGCAAAGCAGCGTGACGCTGTACGGCATCGTGGACGGCTCCATCCTCTATACGAGCCACACGATGAACATGGCGACAGGGCAAAACGAAGGCCACCAGTTCTCGTTCACGGACAGCGGCATGACGGGTTCGAGCTTCGGCCTGCGCGGCGCGGAAGACCTGGGCGGCGGCCTGCGCGCCGTGTTCACCCTGGAGAGCGGCGTGAGCGTCGCCAACGGCCAGTTCAACAATTCGAACGGCAACCTGTTCGGCCGCCAGGCCTGGGTGGGCATCGACAGCTCCTACGGCTCCGTCAAGGCCGGTTTGCAGTACTCACCGTTTTTCCTTTCGATCTACGACATGGATCCGCGTGCGATGTCGTACTTCGGCAGCGGACTCGTGACCTACGTCGACAACGTCTATGTGACGGGTCTTTTCAACAGCAATTCGATTACCTATACCTCGCCGGAAATCGCCGGCGTGCAGGCGGCGGGCATGATCGCGCTGGGCGGCGCGGCAGGCGACTTCCAGGCCGGACGCCAGTACTCGGCGAGCCTGCGTTATCACCTGGGCGGCTTCACGATCACGGGTGCGCTCTATAGCGGCAACGCGGGCGGCAGCGCCGCCTCGACGCCCGTCCCGAGCACCGTCGAGTTCGTCGGCCGCACGATCGGCGCGAGCTATCGCTTCCCGAACGATCTGACTCTCTCGGCTTCGTACGCGCTCTACAAGGTGTCGGGCTCGTTCGACAACAGCGTGTATTCCGGCGGCTTCAGCTACTTCGTGCTGCCCTACCTCAACGTGAACGGCGGCGTGTACTACACGCGTGACGGCAACGACGGCACGAACCACTCGCTCATGGCTTCGAGCGGCGTGCAGTTCTTCCTCTCGAAGCGCACGACGTTGTATGGGCAACTGGGTTACGTGAACAACCACGGCCGTATGGACACGGGCCTCTCGATCAACAACGCGCTCTACGAAGTGGCGGGATCGACAATCGGCGCGAGCCTCGGCATCCGTCACATGTTCTGATCGACGCCGCGCGCGGGGCTTGCCTCGCGCGCAGGACCGGAGATGCGAAGTCCGCTTCCTCGTGGCCGCCAGGCCATGAAGAAGCGGACTTTTTCATTCGCAGTTCTTCGTTGTTGATCGCGGACGTATGTGAATTCCGGCATCGTCTATGACTTCGATACCTCGCACGCCGTCTCGGGTAACGTCACCGCCGGCAGCGCCGATGCCGGCAACCCGAACAGATAGTCGAAACCGAGGTTGTAGAGGTAGGCATAGACGAGGAAGAACACGGTCAGGCCGATGTCCATCACGAAAGCCTCGACGAGCGATATATGCAACATCCACGCGAACATGGGCACGAGCATCAGCAGGAGGCCGCCTTCGAACCCCATCGCATGCGCGATGCGCCGCGCGACGCCGCGCCCGCGCTTCGTCTGCCGCGCTTCCCAGCGCTCGAACAGCAGGTTGTAGACGAAGTTCCACGAGGTGGCGACCACCGACGTCAATATCGCCGCCGCCCCGGCCCGGTTCAGGCCGCTGCCGGCAATCGACGCGAGACTCGCGCCGGTCACGAGAATGGCCAGGCCCTCGAACACGGTGACATAAACGATGCGGCGTTTGAGACCTTGCATGGTGCCCTCGGCGATGTGGGAATGGTCTTGATCCTAGCGGGTGAAATCTGATACAACCAGTCAGCTTCTGTCAAAAAATCTGAAAGGTCGGCAATGAGCTTCAGTTCGGACAACGTGGCCGTGTTCCTCGCCGTGCTCGATCACGGCTCGTTTTCGGCGGCCGCCCGGGCGCTCGGCAAAGTGCCTTCCGCCGTGAGCATGGCGATCGCCAACCTCGAAGCCGCGCTCGACCTCGCGCTGTTCGACCGCACGGGCCGCGAACCCGTGCCTACCGCCGCCGCGCACGCACTGGAGCCGCGCGCGCGACAGATCGCGCTGCAACTGCGACAGCTCGACGTGCATGCGCTCGCCCTCCATGCCGGACTGGAAAAAACGCTCGCCATTGCGATCGCGCCGGAGCTGCTGGCCGCGCCCTGGAGCGCGCCGCTGCAAACGCTCGCACTGGAGTTTCCGGCGCTGGAAGTCGACATCGTCTCGGCGCCGCAAGCGCACGCCATGCGCATGCTCCACGAGGGCGCCGTGCAGCTCGCCCTCGTGTTCGAGCGTCCGGGGCTCGACGCGCGGGAAGGCTTTCAGGAAGTGAGCAGCGAACTGCTGGTGGCGGTGGTCTCGCCCGATCACGCGCTCTATCAGCCGGAGCAAAGCTGCGTGAGCCACGAGGACCTCATTGCCGGCCGGCAGATTGCCGTGGCGAGCCATGCGGACAGCCGGCTCAACAATCGCACGCTCGTCTCGCGCACCACGTGGCGCACGGACAGCCACCTCGCCACGCTCGGCCTCGTGCAGGCCGGGCTCGGCTGGGCTTATCTGCCGCGGGCGCTGGTGCAGCCGCTCGTGGCAACCGGCGCGCTCGTGGAAATCGTGCTGGAAAACATGAGCAACGAGATTCGCCTGTGGGCCGATGTGGTCTGGTCCACGGAGCGGCCGCTCGGACTCGCCGCGCGGCGTTACGTCGAACTGATGCGCGAGGCGCGCAAGGCGGCGCCCGATAGCTGACGCCACCTAGCAGCGAGCTGCGTTTAATGCCTTACGCGAGTTCCGTAAACACCGCAGCAGCCGGCAGACGCGACTTCGGCAGCTTCGCGTTGAAGTCCTCGCCGCTGCGATAGCCGAGGCTTACCACCACGAGCGACGTGAGGCCTTTCTCGCGCAAACCGAGTTCGGCGTCGAGCACCGCCGCATCGAAGCCTTCCATCGGGCAGGCGTCGATCTCGAGCGTGGCAGCGCCGATCAACAGCGTGCCGAGCGCCAGATAGGCCTGCTTTTCCATCCACTCCGGCAAATCGCGGCGCTCGTCGCGGTGCAGGTTCACATAGAACGCGCGCGTGTTCTGCTGACCCGTCTTCGCTTCAGGGCTCGCAAAGCGGCCGTCCGCTTCTTCCTGGGCGAGCACGGCGTTCAGGTGCGCCTCGTCCATATCGGTGCGTGCGCACAGCACCATCACGTGCGAAGCGCGCAGCACCTTCGGTTCGTTATAAGCATAGCCGGGCTGCATGGCCTTCGCCACGCGCGCCCGCGCCGCATCGCTCGAAGCGACCACGAAATGCCACGGCTGCGAGTTGACCGACGAGGGGCTGAAACGCACCAGCTCTTTCAGTTCGTCGATGACCGGGTCGGGAATCTTGCGGGCAGGATCGAAGGCCTTGGTCGAGTGACGGCCCTTTGCAAAGCGGGTGAGATTCAAACAGGTTCTCCTGAACGTTTCCGGGGGTTCGGGCGCCGCCGGTCCGGCGGCGAGCGCGACATCCTACCAGCACCCGCCGGCGCGCGTGCGCGGCATCGTCGTGCACCTGATCGGGGAGCAGCGCCGCGAACGAACGCGACCAGGCACGCACAAGCGCAAAAAACGGAAAACCCGCAGTGAGGCCCACGGCGCCCTGGGGCGTGACACGGCAAAGCCGCGGCGCAGACGCTATGCTAGCGGTTTCGCCCCTGGCGCCCCGCCCTTTAGAGGAATGTCAACATGAAACAGCCCACCGGTTCCACGATCACCTTCACGCGCCCCGACGGCAAAACACTGCAAGGCTATCTCGCCCGCCCCGAGAAAGCCGAAGGCGCACCGGCCATCGTCGTCATCCAGGAATGGTGGGGCGTGAACGACCAGATCCGCGGCGTGGCCGACCGCCTCGCACAGTCGGGCTACATCGCGCTCGTCCCCGATCTCTATCGCGGCAAGAGCACGGTCGAAGAGGAAGAAGCGAGCCACCTCATGAACGCGCTCGACTTCGCGGACGCCGCCTCGCAGGACGTGCGCGGCGCCGTCGACTACCTGAAGACGCTGACCGACCGTGTCGGCGTGACGGGCTACTGCATGGGCGGCGCGCTGGCGCTGCTGGCCGCGAGCCAGATTTCGGGCCTCGACGGCGTGGTGGTGTGGTACGGCTTCCCCCCGCTGGAATACATCGACGCCTCGAAGATCACCGCACCCGTGCTGGGCCACTGGGCCACGCAAGACCACTTCTTCAAGGCCGAGATCGTCGATGCGCTCGAAGCGAAGCTGCTCGAAGCGAAGGTCGATGTAACCTTCCACCGCTATCTCGCACATCACGCGTTCGCCAACGAAACGGCCGTGGGACCGGGCCGCATCGCCGCCACGCAATACGATCCGGTCTGGGCGCAACTGGCCTGGGACCGCACGCTCACGTTCTGGGGCCAGACGCTGCGGCCGCATCGCGCCGCGCGCTGATCGTATCGGCTCGACGGGAAGGCGCTGGAGGCGCGACCGCTACTGCGCCTCCAGCGCCGTCAACTGCCGCAGTTGCTCGAGCAGCTTCACCGCCGGGCTCGGCAGGATGCCGTGCCGGCGCCGGAAGGCGGTCAGCGTGCGCCGCCCTTCCACCCCCGGCAGCGGCAGCGTATCGAACACGCCCGCCTTGCTCTCCGTCGCGTACATCGGCAAGGCCATCCAGCTCAGAAACCCCGAGCGCCCCACCAGGCTCTTCAATACCGTGATCGAGCGCGTTTCGACCACCACGTTCGGCAGGCCCAGCCCTTGCGCGGCGAACGCCTGCTGCATGTGAGCGTACGGGGCCGTGCCGCGCGGCGGGATGGCCCATTGCTCGTCGAGCGTATCGGCCAGCGTGAGGCCGCGTTTCCTGCGCAACGGATGATCGAGCGCCGCCACGACATAGCTCAGGTCCTCCCAGCGGCAGTCGCCTATCGCGACGATCTCGTCCGTATCGGGCACGGCCATGCTGAGCGCGAGGTCGATGTCCCGGCGCACCAGCGCGTCGGCCAGCCGGTCCCACACCCCTTCGATAATTTCCACGCGCAGCTTCGGCCACTTCTGCAACACGCCGCTCACGGCGAGCGGCAGCACGTGGCTCGCAATGCTGCCCACCGCGCCGCAACGGATCGTGCCGCGTGCGAGGCCGCGCATCGCGTCGATCTCCTCGCGAGCCTGCTCGGCCTCGCGTTGCAGGAGGATGGCGTGCGGCAGGAGCGCCTCGCCCACGGGCGTAAGCTGCATGCCGCGCGAGTGGCGCTCGAAGAGCGGCGCGCCCACCTGATCTTCGAGCCGGCGGATCGCCCGGCTGAGCGCGGGCTGCGTGACGTGCAGCGTTTCGGCCGCGCGCCCGAGGCTGCCGGTCGAAACGATGGTGGCGAAGGCGTGCAGTTGCTGGAGATTGAAAGTCATGCCCAAAGGTAATGCCTTTGGCGCAAACAGGCAATTTCGGATTATCCCGGGCCTCGCGATAATGCCCCATCGATATCACGCGCTCAGGTAACAGGAGAGAGATCAATGGCAGTCAGCGCGCCTCAACCGCATCCCACGAATCAATCGACTCAACCGCATCAATCGACCCAACCGAACGCCGCCGCGCCGCACCTGAGCGTGCGCGACGCCGTGATCGACTTCGCCCGCCGCGTCGGCATGACCTCGATCTTCGCGAATCCCGGCTCGACCGAGCTGCCGATGTTCCGCGACTTCCCCGCCGATTTCCGCTACGTGCTCGGCCTGCAGGAAGCCGTGGTGGTCGGCATGGCCGACGGCTACGCCCAGGCGAGCGGCCGCGCCACGCTGGTGAACCTGCATTCGGCGGCCGGCGTGGGCAACGCCATGGGCAACATCTTCACGGCGTTTCGCAACCGCACGCCGCTCGTCATCACGGCCGGTCAGCAGGCCCGCTCGATCCTGCCGTTCGACCCGTTCCTCGCCGCCACCCAGGCCGCCGATCTGCCGAAACCCTATGTGAAATGGAGCATCGAGCCCGCCCGCGCGCAGGACGTGCCGCTCGCCATCGCGCGCGCCTGGGCCATCGCCATGCAGGAGCCGCGCGGTCCGGTGTTCGTCTCGATTCCCGTGGACGACTGGGACCAGCCCGCCGAACGCGTGCCCGAGCGCACGCTCGCCCATGTCACGCGGCCCGATCCGCAGACGCTCGCGCAGATCGGCGCGCGGCTCGACGCATGCGAGCGGCCCGCCTTCGTGGTGGGCGGCGCGGTGGATCGCGCGGGGGCGGTGGAGGACGTGGTGCGCCTCGCCGAACGCCACCGCGCGCAGGTCTACGTCGCACCGATGACGGGACGCTGCAGCTTTCCGGAAACGCACCGCCTTTTCGCAGGCTTTCTGCCGGCCATGCGCGAGCGCATCGTCGAGATCCTGGACGGCCACGATCTGGTGTTCGCGCTCGGCGCGCCCGCATTCACCTATCACGTCGAAGGCCAGGGCCCGCACGTGCCGCCCGGCGCCGAGCTGTGCCAGTTGATCGACGATCCGGGCACGGCCGCCTGGACGCCGCAAGGCGTGGCCGCCGTCGGCAACGTGCGCCTGGGTGTGCTCGATCTGCTCGATCGCCCCGCTCCGCGCGAGCGCCCGCTGCCCGCGCCGCGCGAGGTGCCGCCGCGCGCGCTGCCGCCCGCGGCGGGCGAGCGCATGTCGGTGGCGTACGCCTTGCAAACGCTCGGCGAAGTGCGCAGCGCCGGCGACATCGTGGTCGAAGAAGCCCCGAGTGCGCGCCCGGTCATGCAAACCTACCTGCCGATCGAACGTGCAGGCGGCTTTCTCACCATGGACAGCGGCGGCCTCGGCTACAGCATGCCGGCAGCGGTCGGCGTGGCGCTCGCGAAACCCGGCGAACGCGTGATCGCGCTGATCGGCGACGGCTCCAGCATGTATTCGATCCAGGCCATCTGGAGCGCGGTGCAGCAGCGCCTGCCCATTACCTTCGTCATCCTGAACAATACGCGCTACGCCGCCCTGCAGGATTTTGCGCCGGTGTTCGGTTTCGGCCCCGGCGACCCGGTGCAGGGTACCGACCTGCCCGGCCTCGACTTCGTCATGCTCGCTGCCGGCATGGGCTGCAGCGGCGTGCGCGTGAGCGCGGCCGGCGAACTGGACGATGCGCTCAGGAACGCGCTGGCGGCGAGCGGCCCTGCGCTCGTCGAAGTGCTTGTGGCGTAAGCACCCTCCCCTTTTAGCGTTGAGAGACTACCGAGGAGACAAACGATGAAAGACGTATCGATGCTGATCGACGGCGAGCGGGTGCCGGCACGTGACGGCGCGACCTTCGAGCGCCGCAATCCGCTCGACGGCACCGTGGCTTCGCGAGCGCCGGCCGCCGGCGTCGAGGACGCGCGTGCCGCGGTGGACGCCGCCGCGCGCGCCTTCCCGGCGTGGTCGGCGCTCGGGCCGGGCGAGCGCCGCGCGCGACTCACCCAGGCCGCCCAGGCGCTCGAAGCCAAAGCCGATGCCTTCGCCGCCGCCATGGCGGCAGAGACCGGCGCCTCGGCGCTGTGGGCGGGCTTCAACGTGCATCTCGCGGCCGAAGGGCTGCGCGAAGCGGCCGCCATGACCACGCAGATCGGCGGCGAACTGATCCCCTCCGACGTGCCCGGCAGTCTCGCCATGGGCGTGCGCCAGCCGGCCGGCGTGGTGCTCGGCATCGCGCCGTGGAACGCGCCGGTGATCCTCGCGGTACGCGCGATCGCCCTGCCGCTCGCCTGCGGCAACACGGTCGTGCTGAAGGGATCGGAAATCTGCCCGGCCACGCACGGCCTCATCGTCGAGGCGATGCAGGAAGCGGGGCTGCCGCGCGGCACCGTGAACTTCGTGACGAATGCGCCTGCGGACGCAGCACGCATCGTCGAGTCGATGATCGCGCACCCCAAGGTGCGGCGCGTGAACTTCACCGGCTCGACGCGCGTGGGCCGCCTGATCGCAGAACAGTGCGCGCGCCACCTGAAGCCCGCCGTGCTCGAACTGGGCGGCAAGGCGCCCTTCGTCGTGCTCGACGACGCCGACCTCGATGCCGCCGTCGACGCTGCCGTCTTCGGCGCGTTCGCAAATTCCGGGCAGATCTGCATGTCCACCGAACGCATCATCGTGGACGAGCAGATTGCCGACGCCTTCGTCGAGAAACTCGCTGCACGCGCCCGCGCCCTGCCGCTAGGCGACCCGCGCAAGGAGCCGGTCGTACTCGGCTCGGTGGTCGACATGAGCACGGTCGAGCGCTGCAACGCGCTGATCGACGACGCGCTCGCCCAGGGCGCCACGCTCCTGTGCGGCGGCAAGGCCGAAACCACGCTCATGCCGGCCACGCTGCTCGACCACGTGACGCCCGCCATGCGCCTCTATCACGACGAGTCGTTCGGCCCCGTGAAGCCCATCGTGCGCGTGCGCGGCGAGGAAGCCGCCATTGCCTGCGCGAACGACAATCCGTACGGACTTTCCTCGGCCGTCTTCAGCCGCGACAGCGCGCGAGCCCTGAACGTCGCGCGGCGGATCGAATCCGGCATCTGCCACATCAACGGGCCGACCGTGCACGACGAAGCGCAGATGCCCTTCGGCGGCGTCAAGGACAGCGGCTTCGGCCATTTCGGCGGCAAGGCCGGCATCGCCGAATTCACCGAACTGCGCTGGATCACGCTGCAAACCGCGCCGCGTCACTATCCGTTCTAGGGAACGCACCATGCAGACCAGGCAGATCGCCATACTGGGCGCGGGCGCGATGGGCTCGCTCTTCGGCGGACGGCTCGCCGAAGCGGGCCATGCCGTGACCCTGCTCGATATCGACGACGCGCATCTTGCGGCGATCCGCGAACACGGCTTGCGGCTCTCGACCGACGCGGGCGAGCGCGTGGTGCGCAATCTCAGGGCGCGGCGCCCCGAGTCCGCCCGCGAGCCCGCCGACCTGCTGATCGTCTTTACCAAGACGCTGCACACGACAGCAGCACTCGAAGCGGCGCGCGGAGCACTCGGCCCGCAAACCGCGCTGCTCTCGCTGCAGAACGGACTCGGCAATGCCGAACGGCTCGTCCGCTTCGCGGCGCCCGGGCACGTGCTGGTGGGCGTGACCACCTGGCCCGCGGACAAAGCGGAGCCGGGCCGCGTGAGTTCGCACGGCAGCGGCACGATCCGCCTGAGAGGCGCCGACGGCTCGCACACACCAGCGCTTGCACACACCGTGGAAGCCCTGAACGCGGCCGGCCTCGCGTGCACGGCCGACCCCGACGTGTGGGCGGCCATTTGGGAAAAAGCCGCGTTCAACGCCGCGCTCAACGGTCTGTGCGCGGTGACGCAATGTACCGTAGGAGAACTGACGAATACGCCCGATGGCGAAGCGCTCGCCCTGAAGATTGCCGGCGAGACGGTGGCCGTGGCGCGTGCGCTCGGCGTCGACGCAAACGCAGCGCATGTCGCGGCGAACGTGCGCCATGCGCTCGCGCATCACCGCGCGCATCGCCCTTCGATGCTGCAGGACGTGCTCGCGGGCCGGCGTACCGAAATCGAAGCGATCAACGGCGCCGTGGTGGAAGCTGCGCGAAAGACCGGACTTTCCGTACCCTATACGGAAAGCCTGCTGCATCTCGTACGGCTCGTGGACGCACGCCCGCGTTAGCCGCACACCGCGCGCGCCATGCCGAAACGACATGGCTTTTGCGCGAAACGGAATTTCAGTTTGCGCGACCGACCGCCCATACTGACCCGACGATTAAAAATGCATGCGCGCCAACAGCGCATCAAGGAGACAAGCGATGAGTCACTTCCCCGCGGCAGGTGCGGCACCGCTCGATGAGGCGGCCATTCACCCTGTAGCATACGGCGGCCAGGCCGTCGATATCGGCCATGCACTCGACGAAGGCCCGTATGCCCTGCTGCAACGCGTTGCAGTGGTGCTTGCGGCGCTCTCCATCGTCGTCGATGGCTTCGACAGCCAGCTCATCGGCTTCGCGATTCCAGTGCTGATCAAGGAGTGGGGCATCACGCGCAATGCGTTTGCGCCCGTGGTGGCGGCCGGATTGATCGGCATGGGCATCGGCAGCGCTTTCGCCGGGGTCTTTGCCGACCGCTTCGGGCGCCGCCCGGCCGTGATCGGCAGCGTGCTCGTGTTCGGTGCCGCGACCTGCGCCATCTCGCTCGCACCGAATGTGGGCACCATTGCCGCTCTGCGCTTTCTCGCGGGCCTCGGCATCGGCGGGGCGCTGCCCACGTCCACGACCCTCACGGCAGAATTCACGCCGGCCCGCCTTCGCACCTTCGCCGTTACGGCGACCATCGTGTGCGTGCCGCTGGGCGGCATGCTCGCGGGCCTCTTCGCGGGCCAGGTGCTGCCGGCGTATGGCTGGCGCGGACTCTTTTTCGCAGGCGGAATACTGCCGCTGCTGCTCGGCGTCGCATTGTTCGCAGCGCTACCCGAATCGCCGCGCTTTCTCGCACGGCGCGAAACGCGCTGGCCGGATCTCGTACGCCTGCTCGCCCGCATGGGGCGCAACGTGCCCGCCGATGCCGCCTTCACCGACCTGCGCGAGCAAAGCGCCGAAAAGCACCAGGGCTTCGCCGCACTCTTTCGCGACGGCCGCGCGCGCGACACGGTGGCGATCTGGGGCGCGTTCTTCATGTGCCTGCTCGCCGTCTATGCCGCGTTCAGCTGGCTGCCGGCCATGCTCACGAGCGAGGGGCTTTCCGTTTCGCTCGCGGGCTACGGACTCAGCGCCTATAACCTGGGCGGCGTGATCGGCGCCCTGCTCTGCGCGCTGGCGATCGCGCGCTGCGGCTCGCGCTGGCCGCTGCTGCTGTGCTGCGCGGGCGGTGCGATCAGCGCATGGATGATGCTCGGCCTCGGCGTGAAGCAGCACACGGGGCTGCTCATTCTCGGCCTCGGGCTGCACGGCCTCTTCGTCAACGCGGTGCAATCGACCATGTATGCGCTGTGCGCCTATGTCTACCCCACCAGCGTGCGCGCCACCGGCACGGCCTCGGCCCTCGCATTCGGCCGGATTGGCGCGATTCTCAGCGCTTTCGCGGGCGCACTCGTGATTACCGCAGCCGGTGCCTCCGGCTATCTGCTGATGCTGGGTGCGGCCATGGCGATCGTGCTGGTTGCGCTTGCCGTGGTCGGACGGCATATTCCGGCCCGCATGAACGGCTACCGCCGCTGACCGCGTAGTTCTGCCAGGGGAAGGGCCGAGCAAGCCCTTCCTCTTGTTCCAGCAAGCTTGCCAGATCTTCGCTCTGGGATCCGACTACGTCTCAATCTAAGTACTGCTACATAAATTTGACAACCCGGCTGCGCAACGCGGCTTGACAACACAACCGGACGATGCCGCCGCATCGTAACCGGCACAACAGGAGCACACGGAGATCATGAAACTTCGGATCGCGGCAGGGCTGGCGCTCGCCGGCATGAACGCCACGGCATGGGCACAAAGCAGCGTCACGCTGTACGGCATCGTCGATACCGGCATCGAGTATGTCTCGCACGCCGACGCCGCCGGTAACGGCGTGGTGCGCATGCCCGGCATCACGGGAGAGATGCCCTCGCGCTGGGGCGTACGCGGCAACGAAGACCTGGGCGGCGGGCTCTCGACCATTTTCGCCCTCGAAAGCGGCTTCAATATGCGCGGCGGCACGCTGAACCAGGGCGGCCGCCTGTTCGGGCGCCAAGCGTGGGTGGGCCTCGCCAGCTCCTACGGCAGCCTCACGTTCGGCCGCCAGTACACGATGACCTACTGGGCCATCGCCGACTCCGACCTGCTCGGCCCCGACATCTACGGCGGCACGGCCTCGTTCGACCAGTATCTACCGAGTGCGCGCAGCGACAATACGATCGTGTACAAGGGCAGCTATGCAGGCTTCACGTTCGGCGCGACGTGGTCGTTCGGCCGGGATTCGGCCGGCACCGGCAACTCGCCAGGCCAGGGCACGTGCGTGGGTCCGGTGCCGGGGAGTTCGGAAACGTGCCGCGAGTGGTCGGCCATGCTGCGCTACGACCACTCGGGCTTCGGCGTGGCCGCGGCCTACGACGAGCAGCACGGCGGCCCCGGCGCACAGGCCAACCTCTACGACGGCACGCCGAGCTTCGCACTCGCGAACCCGGGCGACACCGACGTGCGCATGCAGTTGAACGGCTACGGACACGTCGGCGCACTGCGCTTCGGCGGCGGCTGGCTCGGCCGGCGCGTCGACACGGTCGCGCCCGCCACGCCGAACGTGCACTCCGACCAGTTCTACGTCACCGCTTCGTATCCGGTCACGCCCGCCTTCTTCGTCGACGGCGGCGTGTATCACATCGTCAACGCCCACGACGATGCGCGCGGAACGATCGCCACCTTGCGCACGACTTATCAGCTCTCCAAACAATCAGCGGTTTATCTGCAAGGCGCGTATCTGTGGAACAGCGCGAAGGCGGCTTATACGGTCAGCCAGGGCGGCGGGGGGACGACTCCAGCCCCGGGCATGGGACAGGTCGGCGTCATGGCGGGAGTGAGACACAGCTTCTGAGGCGCGCGGGCCCGGTGCGGCGCGATCGCACCGGCCTGGTCGAGCGCCTTCCCGCCCGTCTCCTCGAAGAGCGAAATGGCGACGAGGGAAACGACCACGCAGCCGAGCATGTACCACGCGGGCGCCATCGGACATCCGGTCGCGCGGATCAGCCAGCCCGCGACGAGCTGCGCCGTTCCGCCGAACAGCGAGACCGAAACCGCCTAGGCGCTGGCCATGAATCCGGCGCGGATCGCCTTGGGAAAGCTTTCGGGCATCAACGCATAGGCCGGCGCGATCCGCGTAGCGGCCGATCACGATCCCGTCGAGCGGGCGCATCACGAACCCCACGGCGAATACGGCGAACGACAGCAGCGTCGAAGTGACCGGATCGTGCGCGGGAAAGAACAGCTTGCCGATGGTCAGCGCGAAATAGCTATAGACGGTGAAGTCGAAGAATTCGAGCAGATTCCCGATAACGGCGGCGACGACGATCTTCCTCGACGAAACCTGCCGCCGGTCGTTCGTGGCCGGGGTCGCGGCCGGGATTCCGACACCGCCTGCCGGCGGGCCGGCCGTGTGCGCCTTGGCTTCGTATTGCTGCAATCGGAGGGTGGGCGTGGGGATTCATCCTGCGTTCCTGGGTGCGAATGCAGCGTAGGCGGGCGGGTTTGCCGGATCGGCAGCGTCAGGCGCCGTGATCGAGATACCGCTCGACGAGGCGCGTCCAGAAGGCGGCGCCGACGGTCAGGTTTTCGTCGGCGAAGTCGTAGTGGGCGTTGTGCAGCATCGGGGCCTGGGCGCCGTTGCCGATGCGCAGGAAGCATCCGGGGCGCTGCTGAAGGAAGTAGGCGAAGTCCTCGCTGCCCGCAATCGCCGGGAACGGTGCAATCACGCGCTCTTCGCCCACCAGATCGACAGCCACCCGGCGCGCGAACTCCGTTTCGGCATCGCTGTTCACGAGCACTGGATAGCCACGCACATAATCGATCTCCGCGTGGCCGCCGTAGGCCGCGACGTGTCCCTCGGCCAGCGCGCGAATGCGCGCTTCGAGCGTGCTGCGAACCTCGTCGTTGAACGAGCGCACGCTCAGCTTCAGCGTCGCGCGCTCGGGAATCACGTTCGCCACATCGCCCGCATGAATCGCGCCGACCGTCACGACGGCCGTTTGCGTGGGGTCGATATTGCGCGCGACGATCGTCTGCAACGCCATGACGAGGCTGCTGGCCATGACCACGGGGTCGGCGCTCAGATGCGGGCGGGCCGCATGGCCGCCCTTGCCCGTGATCGTGATGTTGACGGTATCGCAGGCCGCCATGAAGGGACCGGGGCGGAACATGAAAGTGCCCGTCGGCACGCCCGGGTGGTTGTGGAGTCCAAACACGGCGTCGCACGGAAAGCGTTCGAAGAGGCCGTCGGCAATCATGCGTTCCGCGCCGCTGTCCGAGCCGGCTTCCTCCGCCGGCTGGAAGATCAGATGCACGGTGCCGTCGAAGCGCCGGGTGCGGGCAAGCTGCTTCGCGGCGCCGAGCAGGACGGTCGTATGGCCGTCGTGGCCGCACGCGTGCATTTTGCCGTCGCGCACGCTGGCGTGCGGCAGGCCCGTGAGCTCGTGGATCGGCAAGGCGTCCATATCGGCGCGCACACCGATCGAGCGCGTGCCGCTGCCGGCCTTCAAGGTGCCCACCACGCCGTGGCCGCCCACCCCGCGCGTTACCTGGTAGCCCCAGGTTTCGAGCTTTTCGGCCACCAGCGCCGCCGTTTCCGCCTCCTCATAGGAGAGTTCCGGATGGCGGTGAATGTGGCGGCGAATGGTCTTCAGCTCGTCGGCGAAGTCCTCGATGTCGGCGTGAGTTGCACTGTGGTCGGTCATGGCAGGATGTCTCCCCAGGTTGTATCGGAGCGAGTATTCCACCGCAAAATTACCAGGGAAATAACGCCGCCCATGCGAAAATGTTGACTTCAAGGCAACAGTCTAGCCGGAGAGTCCCGTGAATCCCGATCCGCTGAACTCCCGCGCGGTGGCGTACCTCTGCGAGGTCGCGAGCCAGGGCGGCGTGCGCGCCGCTGCGGAGGCGCTGGACGTCAATGCGTCCGTCGTGAGCCGGCAGATCGCACTCCTCGAACGCACGCTGCGCATGCCGCCCCTCACTCGCCAGGGCCGCAACGTAGGAGTCACCGAGGTGGGGCGCATGCTGGTGGAGTTCCATCGCGACCAGCAGCGCGCCGTGAAGCAGTTGCATGCGCAACTGGACGAGTACCGGCATCTCGAGCGCGGCCGCATTACCGTTGCATCCGGCGAGGGTTTCATCGAGGGCTTCGTCACGGGCGCGCTTCATCGCTTCAGCGTCAAGCATCCGCATATCACCATCGACATACGCTCCGGCTCCACGGCCGAAGTCATGACGATGCTGCGCAACGACGAAGCCGATATCGGGCTTTGCGTGGCAGGCCCCGGCCGGCAGCCCGGTTGCAGGACGCGCACGTTCCCGCTCGGACCGCTGTGCGCGGTAGTCACGCCGAACCATCCGCTTGCCGCTTGCGACAAGGTACCGCCCGCGCAGTTGGTATCGCACCGGCTCATCTTCATGCCCGACGACTTCGGCATGCAGATGCAGTTGCAGACCATGCTCGATGCGGACGGCCTCGCTTGCGTGCCCGCTTACCGTTGCGACCTCTTTTCGACGGCTCAGGCGCTGGCCGCTGCGGGGTTGGGCGTAGCGTTCATGTCGGCGGCGGCCGCGAGACGGCGCATTGCCGAGGCACAACTGGTTGCGGTTCCGCTCGATCACCCGATCGCACGCGACTTTCGCTGCCAGTTGACGACCCGCAGCGGGCGCAGGCTCTCGCCCGCCGCCGATCATTTGTGGAAGCAACTGGTGACGTCGATGACCGGGGCATGAGGTCCATGCGGTTTTTGCCGCCTTACTTTATTAAAAGGATTGCATATTAAAATTCAAATAACTTCGATATGCAAAACAAAATAAAATCGCTGCCACTTCGTCAATAAAGTTGTCAATTCGGCGTAAAAATATCACACACCCAAAACACCGCCGGAAAATTCAAAGGGTTACGGCACGCGAAATAAGGTTGTCACGAAGAACCGGCGCAACACGCGCCAGAGCCGCGCGCACTCGCCTGCAAACGGGAGCCGGTATCACGACTGTCTGAGGATGAAATTTTGATCCATGAGGCATAGCCCGGCCCCGTCTCATACCCGTCCTATGGATCGGCGTCGTTCAAGCCCCTATTATCGGCCTCTTCAAAAATGAGCCGGCATAGCTAAATGAAGTGGATGTTCTGCGTTTTGTTGCCGTGCCTCCTCAACACCGCGCATGCAACGAGTCTCATGGCGCTGATCGACGATGCGCGCGAGAGCGATGCGAAGCTGAAAAGCGCCGAGTCCGCGTATCGCGCCGACATTGAGAAAGAAGCGCAAGGACGTGCGGGCTTGCTCCCCCAGGTGAGCGCCCAACAATCGGACTACCGCAATGGTGTCCGGGTCCCTGGGGAGCGCTATCCCGGTTATCCGACGGTAGGCTTCACCGTTTCTCTATCCCAACCCATCTTCAAGTGGGACGCCTGGGAAACATACCAGCAGGGCAAGCTCTCGGTAATCGGGGCGGCGCTGACTCTGGAACAGGCGCAGGCGGACCTCCTGCTCCGGGTCTCGCAGGCGTATTTCGATGCACTCGCAGCGCAGGACGATCTCACCCTGGCTGGCAAGCACAGGCAGGCCATTATCGAACAGCTTGCCCTGACGAAACGCCGCTTCGAGTTGGGCGATGCAACGGCTGTTGACATCAGCGAGGCACAGTCCGCCTTTGATTCCGCTAACGCCGACGAAATCGCTGCGCAGGAAGCGCTTGACGAGAAATATGCAGCACTGCAGAAAATTGTCGGACATCCCGTTCTGGCAGTTGACGGATTTCGTGCCAGCTTTTCAATGCCACCGGTGGATCCGCCGGATATCGACCAATGGGTTGCCGCTGCGGCAGATGCGAACTATGACGTCCGGCAGAAACAGATTTCCGTCGAGATCGCCGAACGCGAGCGTTCGAAAGCACGGGCAGGCGATTACCCGACGATCTCACTCGTCGGAAATGTGAATAACGGCAACGCGGCTTACATCAACGGTCAATCCAATTTCAATACCGGCGGCAATCGCGGCACCTCCACCGCGATCGGCATCCAGATTACGTTGCCGCTGACCGACGGATTCATGACACGAAGCCGCATCCGCGAAGCACTGGCACTGAAGGAAAAGGCAGAGCACGACCTCGATGACGCAGAGCGCAGCGCTGAACTGGACGCCCGTCGGGCTTATCTGGGCGTTACACGCGGCACGGCCAAAGTGAGTGCGCTGCAGACCGCGGTGACGTCGGCCGAAGTTGCGCTGAAGTCGAACCAGACCGGCTACCGCGTGGGTGTGCGCGTGAACGCCGACGTGCTTTCCGCACAGGACAAGCTTTTCGGAGCCCGGCGCGATCTGGCGAAGGCCCGTTACGAAACATTGATGGAGGGACTACGCCTTAAGGCCAGTGCAGCACGACTGGAAGTGGCGGACCTGAACTCGGTGAACTCGCTACTGACCGGCGCTCAGGATGCGATCAACGAACAACAAAAATCCGCGTCGGGAGACTGAAAATTTATCCGCTCATTCGCCGTCATCTCTGGCTGGTTACCGGATTCGGGGTCTTCTCCAACCTGCTGGTGCTCGCACCGACAATCTTCATGCTGCAGGTCTACGACCGTGTGTTGCCAAGTCGCAGTCTTGAAACGCTGGGTATGCTGATGGCGTTCATGGTCATCGCGCTAGGGATGATGCTGCTGGTTGACGTCGTACGCGGGCGGCTCCTCTCCGACCTCGGCGTTCAGCTCGGCAACCGGCTCGACCGACTGGCGCTGCAGGCCCGGCTTGACGCGCAGGCCCGGCAACTTCCGCAGCACCATATCGCAACTCCCGCGGACCTCAACGCCCTGCGTGGATTCATGTCCGGCCCGGGCGTTATTGCGTTCCTCGACGCTCCCTGGCTGATTGTCTATCTCGTGATTATCTGCCTGTTTCACTGGGTGCTCTGCCTGATCGCCGCGATCAGCGGGATTGTCCTGCTCGCGCTGGCACTGCTCAATAGCCGTCTGACTGAAAAGAGTATCGGGTCCTACATGGCGAGGCAGCGCGAGACCGATCTGGCTTACGGCCAGATTGTCCGGAACGCCGAAGTCGTGACCGTCCTGGGGATGGCAAATAATGTGGTCGGCGCATGGGATACCCGCAAGCGCCTGGTCACCACGGCACAGCAGCGTGTAACCGAGAGCGGCGCACTGTACAAGGAAATCACGCGGGTATTGCGCCAGGGCATTCAGGTCATCACGATGGCGGCTGGTGCATGGCTCGTTATCGATGAGTTCGCAACGCCTGGCGTGATGCTGGCAACGACGATCCTGCTCGGCAAGGCACTCGCGCCCATCGAACAGATGATCGGCAGCTGGAAACAGTTCGGCGAGCTATGTCAGGCATGGGGGCGGCTGGGGAACCTGCTGGACCGGACAGACAATCCGACTGCGATTACGCTACCCGCACCAACCGGGGCCATACAGGTCGAGCACGTGACGTTCAGCGCACCCGCTCGCGCTCCGGGGCAACCGGGACGCCTCTTGCTGCGCGACATCACTTTTTCGCTGGCCGCTGGCGAAACACTCGTGATCGTCGGTCACAGCGCATCGGGAAAGTCGACCCTGCTGCGACTGATCTCCGGGCTGTGGAGTCCGCAGATTGGCACGGTACGGCTCGACGGCGCCGACGTGTCGCGCTGGCCGCGCGCGAACCTCGGCCGGTATCTCGGCTACGTTCCGCAGGATGTCGAACTCTTTGCGGGTACGGTGGCCGAGAACATCGCCCGCTCGGCGACACCACTGCCGCTCGACTCCGACGCGATCGTGCGGGCAGCCAGGCGTGCCGGCGTCCACGAAATGATCCTGGCTTTGCCGGAGGGTTACGAAACGCAGATTGGCGAGGCAGGCGAAACGCTTTCTGGCGGGCAGCGTCAGCGTATCTCGATGGCCCGGGCGCTGTATGGCGATCCGAAAGTGCTGCTGCTGGATGAACCGAACGCTAACCTGGACAGCGATGGCGAGGCCATGCTCGATACCGTCATCCAGCAGATCAAGGCAGACGGAGTCACCATCCTTGCCGTCACTCACCGGCCGAGCCTCGTCTCGCTGGCTGACCGTGTCCTGATGATGAGAGCGGGTCAGGTCGAGCAGTTCGGCACGAGGCATGAGATTGCTGAACGTGGCAGACCATTCGCGACAGCAGGCGCGCAGGCAGCCGCTGTGCCCCATACGCCTCCCCCTTCCTCGAACTCTTCCATGGCGCCGGTCGCGAGACGGACGGCGCCGGCGCTGGGAGGGCAAGAATGATGACAAGACTATGCGAACGGTTTAATGCTGCGACCGCGAAGGCCGTACGCTGGCTCGGCTCATCCGCCGATGCAGCGGTGGACGACAGGTTACCGTTACCTCGCCGCCTGATTCTGGGTGGCACACTGGGTTTGGCCGTGTGGATCGTTGCGATTTTCGCCTGGGCGGCTTTGGCGCCGCTTTCCGGTGCCGTCGTCGCCGAAGGTGTCGTCCAGTCCGACGGCGAACGCAAGACAGTCCAGCACCAGGAAGGCGGGATCGTCAAGGCGATCCTGGTCAAGGATGGAGATGCAGTGAGAGCGGGTCAGACATTGCTCGTCCTCGACAATTTGCGTCCCGCCGCGGCGGTAGATGCGCTGCAGATACAACTTGACGCCGAGGACGTAAAGATTGCGCGTCTGATGGCGGAACGGGATCTCAAGGATGCCCCCGAGTTTCCGGAGCGACTGACGAGCCGGCGCGACGATCCGCGGGTGGCCGAACTGCTGCAACGGGAACTGACGCTCTTTACAGCGCGGCGCCGCGCTTTGCTCGACCAGGTGTCGATGCTGCAGACCGAACTGGGACAGACCCGGCAGGAGATCGCGCTCAGCCAGCAGATGGTGGGCACGGCCGATCGTGCACATACACTCGCGGAGCAGCAGTTGCAGACCAACGAGGAACTGCAGAAGGAGGGCTTCGTGGCCCAGACGAAGGTGGTCGATCTGCGCCGCTCGGAAGCCGATTCGCTCTCCCGCGTACAGTCGGCTTCGGCGGAACTCATGCGAGCAAAGCAAAAGCAGACCGACATCGAGTTGAAAATCACGAGTCTGAAGAACGATTATTCGAAAGCCGCCAGCGATGAGCTCAAGGAGGCCACCAGCAAGGCCTTCCAGCTAACCGACCAGATCCGGCCCGCGAA
Source organism: Paraburkholderia sp. J12 (assembly GCF_905220215.1). NCBI lineage: Bacteria > Pseudomonadati > Pseudomonadota > Betaproteobacteria > Burkholderiales > Burkholderiaceae > Paraburkholderia > Paraburkholderia sp. J12. The sequence goes on from NZ_CAJMZC010000007.1 coordinate 198,640, forward strand.
GGACGTGAGTGCACGCACACAGATTACCGCGCCCGTGGCAGGCGTCGTCGTTGGCCTGAACGTGCACACCGTTGGAGCGGTAATCGGTCCACGTGACCCGATACTGGATATCGTGCCCAAGAATACGGCGCTGGTGATCGAAGCGAAGATCAAACCCGACGACATCCGCGAGATCGCCTTGCAAAGTGTCGCGGACGTTCGACTCACCGCCTACAACTCGCGTGTCACCCCGACGCTCAAGGGCAGAGTCGTCTACATCTCCGCCGACGCATTGACCGACAAGGACACGCGCAAGCCCTATTACACGAGTCGGATCGAGGTGTCCGCCGATGCACTCCGGCAGGCGAACCGCATTTCCAGGCAAACCGTTGCACTGGGGCCGGGTCTGCGCGCCGAGATCTTCATTCAGACCTATGCGCGGTCAGCGCTGGACTATCTGTTGGAGCCCATCAAGGACGGTATCCGTCGATCCATGCGGGACTGAGCGTGTGGTGCGTCGCATGATGCACCGGCATTTACGATTTTCACGACGGACCTTGGTAAACCGATTCGCAATCTACCCCAACCCTCATATGAAGAGAATTCTGCTTCCACTACTTGCGGCGCTCTGCCTTGCGACAACCGCATGTTCAAAGACCGATCCCAAAACGGCAAGCGCACCCGGCATGGGAACCATTCATGGCATACGCATGGTAATTCCCGCCGAATACAAATTTTTCGGCGTGGAGTATGAGGGTGACGAGATCTGGGCTCGGCCGCCCAAGCGCCATCAGCCTGGTCCAGACGTGCCAATCCGCTCTTTCTCGATTCTGCTTCATCTTCCAGATTTTGCTCCGCTGAACGATGGGAACCGCGACAGCTGGATTGGGTTGAAAGGTCCTGATGCGAGGAGGAATGAGTGGACCGATGTGGGCATACAACCTATCGATGATATTCCAAAAAATTCTGCCGAATGGTTTTCCAGTTTAATCACCCGACAGATGAAGGGGAAGATTGAATGGAGAGTCGCGCACGACTGGTATTTTGAAAAACAACCGGATCTGGTTGACGGTCTTGTCATGGAGAAATTGATTGGCCCGGACTATTCAAAAATAAGCGTTGACAATATCGATATATTTTTTGATCCACTCCGATCGAAAAGTTATATCGTCTGCGGAACAGGCGCAGGTGGCCCGAAGTATTGCAATCAGACTTTCTTTATCCCAGATCTTGGTGTGATAGTTGATGCAACATATGCAAGAAATAATTTAAAAGAATGGAGAAATATTCAGAAAAACATCGAACAAATTGTTCTGTCATTCAAGCAGAGTTAAATTTAGGAAAATATTTTTATGCCGAATGCAATATCCCTATCTACGCTCACCAGCCTTAAAGATCAGCTTGCGTCTGGAGACATCGCGGGCGTCTATACCTATCTGCAATCCCAAGGTTACGCGTATGCCGGTCTTGCCAAAGGCGTCGACCTTGACAACACCGTAAGCGGCTCCACTGCAATCGAATTCCTCGGTTTATCTGGAGCGCAGACTGGCCACCCAGTTAGCGACGCGGAACTGGGAACAATCAAACTGGATCTAGCCAAGGCATATGTTAACTCGCTGATTGTGCAAGCGACAAACTCCGCCAATGGGATGGCGACTACAGATCTGACATCCCGGCAAGCGTGGGATATCCACAATCAAGTGTTCGAATCCCTCGGCCTCAGCGACGACGTATGGACGCTGAACACGCCATTTTCAGTGCTGAACGATGCCGACCGTGAAACGTTGTGGCAACAAATCCTGAAGTCCGACGGCAGTGTCATCGGTGATGTCAAAGCTGCATATTCGCTCTTCGAGGCGGTGGCAAAGGTCAATATCACCTACGTTGAAGCTGGCGATTTTGGGAAGGTGGCGGAAATTGCCAATTGGGCAATGCGAATCGAGTCGCCCCAGGCTGTCGGTGCAGCTGCAGGAACGGCACTAAAGCTGCTGCTCGATAGTGCGACCGGTGCCTTGTTGAACTACAACATCAATTCCGGCGATATCGGCAATCAGCAGGATTTCGCCAATGCTACATCGGATGCGATCGCAAAGGCCGTATTCCCCGACCTCCCGGTAGCCGGCCCGTCGGACGGCACGGCAGAGCAACAGGCTGCAAATCAGTTCGCGCTGAAAACTGCGCTTGATGCTTTCTTTGGCGGGAAGATAGATCAGGTTTCTATCGTGTCAAGCCAGGGAGGTGCAATTATTTCTGGTGACGGGAAGCAAGTCATCGTCACGACCCAGGGCATGCAAGTCACGTCGCTCGACGCATCAGGCAATGTGCAAACCTCTGTTTACGACGCACATGGTTCGCTGACATCGCAGATCACCGTAGGTACTGACGGTGTTTCTGAAAAAGTTATCGTCAACGGCAAATTGACTCAGGAAAATGATTACTTCAACGACCTGACATCGGTTATACATACAATCAACGCCGACAAGACACAGAGTGCGACGGCGTACGATGCGAGCGGGACAGTTGTCTCCAATACCCTCTTCGACGCAAATGGTACGAAGACGACCGAGTACGTTTTCCGCGCCGATGGTTCGACGAGCCAGCAATATGACTTCAGGGTGGATGGCAGCATTGTCGAACACGACCTGGCCCTGGACGGATCCCAAACTTCGACACTGTATGGTCCCAACGGCGTAATTTCGGAACTCGCTTCATTCAACGCAAGCGGCTTCAAGACGCAGGACATCTTCTTCACCAACGGACAGGAGACGACGCGCTACGACTACGTACAGGGCGGTAACACCACCCAGTACGACTTCCACCTGGACGGTACCCAGGCCGTGTCGCTATACGGAACCAATGGCCAGATGCTGGAGACCGCATCGTTCGCCACCAACGGCTTCAAGACGCAGGACATCTTCTTCACCAACGGGCAGGAGACGACACGCTACGATTACGTACAGGGTGGCAACATCACCAAGTACGATTTCCATCTGGACGGTACTCAGGCCGTATCGCTGTACGGGACCAATGGTCAGATGCTGGAGACCGCATCGTTCGCCACCAACGGCTTCAAGACGCAGGACATCTTCTTCACCAACGGACAGGAAACGACGCGCTACGACTACGTACAGGGCGGTAACACCACCAAGTACGACTTCCACCTGGACGGTACCCAAGCCGTGTCGCTATACGGGACCAATGGCCAGATGCTGGAGACCGCATCGTTCGCCACCAACGGCTTCAAGACGCAGGACATCTTCTTCACCAACGGGCAGGAGACGACGCGCTACGACTACGTACAGGGTGGCAACACCACCAAGTACGATTTCCATGTCGATGGTACGCAAAACGTGTCACTGTACGGTCCGAATGGACAGATGATCGAGTATGCGTCTTTCGGCAATAATGGCAAGTTGACGCAGGACCAGTTCTTCTCGGGCGGCACGCTTAACAAGCAGGTCGATTACCAGAGCAACGGAAGCATCGTTGTACACATGGTAAATTCCGACAACTCTCAAACCTCAACGCTCTATGGCGCAAATGGTCTTGAGCAGGAACTGGCAAAGTTCGACTCTAGCGGGCGACTGTACCAGGATTTCCAGTGGAACTCGTCGGGCCAAGAAACGCAGCAGATCAACTTCAACGCAGACGGTAGTCGTACGGTCTATCAATTTCACGCTGACAATAGTTACAACGCGTATGTTTATAACTCGATCCTGCAGGAGACCGAGTTCGATGCGTTCAACGCTCTTGGGAATTTGACGAGCTTTACGAAATACTCATATAACTCCGATGGCAGCTACTGGTCAACGCAATATGATCCGACGGGACACGCCACAGCCCAATCGGAGTATTCATCCAGCGGAACGTTGATTGGCATTACCGGGTCGATGAGCAATGTCAATACACTCTGGAATGATCAGCTTTACTACAGCGCAGGATTCAGTTTTGTCGGATTCCAGATATAAATACTTAGAGCCCGCTTGAAAAATCGGGGATGGGCAATTCTTCCTGGCAGAAGGCTGCCCATCGCGATATGAATCATGGCTGCGGACAGGCGTTGTTGCATAAATCCGGGCCACTGTGCATGTGCTGACGTATACGTGCAACATCGGCGCCGTACCTCTGTTAACGATTCGGTATCCTACGGACATTTTCGATTTTTTCCGGGAAGATGCGCAGAGACACCACCAACAAGAAAGTCCAGCCAAAGGGCAAGTGCCGCGTCAAGAACTGGGCGCAATACAACGCGGGGATAATCGTTCGACAGGATGTAACGATGTGGATTGACCCCGACCTTTTCGCTGCAGCGCTGGAATTCGAGGTGCGCACCCGGGGGCGCCCATGCGTCTGCGGATGCGCTCGTGCAGATGCTGCTCGAACTCAAGCAGATCTTTCGTCTGCCGCTGCGTGCACTGCAAGGCTTCGCCCAGAGTCTGCTCAAACTTGACTGCCGAGGCTGACCGTGCCGAACTACACAACGTTGAGCCGTCGCGCGCAGACTCTCAGGGTCGCGCTGCCGACGCAACGTCCCAAAGAACCGTTGCACCTCGTGCTCGACAGCACCGGACTGAAGGTCTATCGCGAAGGCTAGTGGAAGGTGCGCAAGCATGGCTGGTCCAAGCGTCGCACCCGGCGCAAGGTGCGTCTGGCGATGGACGCGAACACCGAACAGATCTGCGCTGCACTGATCACTCATCTGGCGATGGCGAATTGTTGCCTGATTTGCTCGACCATATTCCCGCTGACGTGGCAATTGGCACCATCGGTGGGGACGGCGCCTACGACACCAAGGCGTGGCACGCGCGAATTGCGGTGCGCGGAGCTGTGCCGTCGATTCCGCCGCGTGACGGCGCGACGCCGCGGCCGCAGGGCATGCCATGTGCGGCCTGGCGTAATGCCGCCATCGACTCGATAGCACAAACAGACGTGAATGGAAGCAGGCAAGTGGCTACCACCGTCGCTCGCTGGCTGAGCCCCTGATGTACCGACTCAAGATCCCCAAAGACTCTTGCCTGTGGGCTCGCGAGATCGGTTCTCAGGCAACCGAATTATCGGCTCGTGCAGGGGGGCTCAACCGCATGGCAGCACTCGCTCGCCCGAAGTCCGTCCGTATTGCCTGAGATCGAAAACATCGGAATCACCTCGTCCTTTGCGTTCGATTTATGCAGCAACGCCAAGCAAAGTCAACAACAGGATCTGTCTGAAATGCAAAATTCAATCTCCCTTGCTTTAAAGGGTAGCGTGGGAAAATGAAGACGAAACTAATATTCGCAGCGATTTCAGTCGCGCCACTTCTATTGGCATGCGCCAATAAAGGTGATAATAAATTTTTCGCCCGAACATCTCGTGATTACCTGGTGGACATAAAACGGGTTTCTGATTCAGATGATCTTTCAGACTTTCAAAGGATTGGAAAAATATTAAGAATCGATTTTTCTATAGAAAACGAGAGAACCATTTCCACAACTCCCGCCGCCGGACCGAAAATCGATGGATGGTCCGTGACAATAAAACCCACTCAGCTTCCAAGGGAGAATATAAATCAAAGCTTTTCCTATGGATTATTTAGGCCGACCGGACGTGATTTTTCAAGAGTTCAAATCTCTTTCTTGATTAATACGGATGTAATTTGTATCACGCCCGTCGACTTGATGGATGTCTTTGGACATTCGGTAAATAAATATCTTAACCCTCACACTACCACTAGTGGATATATTTACAAAAAACCAAACAATTCGGAGATCACCACAACTTTCAAATTTTTAAAAAACGGTTGCCTTACCGGTATCGGATTTTCCCAAAACTCCAACAGGAACTAAATATGATGAATAAAATCACCTGCAATGCAGAAATTTTCAAGAAAGTCCAATTGAAACACGATGAAATTACCTTCATAAACACGATCTCAACACTTGTCAATGAACCCATACAATATAATAACGATGCAATTAAAAATAAATTTCAACCCATTCAATCCAATCCAAAGACGGCCGGCATTGGCTGGAATAAAATAGCGAATCAATTACATTTTTATTGTATAGCTTCGACACAAATTAAACACCTAGGAGTGCAAATTTTATAGCAATATTGAGTCATGAGATAGGACACTACATTAATGATGCGCACGATCCGCAAGTAAACTCTCAATAGTGGAACGCGATATCGACCGATTACAGCCTCGCGACGACTATCAGTTTAAATAGAGAGTGAGAGACTGCATACAACAACTGAGTGGTTGCGCAATAGATATATAAAAACTCAAAGACACAAATCCCCGTTCTGGGGGATACAGCTATATTCGCGTTCCAACACAAGGTGATAACCGAGTACCACATGTGTACAGACGTCGACGCTCACGAGTAGCCATACGCTCTCGATCCCGAATTCGTGCCCGAATTCCAGCGGATCGCGCACGACCACCTTGAGCCGAATATCAAGCCCGTGGCCATCGAACTCAATCACCTGAATTTGTTCAACGCGATCCAACATGAAATGAATAACCCACACAACGCCCAGTTCAATCCCCATCAATGAGATCGCGCTATACAATGCGCGACGGACTTCACGGAAACGACGGCCATGTCACTTCGCATTACCTGTCTTTGCGGGAAACTCGCGGTCGACGTACAAGGCTCGCCGGTCGCGCGGGCGAACTGCCACTGCGCATCATGCCGCGACTTTTACGGCACCTCGATCTGGTCGGCCACGGCCTGGAATGCCGACTCAGTCCGCATGACCGAGGGGACGGGACACGTCTTCAAACATCCGCACAAGCAACTCACGAAGACCTTCTGCAGCGATTGCGGCGAGGTGGTATTCGGCACGAATCGCCTCGGCATGCGCGTTGTCCCCAACAGCATGGTTGCGCGCACCACCGGCGGCACGCTCGATGCGGCGTTCGCACCGTCCATGCATCTGTTCTACCGGCATCGAGTGGTCGATGTTCAGGACCATCTGCCCAAGTATCTCGACGGGTGGGACGGCCCCACCTGGGAAGCCTCGTAAGCCCGGCATCCCCGCGCTCGCCACGCCTGGCGCCCTTCGCTATCAGCCCTCAGGAGCCGCAATGAGCCAACTCGTCAACCACCCGGCTGGTCTCTTCGTTACCCTGATCGTCTTGCTCTCCGTCGCGGCCGCACTCGGCGCCGTCGTGCTGCACCGCTTCGTGCCGCTCCACGAGGACGCCCGCGAAAACTACACCGTCGTGCAAGGCGCCACGCTCACGCTGCTGGCGCTGCTGATCGGCTTCACGCTATCGATGGCGGTGGGCCGCTACGACCAGCGCAAGAACTACGAGGAAGAGGAAGCCAACGCGATCGGCACGGAGTACGTGCGTGCCGATCTGATCGGCGGCAGCGACGCGGCGAAACTCAAGGCGCTGCTCGCCCAGTATCTGCAACTGCGCGTCGAGTACTACACGACGCGCGATCGCGCCGAACTCGACGACATCAACCGCAAGACCTCGGACCTCGAGAGCCAGCTATGGGCGAGCGTGCGCGACGCAGCCGCGGCAAAACCGACGCCCATCACGGCGCTCGTGGTAACGGGCATGAACGACGTGCTCAACACCCAGGGCTACACGCAGGCGGCCTGGCTGAACCGCATTCCGGTTTCGGCGTGGGGGCTCATGATGCTGATCGCCTTCTTCAGCAACCTGATGCAAGGCTACGGCGTGCGCGGCGAGACCGGGCGGCGCGTGCTGCTGTTCGTGCTGCCCATCACCGTCTCGCTCTCGCTTTCATTGATCGCCGATATCGACAGCCCGCGCGGCGGCCTGATCCGCGTGGTGCCGCAGAATCTGCTGCTCGTGCAGCAGTCGATGCCGTCGAACTGACCTCACGAGCGGCAACGGCAGTCGCCGGGGTCATCCCCAACGCGCCATCGCCATTTCCTCTAAACTGGGCGGCTCGCCCTTTCCGGCTCGCAAGGAACGCCCGCATGAACGACCTGTCCGCCTTTCCCATCACGCGCAAGTGGCCCGCGCAACATCCCGAACGCATCCAGCTATATTCGCTGCCCACGCCCAACGGCGTGAAGGTCTCGATCATGCTGGAGGAAACGGGCCTGCCTTATGAGCCGCATCTGGTGCGATTCGACACCAACGACCAGATGACCCCCGAATTCCTCTCGCTGAATCCGAACAACAAGATCCCGGCGATCCTCGATCCCAACGGTCCCGAAGGCCGTCCGCTCGCGTTGTTCGAGTCGGGTGCGATCCTGATCTATCTGGCCGACAAATGCGGTCAGTTCCTCGCGAGCGCCGGCAACGAGCGCTACGAGACGATCCAGTGGGTCATGTTCCAGATGGGCGGCATTGGCCCGATGTTCGGCCAGCTAGGCTTCTTCCACCGCTTCGCGGGCAAGGAGTACGAGGACAAGCGCCCGCGCGACCGCTATGTCGCGGAGTCGCGCCGCCTGCTCAACGTGCTCGACGAACGGCTTGCGGGCCGCGAGTGGATCATGGGCGAGCACTATACGATCGCCGATATCGTCACGTTCCCGTGGGTGCGCAACCTGGTGGGCTTCTACGAGGCGGCGGATCTGGTGGGCTTCCAGGACTTCACGCACGTGAAGCGCGCGCTGGACGCGTTCGTCGCGCGTCCGGCCGTCGCGCGTGGGCTGGAGATTCCGGCGCGCGGATAAAGCGCACGACGCACACGGCGGCGGCGCATCGCGCGCGCCGCCTGCCCGCGCGGTTCAGGTGCGGAAAACCGCAACCGCCGAACTGAGGCGGCGTGCCTGATCCTCGAGCGAAGCCGCCGCAGCCGCGGCTTCTTCCACCAGGGCCGCATTCTGCTGCGTGACCTGGTCCATCTGCGAGACGGCCAGATTCACCTGGTCGATGCCGGTGCTCTGCTCGGAGGCGGCCGAGGCGATCTCACCCATGATCGCGCTCACGCGCGCAATGGCGCCCACGATCTCCTGCATGTTCGATCCCGAACGCTCCACGAGACCCGCGCCCGTTTCCACGCGCGCGGTGGAGGTGGCGATGAGGTCCTTGATCTCCTTGGCGGCCGAAGCGCTACGCTGCGCGAGCGAGCGGACTTCGCCCGCGACCACGGCAAACCCGCGCCCCTCTTCGCCGGCGCGCGCCGCTTCCACGGCGGCATTGAGCGCGAGAATGTTGGTCTGAAACGCGATGCCCTCGATCACGCCGACGATATCGCCAATCCGCCGCGAGTCGCCGACGATATGCTGCATCGTGCCCACCACCTCGCGCGCGAGGTCCCCGCCCTGGGCGGCGAGCCCCGAAGCGCCCTCCGCCAGCGAACTGGCTTCCTGAGCGTTGCTTGCCGTCTGCTTCACCGTCGACGTGAGCTGCTCGATGCTGGCCGCCGTTTCTTCGAGCGAAGCCGCCTGCTCCTCGGTGCGTTGCGACAGATCGGTGTTGCCCGTGGCAATCTCGCTCACGCCGGTATCGATGGAGGAGATGCCGTCGCGCACCGTGCTCACCATCGTGATGAGCGCCTCCTGCATGCGCTGCAGCGCCGCCGAGAGCTTGCCCATTTCGTTCTGGCTTGTGACCGCGACCTTCGCGGTCAGGTCGCCGCCGGCGATGCGCTGGAACTGCGCGATCGCGGCATCGACGGGATGGACGATCGCGCGCATGAGCGCCACGCGCGCCAGCGTGGCGAGCAGGAGCGCGAACACCATGCCCGCCGCCACGGCAATGCTGATCGCCATGAAGCGTTCGCGCGCGACCTGGTAGCGTTGGGCGCCGTGGTCGATCTGGCGTTTCTCGAGCGTGAGCATCGCCTTTTCGTAGCCGTTGTAGAGCGCGGGTAGCTTGTGCGCCTGGAGCTCCTGAAAGCCGTTGCGGTCGCCACCTTTGAGCGCCGCGAGCGCCGGGTTCACGCCGTCGTTCAGAAAGGCATCGCGCTTGTCCAGCATGTCCTGGATGAGGCGGCGATCTTCGTCGTCGGGCGTGATGATCGAGCGGTAGTGATCGAGGCGGTCGTTCGAGTTCTTCAGATACTGGTCGAAGCGGCCGAGCACGGCGGTCGCGCCCGCCGTGTCGCCCAGGTCGGAAAGCGACGCATAGGTAGCGAGCGCAAGTCGCAGACGCAGCAACTGGCCCGCGCTGCCTTCGAGGTCGGCGACAGCGGGCGTATCGACGGTGTACATCTCCTGCAGCGACGCGTTGCTCTCGCGCATCGAGAAAAGACCCAGCGCCGCGCCGATTACCAGCACGACACCGAAGAACGCGACCATCAACGTGAGGCTCGCGCGTATCGACAGCTTGTTCAGCATTTCCGTCTCCCGCGGTCAGGCCCTCGCCCGCCGCGTTTTCATCTGTTGTCCGGGCGGCCATGACCGTGTTGCAGCGGCACGCGCGGGAACGCCGATGGAGTTCGGCATCCGTTTAATGTCAACGGCAGGGCGCGGCGGAACTTTATAGCGGGGCGCATAACGTTTGCGCGGCGTGCGGCTTCGCACCCGCCGCCGCGCCGCCCTCTTTTGTGCTGGACCGCCCTGTTCCGCAGCTTACTCGCGCCGGCCGCAGGCCTCGATCACGCGCTCTCGCAGCCAGCGGTTGCCCGGCTCGTTGCCGGTGCGTTCGTGCCAGTAGAGATTGAGCGCCACGGGCGGCAGGTCGAGCGGCATCGGCAACACGCGATTGCCGAGCGTCGCGTTGAGGAGGCGGGCATAGCGGTCCGCCATCGTGAGCAGAAACGGCGTTTGCGCGGCTACGAGGCTCGCCGCCAGATAGTGCTGGCAACGGTGCACCACGTTGCGCGAGAGGCCCACGCTGTCGAGCGCGAGATCCTCCACCGAAATGCCGCGCCGCCGCGACGTCACCGCGATGTGCTCGGCATCGAGATAACGCTGCGCCGTGAGCGCCCCCTGGAACTGCGGCCCGGCCACCACGCACAGCGGCTCGCGCATGAGCTGGCACTGGCGCAGTTCGGCGTCGGCGGGACGGGCGATCTCGATGGCGAGGTCGATCTGGCCCGCCGCCATTTCCAGCTTCAGCTCGGCCCAGCGCACCCCGCCGCTGCGCACCCGCACGCGGGGCGCGCGCTCGCGAACCCCGGCGATGATCGCCGGCAGCAGGATCGGCTCGAGCTGTTCGGGCATGCTCAGGGTAAAGGTGCGCGCGTCCTGGACCGGATCGAACTCCTTCAGGCGCCCCACGCTGTCCTGCAGGATGCCGAGCGCCTGGGCAATGGCGGGCGCGAGCCGCCGCGCCTCGGGCGTGGGCGCGACGCCGCGGCCCTCGCGCACGAAAAGCGGGTCGCCCAGTTGCTCGCGCAACCGCGCCAGCGCATGGCTGATGGCCGACTGGCTCAGATGCAGGATGGCCGCCGCCCGCGTGAGATTGCGCTCGCGATAGACGACTTCGAAGACCCGGAACAGGTTCAGGTCGATGCGGCCCGTGGCCGGCCATTCATGCTGATCGTTCATGGTGCGTGTGGGGTGTCCGTGCGCTGTGCCAGCGAGGTGCTAACCATCATCGAATAACGCGTGGGTGCCGGAGCCGCCCGGCCGCCAATCATGAACATTATTCATGTCGCGGGATGAAAAACCATCAGTTCCAGCCCTCGGTTCGCCCCTCTAACATGGCCAGACCGTCACCCGCAGGTCCGCGAGGCCCCGATGAACGAACGCGAGTATCTGGACCATCTACACCGGCTCTGGAACGAGGCATGGCCCGTGGGCACGCCGCGCGAGCCGCACTACCCGCTCGGCCAGCGGCCGATCGCCGACTATCTGCGCGAATGGGCCTGCCGCGCGCCCGAACGCCCCGCCCTGCACTTCTACGGCCGCACGCTCAACTACGGCGAGCTGGACCGGCTGAGCGACCGCTGCGCCGCGCTGCTCGCTTCGCTGGGCGTGAAGCCCGGCGACCGGGTAGCGGTCTTCATGCCGAACTGCCCGCAGATGCACATCGTCTTCTACGGCATCCTCAAGTGCGGCGCGGTGCACGCGCCCGTGAGCCCGCTTTCGAAGGCACTCGAACTCGGCTATCAACTCAAGGACAGCGGCGCCCAGGTGCTGGTCTGCTTCGATCAGCTGCTGCCCGTGGTGCGCCAGGTGCGCGACGAATGCGGGTTGCGCGCGGTGCTCGCGACGAACCTCGGCGAGATGCGCGGCGCCGTGTCTCCCATCCCCGTGCCAGACCTGGTGGAGGCGCCCAAAGTCGCGTGCGACGACTTCAACGACTTCATCGACCTGCTCCCCGCGCTCGCAGCCATCGAAACACCGGCCCCCGCCCACGTCGCGCAGCTCGACGACATCGCCGCGCTCAACTACACGGGCGGCACGACCGGCCTGCCCAAAGGCTGCATCCACACTCACGGCGACATGCTCTACACCTGCGCGAGCTTCCTGCCCGTGGCACTCGCCGCCGACGAGCGCGCCGTGTTCCTGAACTTCCTGCCCGAGTTCTGGATTGCGGGCGAAAACGCGGGCCTGCTTTTTCCCGTATTCACCGGCGCCGCGCTCGTGCTGCTCGCGCGCTGGGACCCGCTCGCGTGGATGAGCGCCGTGCAGCATTACCGCGTGAGCCATTGCGGCATGCTCGTCGATAGCGTGGCGGAAGTGCTCGACCATCCGCGCGCGGCCGGCTTCGATTTCACCTCGCTGCAACGCGTAGGCGCGATCTCGTTCATCAAGAAGCTCACACCCGACTACCGGCGCCGCTGGCGCGCGCTCACGGGCTGCACGCTTTACGAATTCAGCTACGGCATGACCGAGACGCACACCTGCGACACCTTCACGCTCGGCCTGCAGGACGACGATCTCGACCTGCGCGCCCAGCCCACCTTCGTCGGCCTGCCGGTGCCCGGCACCGAATTCAAGGTCTGCGACTTCGCGAGCGGCGCGCTGCTGCCGCCCGGTGCGGAAGGCGAACTCTGCGTGCGCTCGCCGTCGCTCCTCAAAGGCTACTGGGGCCGCCCGCAGGCCAGCGCCGAAGCGCTGCGCGAGGGCTGGCTGCACACCGGGGATCTTGCCGTCATCACGGAGGAAGGCTTCATCCGCTATCTGGGACGGCGCAAGGAAATGCTCAAGGTGAACGGCATGAGCGTCTTTCCCAGCGAGCTCGAAGCGCTGCTCGGCCAACACCCGGCAATTGCCGGCAGCGCCGTGATCGGCCAGCCCGATGCGGCGCGCGGCCAGCGCCCGGTGGCCTTCATCGTGCTCAAGCCCGGCAGCGCGGCGACAGCCGGAGAACTCGCGGCGTGGTGCCGCGAATCGATGGCGCCCTACAAGGTGCCGGAGATCCGCGTGCTGGACGCACTGCCGATGACCGCCACCGGCAAGGTCAGAAAACAGGAACTGGAAAATCTGCTGTGACGAAGCCCATCAAGACTCTTCTGATCGCCAATCGCGGCGAGATCGCCATCCGCATTGCCCGCGCCGCCGCCGATGCGGGCCTGCGCAGCGTCGCGGTATTCGCCGACGACGACGCGCAATCGCTGCACGTGCGCAAGGCCGATGCGGCCGTCCCTCTCGGCGCCCGCGGCGCGGCGGCCTACCTCGACATCGAGCGGCTGATCGAAGCCGCGCTCGCCAACGGCTGCGACGCCGTGCATCCCGGCTACGGTTTTCTCAGCGAAAGCGCGGCATTTGCGCGGCGCTGCGAGGAAGCGGGGCTCACTTTCGTCGGCCCTTCCGTGGACGTGCTGGAAACCTTCGGCGACAAGGCACGTGCCCGCGAACTTGCCGCGCGCTGCGGCGTGCCGCTCGCGGCGGGCAGCAATCGCGCCGTCACGCGCAACGAGGCGCATGCGTTCTTCGTCGAGCACGGCGCGATCATGGTGAAAGCGCTCGCGGGCGGCGGCGGACGCGGCATGCGCGCGGTGCGTCACGCGGGGGAACTGGACGACGCCTGGGCGCGCTGCGAGTCCGAAGCCCGCAGCGCATTCGGCGACGGCGCGCTGTATGTCGAACGCCTCATCGACGATGCGCGGCACGTGGAAGTCCAGGTGGTGGGCGACGGTGCGCACGTAAGCCACCTCTGGGAACGCGACTGCAGCCTGCAGCGCCGCCATCAGAAAGTGATCGAGATCGCGCCCGCGCCGGGGCTCGATCCCGCGCTGCGCGAGCGTGTGATCGACGCGGCGCTCACGCTGGCGCGCGCCGTGGGCTATCGCGGCATCGGCACGTTCGAATTTCTCGTCGATCGCGCGCGCGGCGACTTCGTGTTCATGGAGGCGAACCCGCGCGTGCAGGTCGAGCACTGCGTGACCGAAGCAATCACGGGTGTCGATCTCGTCGCCGCGCAGTTGCGGCTCGCGCAGGGTGCGACGCTCGCCGCGCTGAAACTGCAGGAGCCTCCTGCCGCACGCGGGTACGCCGTGCAGTTGCGCGTGAATCTGGAAACCATGCAGGCGGACGGCAGCGCCCGCCCCGCCGGCGGCGTGCTGCGCGCCTACGAACCGCCGGGCGGCGTCGGCGTGCGCGTGGACGGCTACGGTTACGCGGGCTACACCACGAGCCCGAGCTACGACTCGCTGCTCGCGAAAGTGATCGCCCACGGCGACGACTTCGCGCTCGCCCTGCGCCGCGCCGCGCGCGCGCTCTGCGAGTTTCGTCTGGAAGGCGTGGCCAACAATATCCACTTCCTGCAGAACCTGCTTCAGCTACCCGATCTCGCGGCCTGCAACGTCAACACGCGCTACATCGAAGCGCACATCGATGCACTGCTCGCACCGAGTGCCGATGCGCATCGCCCACTGTTTTTCCGCAACGCTTCGCCGACGCCCGACAAAGCGACACAAGGCAACGAAGCCGACGCGCCGCCCGGTTGCGTGCCCCTGAACGCGCCGAGCCAGGGCGTGCTCGTGAGCCTCGACGTGCAGCCCGGCGACACCGTCGCCACCGGCCAGCAGGTGGCCGTGCTCGAAGCGATGAAGATGGAATTCGTGGTGCAGGCAAGGCAAAGCGGAGTCGTGCGCACGGTGGCGGTCGAGCCCGGCGACAGCGTGTTCGAAGGCGCACCGTTGCTCTATGTCGAACCCGCCGAGGTGACGGGCACGCTCGAGCAGAGCGAAGCGGAACACGACCTCACGCATATCCGCGCCGATCTCGCCGAAGTGCTTGAACGTCACGCGATCACGCGCGACGAACGCCGCCCGCTCGCCGTGGCGAAACGGCGCAAGACCGGCCAGCGCACCGCGCGCGAAAACCTGAACGATCTGCTCGACGCGGACAGCTTCATCGAATACGGCGCGCTGGCGCTCGCGGCGCAACGCCGCCGCCGGCCGCTGGAAGACCTGATCGGACAGAGCCCGGCCGACGGCCTCGTGGCCGGCCTCGGCACCGTCAACGCGGAGCGCTTCGGCGCGCAGGCCGCCCGCTGCATGGCAATCGCCTACGACTACACGGTGTTCGCTGGCACGCAAGGCATGATGAGCCACAAGAAGACCGACCGCATGCTGCAACTCGCCGGGCAGTGGCGCGTGCCGCTCGTGCTGTTCGCCGAAGGCGGCGGCGGGCGTCCCGGCGACACCGACTACGTGGGCGTGGCGGGCCTCGATTGCCACACCTTCGCGGCCATGGCGCGGCTCTCGGGGCTCGTGCCGCTCGTGGGCGTGGTGTCCGGGCGCTGCTTCGCGGGCAATGCCGCGTTGCTGGGCTGCTGCGACGTCATCATCGCCACGCGCAATGCGAGCATCGGCATGGCCGGGCCGGCCATGATCGAAGGCGGCGGACTCGGCACGTTCGCGCCCGAAGAAGTGGGGCCGTCGAGCGTGCAGTCGGCCAACGGCGTGATCGACGTGCTCGTGGAAGACGAAGCCGAGGCCGTGCGCGTAGCGAAGCAATACCTCGCCTACTTCCAGGGCCCGCTCGACGACTGGTCCTGCGCCGACCAGCGCCTGCTGCGCGAGGCGATTCCCGAAAACCGCCTGCGCGTCTATGACATACGCCGCGTGATCGAAACGCTCGCCGATAGCGGGTCCGTGCTCGAATTGCGGCGGCAGTTCGCGCCGGGTCTCATTACGGCATTCGTGCGCATAGAAGGAAAACCGTTCGGATTGCTTGCCAATAATCCCAAGCATCTGGGCGGCGCCATCGACGCGCAGGCCGGCGACAAGGCCGCCCGCTTCATGCAGCTCTGCGATGCATTCGACATCCCGCTGCTTTCGCTGTGCGACACGCCGGGCTTCATGGTCGGGCCGGAATCGGAAAAGCAGGCAACGGTGCGGCATGTTTCGCGCATGTTCGTCGCCGCAGCAAGCCTGAGCGTGCCTTTCTTTACCGTGGTGCTGCGCAAGGGCTACGGGCTCGGTGCGCAAGCCATGGCGGCGGGCAGCTTTCACGCGCCGCTCTTCACCGCCGCCTGGCCAAGCGGCGAATTCGGCGCGATGGGGCTGGAGGGCGCGGTGCGGCTGGGCTATGCGAAAGAGCTTGCGGCAGTAGAAAATCCGACCGCGCGACAGCAATTGTTCGAGCGCATGGTGGCCGAAGCGTATCGCAACGGCAAGGCCATCAACATGGCGAGCTTCCTCGAAATCGACGCGGTCATCGATCCCGCCGAAACGCGCCGCTGGTTGATGCGGGGCCTGAATGCGGTGCCCGCTGTTCCTCCCGATCAGCCCGCACGCAACAGCAAAAAGCGGCCTTTCGTCGATACGTGGTGAACCCGCGTGCGCCGGGCTTCCGGCGCACGCTTCGTCGCTCACACCGACTTCACTTCTCCGCCATCCATGCGCAGCGTGGTGCCGGTCATCCAGTGCGCTGCGGGCGATACCACGAACGCCATCAGTTCGGCGACCTCCTCCGGCGTGCCGTAGCGCGCAATACCCGCTTCCGCCGGGAACTTCGCGGTGGCCTCTTCCACCGTCATGTCGTGCAGCGGCGCCCAGTGTTCGAGATAGCTGCGCCGCCGGCCTGTCATCACCGGCCCCGGCAACACGCTGTTGACCTGCACGCCATCGGCAATACCGCGATCGGAGAACGCTTTGGCAAGCGCTACGATCGCCGCGTTGATCGTGCCCACCGCCGCATACGGCGCCTTGGGAAACAGCGCCGAATTGCCGGACATCAGCACCACCGATCCCGAAGCCGCCTTCAGCGAAGGCCATGCGGCCACCGTGAGACGGCGCGCGCCATGCAGCTTCAACGCGAGCCCGCGGTCCCACTCGTCGTCGCTCATCTCGAACACGTCGATCTGCGGCACCGCGCCCGCAATGTTGAGCAGCGCGTCGATCCGGCCGAACGCCGCGAGTGTGCGCTCCACCACTTGCTGGGCCGCTGCCGGGTCACCCAGATCGAGGTCGATCACGAGTGCCTGGGCACCCGCGCGCTGCACTTCTCCGGCGGTTTCTTCGAGGTTCGCGCGGTTGCGCGCAACCAGCGCGATTGCGCCGAAGTCGCGCGCGAGCCGGACGGCCGTGGAGCGGCCAATCCCCTGGCTCGCGCCCGTGACGATTGCAACTTTCGTGGACATCGCTTTCTCCATGTCGTGAATCGAATCAGGCTCGCGCCTCGCGCGGTCAGCGAGCGAGGAATGCCGCAATCGCTTCGGCAATTTCCGCAGCGTGTGTTTCGAGCGCGAAATGGCCGGTATCGAAGAAACGCACGACCGCCTGGGGCAGATCGCGCTTGAAAGCCTCTGCGCCCGGGGGCAGGAAGAACGGATCGTTCTTGCCCCACACCGCGAGGAACGGCGGCTGATGCGTGCGGAAATACTGCTGGAACGCGGGATACCGTGCCACGTTGTTACGATAGTCGCCGAAAAGATCGAGCTGGATTTCGTCGGCACCCGGACGCGAAAGATAATGATCGTCGAGCGTATAACCGTCCGGCGGGACTTGCGTGACATCGGGCACGCCGTGCGTGTACTGCCACTTCGTCGTTTCCGGCGTGAGCATGGCGCGCAGCGCCTGGCGGTTCGCCTCGTTCGGCGTTTCCCAGTACGCGCGGATCGGGTTCCAACCGTCGCTCAATCCTTCTACGTAAGCGTTGCCGTTTTGCGAAATGATCGCCGTAATACGTTCAGGATGACTGACGGCTAGACGGAAACCGGTGGGTGCGCCGTAGTCGAACACATAAACCGCGTAGCGGTCGAAACCGATCACCTCGGTGAAGCGCTCGATCACCTTCGCGATGTTGTCGAACGTGTATGCAAAACGATCGCGCGAAGGCATATCCGATTGCCCGAATCCCGGCAGATCCGGTGCGACGATATGAAAACGGTCGGCCAGCTTCGGAATCAGATCGCGAAACATGTGACCGGAGCTTGGGAAACCGTGCAGCAGCAACAGCTTCGGCGCACCGGCATGGCCGGCCTCGCGATAAAACACGTTGAAACCATCGACATCGGCCTGGCGATACGAAACGGTGGACATGCTCTCTCTCCTTGAAAGACGAATCAGTCAGACATTCATTCACTGGGCAGCGGCCGACCGCACCGCTTCGATAATCACTTGCGCGACAGCGTCGGAGGCCGTCACGAGAGGCGTGTGATCCGCGTCGCAGGTGCGCACGTTCGCATTCATGCGGCGCGCCATGAAGTGCTGCGTGGCCGGGTCGATCATGCGGTCCCGGCCGGCGACCAGATACCACGCGGGCAAGTCGCGCCACAGCGGCCGCCCCACCCGCTCGCCGATGCACGCCGCTGCAATCGGGCGCTGCACGGCGGCCAGCACCGCGAGCTCCCCGGGTGCCGCGTCTTGCGCGAAAGCCGCGGCAAACGCCTCGTGCGGCAGCCAGATCCAGCCCTCGTCATCGGGTGCGAGCTTCGGCGCCAGCGGATGCGTCTCGCCGCGGTAGAACACGCCGGCCACGGTCTCGCCTTCGTCGGGCGCCAGCGCCGCGGCATAGACCAGCGCGCAGACCGCCTCATGGCGCACCGCGCCGATCACAGCGCCTGCGTAGGCATGTCCCGCCAGCACGACGGGGCCAGGCGCGCGCTCGATCGTCCGCGCGATTGCCCTTGTGACCGCCGCGACATCGTCGCCAAGCGACGTGAGCGGCAACGGCGCCGCAACAGCCTCGATGCCGGCCGCGTGCAAACGGCCAATCACCTTGCTCCAGCTCGAACCGTCCGCCCACGCGCCGTGAGCCAGCACCACGCTTACGTTTTCCGAAGCCATCTCTGATTCCTCCTGGGAAAGTGGCTAGCTGCATGGCGCCCTGAAATCCGCTTGGCCTTGCAACCCTCTTGTAACCTCTAAAATCACGTTTTAAAGGTTACTAACTGCGCAAGTAACTTGTCAAGTGCATTTTTAACGGTTACATTTATCCCAACTTCACTTCATTTGGCGCCCGCAATGGACTACCGCCAGAACCCCGCGATCTTCGTGGCCGACGCGCTGGGCCTCGATTTCCTCAATTCGGTGGCAACGCCCGCGGACGAACCTGTGGATTGGCTCGGCGATGGAGAGGGATTGCTTGCGTGGCTTGCGCAGGCGGATCTCGTGCCGGCGGCCGTGCTGGCGCAGATGCGCGAGCAGGCCAGCCAGGCCGAACTCGACGCGTTGGCCGCACGTGCGCGCGAACTGCGCGAATGGTTCCGGGAATTCGTGCGGGCGCACAAAGGCGAGCCGCTCACCGCACGCGACCTGGGTGCGCTGGAACCGCTCAACCGCATCCTCGAAGGCGACGCGCGCCATGACGCCATCGTCGCGGGCGCGCCGGATGCCGCCGATGGGCTGCAGCTGCGTACGCTCCGGCGCTGGCAATCGCCGGACGCATTGCTGCTGCCCATCGCCGAGGCCATGGCCAAACTGGTCTGCGAAGAAGATTTCACGCATGTGAAGGCGTGCGAAGGCCACCGCTGCACCTTGCTGTTCGCCGACCATACGCGCGGCCACGCGCGCCGCTGGTGCAGCATGGCGCTGTGCGGCAACCGCGCGAAGGTCGCGGCGCACCGCAAGCGCCTCAAGGAACGAGAAGGCGTTTGACGCGATCGACCCGGTCAGAAAATTGCCGCCGGCGGGCTACGCAATGCGCGTATGATCTCCCCCCACGAACGATCTACGACGACCGGGTTGAACATGAACTCTTCTGCCGATAGCGCCTCGCCGCGCACGCTACGCACACTCACGCAACTCGAAGCACGCATCCTGGGCGTGCTGGTCGAGAAACAGCACACGGTGCCCGATACTTACCCGCTTTCGCTCAATGCGCTCACGTCGGGCTGCAACCAGAAGACCGCGCGCACGCCGGTAATGAACGTGAGCGAAACCGAGGTGCTCGGCGCGATCGAAGACCTCAAGCACCTGAGTCTCGTATTCGAAGGCAGCAGCAGCCGCGTGCCGCGTTTCGAGCACAACCTGAACCGCGTGCTGGGCATTCCGGCCCAGGCGGTCGCACTCCTCACGGTCATCATGCTGCGCGGCGCGCAGACAGCAGCCGAGCTGCGGTTGAACTCGGCGCGGCTGCATGGTTTTGCCGATGTGTCTTCGGTCGAGGCCTTCCTCGCTGAGCTCGCCGAACGCGAACCGCCGCTCGTCGTGAAGCTGCCGCGCGCACCCGGCGAGCGCGAAAATCGATGGATGCATTTGCTGTGCGGCGAGGTGGAGAGCAGCGCCGACGAGGTGGCAGCCGGCGGTGGCGAGCCCGTTGCGGGCAGTAGCGTGTCGTTCGCGGAGTTCGAGGCGTTGCGTGGCGATCATGAGCGCCTGGCCGGCGAGGTAGCGCGGTTGCGCGCGCTCGTGGAACGGCTTGCGGCGGAGTTGGGCGTGGCGTCGGATGATACGCAGCAAGGCGCGTGAAGCCCGCAACGAATCGTCTACACTTCAGAATCGACTAACAAGGCTCTCGCGCCCGACAACCCGCCATGCCGCGCATCCGCTTCGCTGCTTCGATTCAACGGCACATCGCGACGCCCGAGCGCGAGATCGACGCACATACGCTAGGCGAAGCACTCGAAGCCGTCTTTGCCGCGCAACCCCGGTTGCGCGGCTACATCCTCGACGATCAGGGCGCACTGCGCAAACATCTCGCGGTGTTCGTCGACGGCCGGCCGGTGCGCGACCGACAACATCTGTCCGATGCACTTAGTGAGGACAGCCAGGTTCACGTCATCCAGGCGCTCTCGGGCGGATAAAAGTCCCCCGCAGACACGAACGAGGAGACACGCGACATGAGCGATCGATTGCTGGTTGGGACCCGCAAGGGATTGTTCGTTCTGCAGGCCGACGGCGCGGGTGGCTGGACCCTCGGTGAGCCGCATTTCATGGGTGAACCGGTGAGCATGGTGCTGCCTGATCCGCGCGACGGATCGCTATATGCCGCGCTCAACCTCGGTCACTTCGGCGTGAAGCTGCATCGCCGGCGCGCGGGCATGACCGCCTGGGAAGAGTGCGCGGTTCCCGTCTACCCGCCGCAGCCTGCCGACGAACCGCCAGCCGGTGACAGCGCAGAAGCTGCGCAAACGCCCAATCCCACGCCGTGGACACTTCAGCAAATCTGGTCGCTCGAAACCGGCGGCCCGGACGAACCGGGCGTGTTGTGGGCCGGCACGATTCCCGGCGGCCTCTTCCGTTCCGGCGATGGCGGCGACACCTGGGTGCTCAACCGCGCGCTCTGGGATCGTCCGGAGCGCCGCGAATGGATGGGAGGCGGCTACGACGCGGCGGGTATCCACTCCGTGATGGTCGATCCGCGCGACAGCCGGCACGTGACAGTCGGCGTGTCGTGCGGCGGCGTCTGGCAAACGGCGGATGGCGGCGCGACCTGGCGCCTGAGTGCCGACGGCATGGAGGCCGACTATATGCCGCCGGAGCAGCGCGGCGAGCCCAACGCGCAAGACCCGCACCGGATCGTGCAATGCCCGTCCGATCCTGAGGTGCTGTGGGCGCAGCATCACTGCGGAATCTTCCGCTCGACCAACGGCTCCGGGCGTTGGCAACGAATCGAAGCGCAGCCATCGAGTTTCGGCTTCGCGGTTGCCGTGCACCCGCGCGAGCCGGATACCGCGTGGTTCGTGCCCGCCGTCAAAGACCAGTACCGTATTCCGGTCGATGGCCAGTTCGTCGTTACGCGTACACGCGATGGGGGCCGCACGTTCGAGCGCTTCTCGAAAGGGCTGCCGGCTGCACCGGCCTACGATCTCGTGTACCGGCACGGGCTCGCTATCGACGAATCCGGCACGCGCCTCGCGATGGGGTCCACCACGGGCGGGTTGTGGACGTCCGGGGACAGTGGCGAGAGCTGGCAACTGATCTCAGCGCATTTGCCGCCGGTGTATTGTGTCCGGTTTGGATGAGGGTGTTAGGCGGTCTTGACGAGCCTTGGGTCGAAGACACTTTTGTCGCGCTTACCCAGCACCTGCGCAAGCAGGCTCACGGAACACGTGGCTGCGCGTCACAGGCGAATGGGGGCTTCCAGCAAGCAACCAAACTCCTGCGCAAATTCGACCGAGACGCGGGCGTGGACAGCGCCTTGTTTGTCGAAGAACCGCTGGGCTCCTTCCAGGGTGAACACACCCTCATGCCAGATGTTGGGGTGAATGTAGAGGCCTTGTTGACCGTCGAACCGGAAGCAGACGAATTTTTCCGGCGTAATGTCGTCGCCGGGCAATGCCAGCGGAACATAGAACGGGCGGCGATCAAGCGGGAAGAAGAGCTGACCGCCGTCCGGGTGATAGTTCGCATGCCAAAGCAACATGCGCTCCGGTGCGACCAGGCTGTCTTCGCGCGCGTCGTCTGGCTCCGTGGCGTACGCGAGGACATAGTTGCCGCCTACCGCTTCGTTTCGACCGTACAGGATGTCGCCGCGCCATTCGCTGACGAATGTGCCTTCGGTCGTACCCGCTTCGTTACCGGTTCCCGGGTCGATGGGTCTTGAGCCCACGGCTGGCCACTGCACGATTTCGACCTCGCATTCGCCCGGGTCGTTCACAAGCACTCCATAGCCACTCAGCGTTCCGGGAGTCGCGTCGATCACGGGCAGGCTCACTCGTCGGAGGCCCCGAGGCAGGGCAGGATTGAGGTAATCGATTTCTTTGCTCATGACGAATCACAGTGCGTGTTAGGGGGAGCCGCGCCCGGATCCAACCGCGCAGCAACAACACCGAGCGTATCGTGCAGCCGATCTGCCAGTCAAATTAATATGGATGCTATATTTTCGCATTGAAATTGATGGGTCGAGGTTCGCGATGGCAATGCGCTATTTCCAGCTCAGGGCATTCGACGCTGTCGCCCGGGAAGGGAGTTTCTCGAAGGCAGCGAGTCTTCTAGGCCTGACACAACCGGCCATCACAGCGCAGATTCGCAATCTGGAAGAAGATTGCAAGCAGGCTCTCTTTGTCCGCACGGCCGAAGGCGCTTCTCTAACCGATGCCGCGAAGCCGCTCTTTGAATTGACCCGGCAGATGTTTGCGGTGGAAGAGCAGATCGAGGACATGGTGAGCCAGGCGACTCTGTTCCGGCACGGCAGCCTCAAGCTCGCTGCTGACGGCCCCCAGGTAATCCTGCAAGTGGTGGCCGCTTTTCGTGCGCAGTATCCGGACATCGAACTATCGGTCTCGTTCGGAAGTCAGCGTGAGGTCTGGGACGATCTGCTGGCGTATCGCGTTGACGCGGCCGTCATCGGCAATGTCAAAAGCGATACCCGGGTAATGGCGATTCCCGTCGCGCAACAGGACATGCGGGTGCTCGTGCCGAAGCGCCACCCGCTCGCAGCGGCCAAAAGCGTGAGCGTTGCCGATCTTCGCGCGTATTCCGTGATCCGCCGGGAGGCGGGCTCCAATACCCAGCGGCTGGTCGACGAAGCCTTGCGGCGCGCGAAAGTCTCGCTCCCGACGGCAATGAAACTGGGTAGTCGGGAGGCCGTGCTGGAAGCGGTCAGGCAAGGCCTCGGCATTGGCTTCGTGCTTGAGCGCGAGATTCCCGCAGGCACGCGAACCGTTGCCATCCCGGTCGAGGAGCTACGCGGCTGCAATGTCGATTCGGTAGTTTGCCTTCATAGCCAGCGTAAGCGGGGTATTGTGCAGACGTTTCTTGCGGTTGCGGAAACGGTCGCGAACCTGGAGCGCGACCGTTGAATGATGCTTATTGCAAGAACGATGCGCTCCCATTAGCCAAACGTCCGCGTATTCATTGCGAATGAAATTCCTCCTTAAAGGCTTCGTGGATGTCGCGGACATCGCCAGTTCGCCATCTCCGACTGTTCAACGCGTCCCAGTGCGGGCATGTCATTTCAAAGGAGAGGCCGCCCAGCGGATAAACATTCTGATCTGAACACGGCTCATCCCGGTGGGCGCCGCGTCCGAGCGCGATGAAGTTCCTTGTTGGTGGGCGGTAAGACCAGAATCCCGATGCGGTGACGGCGCTTTGATATGGTGGAACGAACGGGTGTCCACCCAACGTTTGTGCGGTCGCAATGGCGTTTGTGAAAAGGAATACAACCGTTAAGAGCCGTATCTGCATGATCGAACTCGATACACTTCACTTTATTCAATTCGCACTACATACCATATAATTCGACGAATTATATTTATCCACTCAAGCCTTGTCACTAGTCGCCTCCGCCGCGTCGTGCAGATCAATGGGCCGCAAGGCCATACGAATAAGATGAACGATTTTCAGGAGTGCGTCGGCGCGTTCTGGCCGCTCTGCAAGCTCGAGGATACGAGCGAGGATGTCGCGTAAATTGATCCCGTCCGCGAGGACACGGGCGCGCAATTGATCGTCGAGCCCATCGAGTGCGGCCAGCGCCGCCGCGACGCCCTCCTTCGATATCGTGTCCTGCATCTGGGCGCACCGCTCTGCAAGCGCGTCGTAGCCGAACACCCTGAGCGCACCTCGAAGGGAATGTAGCTCAGCGAGTATCCGGGCGGCGTCGCCCGCGTCGGACGCTGCATGGAGCGCGGCCAGCGACGCCTCACATGACCTCAGGAACGTCGAACGCACGTGATCCGGTACGGTCCGCCCACCCAGCACGCCATCACGCTCACCCTCGCGGCCACCCGCCTGCACCGGCATACCCGGCACCCCGGTGACCTCCGAGAGCGTCGCCGACAGCACATCGAGCTGCAACGGTTTGGTCACCAGTCGCGTTATCCCCACCGCCTCACATCGGGCTCGCTCTTCCAGCGTCGCGCTCGCCGTCGCTGCGACGATCGGCATCTCAGGCCAGCGCGCCTGCACCGCGATCGCGAGCTCATAGCCGTCCACCACGGGCATCGCCAGATCCGTCACGAGCACGTCGAAGCGCCCCCGCGACAGACATTCCAGCGCCTGCTGTCCATCTTCCGCCAGATGAGGCTCGCAACCGAGCAACTGTAACTGCTCTTCAAACAACTGCCGGTTCACTGCGTTGTCTTCCGCAACCAGCACTTTCAGCCGACGCGACAGCACCCTCTGCGTCTGCGTGCCGACCTCCAGTGGTTCATCCTGTACCGTGTACCGCAGCGCCGCCGCCAGTCCCTTCAGGCCGTAGCTCGATACCTTCACCACCTGTCCCGTGGCGACGGGACTGGCTGGGCCGTCTGGACTGCAGTCGATCACCCAGGACGACTCTTCGAGCAGCTCGCACTCTTCGTCCGCATGCCAGGTCCCTCGGTCGCCGCATAGAATCAGCGTGTCCGCCGCCGCCACCTTCTCCGGATCGAGTTGCGCCGGATGCCGGTACGCCTCCACCTTGAGCCCCCATGCCTCCATCGCCGCGACCGCGTAGGCGTGCCAAGCGTCGGCATCCGCTACAAACAGCACCAATTCGTCTGCGAACTGAGGCATGTCTGGCGCCGGCATGCTTTCGCAGTCGCCGAGCGGCAACAGCACCGTAAACACACTACCCGCGTCAGGCTCACTACGCACCGTGATCGTCCCGCCCATCGCATGCACGAGCCGCGCGCACAATGCAAGCCCCAATCCCGTGCCGCCAAAACGACGGCTGATCGTCGCATCGACCTGAGTGAACGCCTGGAACAGGTTCACCTGCTGCTCGGGTGACATGCCAATCCCGCTGTCTTCCACCTCGATCACCAGCAGTTGACTGTCGCGGCCAGGTTGAACGCGCTTGTCCGGCTGTATTGCCAGCCGCAGCATCACCTCGCCCTGCTCCGTGAACTTGATGGCATTCGCCAGCAAGTTGTTCAATACCTGATCGAGCCGCGTCGGATCGCCCCGTATCGGCCGCGTCGCCGAGGTGCCGAACTCACCTGTCAGCATCACGCCCTTCGCGCGGGCCAATGGCCCGAATATCGCCAGTGCCTGCGACGCTACCTCCTGCGCGTCGAACACGATGTGCTCCAGCGTCATCTCGCCGGCCTCGATCTTCGAGAAGTCCAGCACGTTGCTGACGATCGCAAGCAGCCCGTCCGACGAGCCGCGGATTGTCTTCAGCCGGTCACGCTGCAATGCATCAAGCTGCGAGTGCGACAGCAACTCCAGATTTCCCAGGATCGCGTTCAGCGGCGTACGGATCTCGTGGCTCATCGCCGCGAGGAACGCCGATTTCGCCGCGTTCGCCGAGTCGGATGCGTGTTTTGCCTCCTGCAATTGACGCGCGAGGTTTTTTTCCGCCGTGACGTCCGTGAATGCCGTCACCAGCACATCCTGCCCGCCGTAGCGCGCCGGTGCGATACTCACC
Organism: Paraburkholderia sp. J12; assembly: GCF_905220215.1. Taxonomy (NCBI): domain Bacteria; kingdom Pseudomonadati; phylum Pseudomonadota; class Betaproteobacteria; order Burkholderiales; family Burkholderiaceae; genus Paraburkholderia; species Paraburkholderia sp. J12. The sequence continues at coordinate 225,115 of NZ_CAJMZC010000007.1, forward strand.
GAGAGATTCAACTCGCCGCCTTCACGCGTGGGCAACGTCAGCGCCTCCCGCGTGACGTTTTTCGCACCGCCCCGCCCGCCGGCTTCCTGGTGTCGTCGAACCAGTTCCGCCGACAAGGCCGACGCCGGCGCGAGCAGTTGTGAGGCCGTATCGATCATTGTCGGGCTGCTCAACAGCGCCTCGCCACTGTCCACGGCGATCAGCTCCAGCCCGACCGGTGCCGTCTCGACCAGCGTACGGCTCAATTGCTCGCTCTCGAATACCTGCTTCGAGCGCATCAGAACCGGCTGGAAAACGCGCCGATTGAACAACAGGAGAAGCGTCCACACCACCAGGATGATGGCACCTGTTGTCACTGCCGATTGGGCAACCGAGCCACTGATACCTCTCGCGACGGCGCGCCACGACTCGACGAAGACAAGCGTTGCGCCCGTGTCGGAGAGTGGCCAGCCAAATAGCACATGGCCGTCTCGATAGACAGCCCCGGTGGCCCGGGCGATGTTCTCCATACCCAGCGAGCGAGAGACGCGTAAGGTCGCCGGGTCGTTCGCCTGTTCGCCGCTCGAAGCGATCACCTGGCCGTCGCGCGCGAAAAGCAACAGCGAGCCATCGAAGCTGACCTTTCCTAGCGAGGATGTCACAACGGCAACGGGAATCTCGGAAACGACGACCCCGAACGGCTTCTTGCTGCCGTCGAACACGGTCGCTGCAACTCGAATCGACGGCAAGCCACTCAAAGCGCCTTGTGAGAGAGGCAACCAGCGAAGCGCACGCCCCCCCGTACGCGGATCACGTAAAGGTGCACCTTCCGGCACCAGACGATCGCCGCGGGAGCCGGTCAGCGTGGCGACAAGCCGACCGCGATCAGAAAGCAGAGTGCCCAATTGCGCATCGCCAGACGACGACGTTGCCACCATCAGCACGAGACCATAGTCGGGGCTGTACAGCCATGAATTCAAAACGCCGCCGTTTCGCTCCGCCATCACCATCAATCCATCGCTGGTCAGCTCAGCAAGCCTGATGTACCGACCGACTATCGCTACAGGCGGGCTCACGGGCGAGGTGCCGGCAATGATCACGGGCACGTGATCTGGCGCCTGTTGCACACGAAGCATCTGACCGTTTTCGTTGAATCGCTGAACAAGGGCCGGCGCGGCTTGCTCATTGGCCCGCCACGCAATTTCGAGGAGCCGGATGGAGTTCTGCATGTTCGTGAAGTAGCGCAAGTACAGGCTTGAAACTTCCTGCTCATTGAGCAGCACTTCACTGTGCTGGAGGGTGAAATAGGCATTCAGGATGGACACCACGTTGATGGCGAACGCAGCCAGCACGACCATCGTGATCACTGCCCCGCCGCCAAACATCAACAGGTGTTGGTAGTGGCGAAAGCGGTCTAGCACATTGCCTTGCGCGGATCGGGTCATAGGCTCCAGAGGCGTTGACGCTTGGACCGGACGCCTCGTCCTTGAAGTGCCTTACATGCGAGGTGGCCGCTTGATTATCCGCTGCATGACGAAACAGCGAAAGAGGAATTGCCCGCGGCAGGCAGCGCCAACCGCAGCGGCTTTCTGGCAAACAAACGCGACGCCCGCGCCTGCAGAAAACGTGCCTGACGCGGTGGTCGGGGCCGAAGGCTTGATGATCAACTTGCCGTTGCTCGTGAAAGTCTACACACCGAGCGCGACGCCACGCTTACCGGCAGAAGCCCTTGCTAACCGACGCCCCATGTCTCGGCTCGCTCGACGGCGTGAACAATTGCAACGAACTCCCTCTTCGCGACAGCGTCGAGGCCATCCCGCTTGATTCGCGCCTCCAGTTCAGCCTGCTGATCGGCCAGTTCCTCGTATCCGAACACGTTCAGCGCACCGCGCAGCGAATGCAGCTGCGCCAGCACCTCCGCCTCGTTACCGGTATCGTAGGCGGCATCGATTGCCGCCAGCGAACCTTCGCGCGACTTCAGGAATGCCTCCAGCATATGCGCGGGCAGTGCCCGGCCACCCAGCATCCCGGTACGCCGTCCCCCGCTCGTGCCCGTTTCCACGGCTGCACCGGGTACGCCGGTCACTGCCGACAGCGTCGCCACCAGATCGGCGAGCTGCAGCGGCTTGTTGACCACCCGCATGATGCCCGCGGCCGCGCACCTCGCGCGTTCCCCTGGCGTCGCATCGGCGGTCGCGGCGACTACCGGCATTTCCGGCCAGCGCGAGCGCGCTTCGCTGGCCAGCGCATAGCCGTCCATCAGCGGCATCGCCAGATCCGTCACCAGCACGTCGAAGCGCTCGCGCTCGAGACATTCCAGCGCACGTTGCCCATCTTCTGCCAGATGCGTTTCACAACCCAGCACCTTGAACTGCTCTTTGAAAAGGCGCTGGTTTACCGCGTTATCCTCTGCCACCAGCACCTTTAGAGTGCGCAAGAACACTCGCCGGGTCTCCTCGCCCGTCTCGAGCGGTTCGCCTTTCAACGTGTACCGTAATGCCGTCGCAAGCCCCTTCAGCCCGTAGCAGGACACACTCACCTCGCCGCCCGTCGCAACGGGGCGGGCCGGACCTTCGCTGTTGCAGTCGATGGTCCACGCCGCCTCTTCCACGAGGCGGCGCTCGTCATCCTCGTGCCACGTATCGCGCTCGCCGCAGAGAATCAACGTGTCCGCTCCCTCCAGCGTCGCCAGATCGATTTGCGCCGGATGTCGATACGCCCGCACGGTCAGCCCCCATGCCTGGAGTGCTGCGACCGCGTACGCGTGCCACGCGTCTGCGTGGGCCAGCAGCAGCACACGCTCGCCCGCGAAACGCGGCATGTCCACCCGGACTCCGCGGGCGGTCTTGCCCAGCGGCACCCACACCGTGAACACGCTCCCTTCACCCGGTGCGCTCCTTACAGCGATCGTGCCGCCCATTGCATCGATCAGCCGTGCGCTCAGCGCCAAACCGAGGCCGGTGCCTCCAAAGCGACGGTTGATCGTCGTATCGGCCTGGCTGAATGCCCGGAACAGCGACGCATGCTGCTCCGGCGACATGCCGACCCCGCTGTCCTGGACCTCGATGACAAGTTGGTCGGCCGCAGCGGACACCGCAGCCTCGACCGACAAACGCAGCCTCACCTCACCGTGCTCCGTGAACTTGATGGCGTTCGAAAGCAGATTGTTCATCACCTGTCCAAGCCGCGTGGGATCGCCCTGCATCGGCTGAGTCAGCGCGGTCCCGAACGTCCCCGACAACCTGATACCCTTCGCCCGGGCCACCGGCCCGAACATCGTCAGCGCCCGTGCGACCACCTCGTGCGCGTCGAAAGCGATGTGCTCCAGCGTCATCTCCCCGGCCTCGATCTTCGAAAAATCGAGCACGTCGCTGACGGTCGAAAGCAGTCCTTGCGACGCGGTCTGAACCGTCTTCAGCCGGTCTCGCTGCAATGCATCAAGCTGCGAATGCGACAGCAATTCCAGGTTCCCCAAGATCGCGTTCAGTGGCGTGCGGATCTCGTGGCTCATCGCCGCAAGGAACGCCGATTTCGCCGCATTGGCCGAGTCCGCCATCTGCTTCGCCTCGCGGAGTCGACGCTCGAGCTGCTTTTCCGCCGTCACGTCCGTGAACGCCGTCACGAGCACGTCCTGTCCCTGATAGCGCGCCGGCACGACGCTCACCGAGAAGTCCATCGATCCGCCGTCGGGGGTGGGTAACGACCAGTCCTCATGCGCGAGGCTGCTTGCGCCCGGTGTGCCCTGACGCTGCCGATAGCGACGCACCAGTTCCTCCGCCAGCGTTCGGACAGACATGTCCACGCGCGTCGTCGCATCGACCATTGCAGGACTGCGTAACAGCGGCTTGCCGCTCTCCACAGCGATGAGTGCGAGCCCGACAGGCGCCGTCTCGATCAGCGTGCGGCTCAGGTGTTCGCTTTCGAACACCCGTCGCGATCGCTCAAGCACGGGGCGGAATATGCGTAGCCTGAAGTAAATCAGAAAGATCCACATCACGGTCGCCGTCACGATTGTCATCGCCGCGCCAACGCCCACCTGAAAACCGATGCTCGAGATGACATCGCGCCACGTGATGGCATAGACAAGGATCCAGCCCGTATCGCCAAGCCGATCGGAGATCGTGAATGCGCCGTCATGCGCGATTACCCTGTGCTGGCTGCTGATTGCCGCCGCTATCGCCGCCACCTGCATGCGTTCCGCGAGCGCGGGATCGACGGCCTGGCCGGCCGTACTCGCGACAATTTCTCCTGTTCCCGTTATGACCATATAGGTGCCGTCAAATCTGTCGACGCTCAGAGGCGAGGTCAAGACCTCCGGGGCATATTCGGTGACGAGCGTTGCGACCTGCGCTCCGTCACACAGGACCGGCGCGGCGAGGCGAATCGCCGGCTTTCCCGTCAGTGGACTCATGGTTGGCTGAATCCATGTGACAGGTGGGCGCCGGTCAGCCCGCTCACCCGGATAAAGCACCCTCAGATTGTCGAGCCCGCTCCCCAAGGTCGCAATCAGGCGCTCACGCCCGGCACGTGGACCGGTCGTCAGCTCGCGACTGGACTGCGGCGCAGACAGGATTCCCGCAAGATCGTGCCCCGTGCCGATGAAATAGCGGTTTGCCGCCTTCCCGCGCAGCAACGTGTTGACCGCGCTTACACTTCCCAGGCGTGCGGCGAGGCCAACGTAACGACGCAGCAGGTTGTCTGCGGGTGGATTGCCATGCATTCCTAACAACAAAGGCTGCACGGACATGGACGACGACTGAGGCACGAACGCGTATCCCTTCCTGCCAAACCGTTCGATGAACGCCGGGTCGACGTGATCCTCATCGCGACACGCCAGCTGGCCCGCGACAAGCGCAGAGCGGAAGAGCTGTTCGCTCGAATTGATTTCGTCCATGACGAGGTTGCGGCCGACGAGGAAAGCCTGCCGCTCGTCGGCCAGGTGCTCGACGAACGTCGACCATGCCACGACCGCAAACGCGAAGAGCATCATGAGCGTGGTCACCACGCCGCCGCCAAAGATTAGCCATCGCTTGTAACGATGTAACTGGCGCAAGACCTCATTCTGCGTACTGGAAGACATGGCGACACCGATTGATTTTCATGGATCGACGACGCGCTTATGCATCTCGCTTGCGTGGGCGCACCGAACCGAATCAATTATCGCGACGCATGGGCGGTCCCAGGTCAGCAGGCCCTGAAAATCAAACATATATGGCTAAAAATCCACCACATATAAGACTAGTCAAACGCAAACCATCGACTTTCCGCCGAGGTCTGGTCATGTTGCCGGATGTATTCGGATGAGTCAGTTTCTGGTACATTGAGTCGGACGCTGCCCGTCGCCCCATCGTGTCTACGCGGAGATTGGCATGAGTAGAATGAAGATCCGTCTTGTGCTTGCCGACGATCATCCGGCGTTGCTTTCAGGCATCAAGCACGATCTGGCTGTCGTGCCGACGCTGGAAGTCATAGGTGAAGCAGCCGACTCCGGTCAGCTAGTCAAAATACTGGGAAGCCAGCCTTGCGATGTCCTGATTACCGACTACGCAATGCCCGGCGGCGAGTACGGCGATGGCCTGACACTCCTCTCTTATCTGCGCAGAACCTGGCCGGCGCTCAAGATCGTGGTCTATACGACGATAGAAAACCCCGCCATCGCACGCGAAATCGCGAAACTCGGCGTGCATTCGGTGCTAGGCAAGACGCATGACACGAGCCACCTGATCTCAGCGGTTCACGCCGTCTATGCCGGAGCCACCTATTTTCGTGCAACACAGCGCGAGGCCGAAGACGCTCTCCCCGGTCACGCCCTCGCGAAGAACCCGCGCACGCTGACGTTGAGCACGCGTGAGACGGAAGTTATACGGCTCTTCGTCTCGGGGATGTCGGTGAGCGAAATCGCCGACCGACTGCATCGCACAAAGCAGACGATCAGCGCCCAGAAAACGCGCGCGATGCGCAAGCTTGGTATAGACCGCGACGCCGATCTGTTTCGGTTTGCATACGAATCGGGTCTCGCCGTCACGACCGACGGCTCCCGGCAGGAATCCTGAGCAAACTGATAAGCGCGCCGCCGTTTTTTTGCTCGCACTTTCCCGGTCTTCGCATGCGTACCGCAACGTGGCGCGCACCCGCGTAAATCTCCTGCGTCTCGACGGCTGCCAACGCCGGCCCCGGCATCGCAATGATGCCGTTATCAGACGGGAATCGATATTTTTCTGACCAGTCCGACTGCCTGGCGATCTCAGATCTGGTCAGTACGAGACTCACGCTCAGTGGTTGCCGATACATTACAGGGACTTCTGCGTACCTTGCAAACGCGGCTTACCCTTCGAGATTGTGATGAAAATCAACCTGATAATTGCCGACGATCACCCGGCTCTGATCGCAGGACTGAAATACGAATTATCCCGCATCCACACCCTCTGCGTGCTGGATACGGCCCATAACTCGACAGAAATCGTCGATCTTTTGTCGCGCGTACCGTGCGACATTCTCATTACCGATTTCGCCATGCCTGGCGGCGAATATGGGGACGGCATATCGATGCTGTCATTTTTGCGTCGACGCCATCCAGACGTGAAAATCATCGTATTCACTTCAATCGATAATTTTGCCATTGCCGCCGAGATGCGGAAAATGGGTATCAACTCGGTACTCAACAAGTCGAAGGATATCGGCTATCTGATCACGGCCATTCATGCCGTACACGCCGGCGCAACCTTCTACGCACCGACGCTGAACGACGCGTTCGGCGAAGGTGGCCCGATGCAGGTGCTCAATAACCGTATTCCGCATCTGTCGAGCCGGGAGGCGGAGGTCGTGCGCCTGTACGTCTCGGGTATCACGATTACCGAAATAGCCGCACGGCTGAATCGCACCAAGCAAACCGTCAGTGCCCAGAAGCAAAATGCCATGCGCAAACTGGGCGTCTCACGTGACACAGAGCTATTCCGCTTCGCACACGAAATCGGGCTTTCGATTTCCGCAGAACGTTCTGATACCGCTGTTGACCGCCCGGATCATCACGATCTGCCGCAAAGGTAAATCGCCTTCGAGCGGTTTCGGGTAACCGAAGTATGCGGACTCATCCCGGCTTCGAAATGGCGATTCGGGATCTCGTCATCTACATAGTGAAGGCGTTTCTTCCTGCCCGTCTCGCGTCCGATTGCAGAATCTGACCGCCTAGGCTCGTCGACTAAAAAAGCGTCCGAAAAATACTGATATCGACGGCTCCTCAAATGCGGCAGTCAGTATTCAATTAACTCATTTTCTGATCGTTCCAAATTGCGCGTTAAGTACCTATAACAGATCATTGTTCTTGCCGCACGAAACCAATCTCGATGTTTCACGACGCTGGAGCATGACTTATTTTCAACCACGTCTACGGTCATGCAGCGGCACGCTCAGGCATGCACTGTCACGTGCATGAATGATTTCATAGTCTCATTCAACGACATACAGGAAACACAATGAAAAAAGCATTCTTCGCTGCAGCAGCGCTCGTCATTCTCTCCTCCTCTGCGTTTGCCCAGACGGCACCGGCCGGAAACCCCGGTCAAATCACCTTCACGGGTGAAATCGTCGCAGGCGCCTGCGGTATCAGCGCCAACACGCTCGATCAGACCGTTTCGCTCGGCCAGGTTCCGGCCAACACCTTCAAGCAGGTTGGCGACCGGTCGACGCCCCAGAATTTCGACATCGTTCTGACCGACTGCGACACCACGACCGCAAACAACGCGTACTTCACGTTCACGGGCACGACCGACCAGAACAACAGCCAACTGTTCGCGACCACGGGCACCGCAAGCAACGTGGGCATCCGTCTGCAGTCGGGCAGCGAATACCTCGACAACGGTAGCGAGCAGAAGGCTCCTGTGATCATCCAAAACGGCAACAACACGGTTTCGTTTGCAGCGATGTACGAAGCCACCGCAGCAACGGTCACGCCGGGTGTGGCTGACTCCGTTGCGAACTTCACGGTCCGTTATCAGTAAGCTTTGGCCCGGTTCTGAAAAAAAGGGGGGCGCGCCCCCTTTTTTAACGCCCGCGAATTGACGTCGTTTTCAGAAGGTACCGGTTGTGCCCGACAAAAAGTCGCTGACCTGCATGTCCACGCCAGCTGCCGGCAACCAGGATCTCTCTTGCACCCGTCTCAAGAAGTCCGTCTTGTGTCTGGCAACGATGCTGCTAGGCAGTCATGCCTATGCGACCACATTCAACGACCAGTTCCTGAACATTGACGACTCGAAGAACCTTGATCTGACCCAGTTCTCGCGCGCGGGTTACACCTCGCCGGGCGATTATCTTCTCGACGTGCAAGTGAATGACCAGTATTTCGGCCGTCAGTCGATCCGGTTCATCGCGGGCAGCGAGCCCGGCACGAGCCACGCCTGTCTTCCGGAAGAACTCATCAAGGGATTCGGTCTCAAGCCGGATCTCTTCAAGACATTGCCGCGCACCGACGACGGCGCGTGCGTCGATCTGGAAAAGATCGATGGCGTCACCGTCAAGTACGACAAAAGCACGGCACGCCTGAAGATCAACGTTCCACAGATCGCGTTCGAGTACGACGATCCGAACTATATTCCGCGCGAACGCTGGAGCGATGGGGTCGATGGCGCGATGCTCGACTACCACGTCATCGCCAATACGAACCGCCAGTTCAGCACGGGCTACGGCGAAAGCCAGACCAATTCCCTGCAAAGCTATGGAACGCTCGGCGCGAATGCGGGCGCGTGGCGGTTTCGCGCCGACTATCAGGCGCAGGCCAATTCCGGTAATGGCGGCTTCGGCGGTTCGAACAACAGCCTGCAGATCAACCGTCTCTATGCCTATCGCGCCTTGACGGGTATCCGCTCGACTGTCTCGGTCGGCAACAACTACCTGAGCTCGGATATCTTCGACACGTTCGGCTATACGGGCGCGTCCATCCAGAGCGACGACCGGATGCTGCCGCCTTCGATGCGCGGCTACGCACCGTTGATCACAGGCGTCGCGCACTCGAATGCGACCGTCACCGTGTCGCAGCAAGGTCGCGTGCTGTATACGACCCGCGTGTCCGCGGGTGCCTTCGCGATACAGGACGTCAGTGCGAATGTTCAGGGCTCGCTCGATGTCACGGTGCAGGAAGAAGATGGCTCGGTCGAGAAGTTCACCGTGATCGCGGCCTCGGTCCCGTTTCTGGCGCGCGAAGGCGAGCTTCGCTACAAGTTCACGATCGGGCAGCCACGCCTCTTCGGCAGCCCCGGCATTACCCCGACCTTCGGCACCGGCGAAATGGCGTATGGCTTGCCCAGGGACTTCACGATCTATGGCGGCACAATCGGTGCGGACAACTACATGGCGGTGGCGGCCGGGGTCGGTAAGGATCTCGGGGCGCTGGGTGCCGTGTCAGTCGACGTGACGACATCGAGGGCCACGATGTGGTGGAATGGCCAGCAGAAGTCCGGCCAGTCCTATCGCTTCAACTACTCGAAGCACTTCGACGCGCTCGACACCGATCTGCGCTTTTTCGGCTATCGCTTTTCCGATCGAAACTACACAACCTTCCAGCAGTTCTACGGCGACCCGACCTACTATGGTCTGAACAGCAGCAAGCAGCGCCTGTCGCTGACGCTCGCGAAGCGGATCTTCGGCGTCTCCACGTTTCTGTCGTACGACCATTCGAGCTACTGGGACAGCCAGTCCGATGATCGCTTCGGGCTCACGCTCGCGCGCTCGGTATCGATCGGGACGGTCAAAAACATCAATCTGAACTTCTCCGCGTTCCGCACGCAAGGTGCATCCGGCAACGGCGCGCAGGTTTTCCTGTCCGCAGCGATTCCGCTCGGTTTGCGCCAGACCGTTTCGACGAACGTGTCGTCGAGCACCGGCAGTGGCGTAAGCGTCACGACCGGCCTCTCTGGAAGCGATACCAATGGCCTGAGCTATGCGGTATCCGGCGGCTCGCAGGATGGCCGGCCGATTCTCAATGCCAATGTGCGCCAGATGACGTCGGCCTACGAGGTCAGCATGCAGGCCTCGACGCTCGTCAATTCGTACGCGGCCGCATCGCTCGAGCTCGATGGCTCGCTCGTGGCGACGAAGCATGGCATTGCCGCTCATTCGAATGGCAACAACGGCGACACGCGCCTGCTCGTGTCCACCGACGGCGTGCCCGGCGTGCCGCTGACCGGGAGTCAGGCCAAAACCAACGGGGCCGGCTATGCCGTGATCGGCTCGATATCGCCATTCGACACCTTCTATGCGCAGGTGAACACCAACAAGCTCGCGCTCGACACGGAGGTGACGAACCCTGTGCAACGGCTCGTGCTGACCGACGGCGCCATCGGCTACGTGCATTTCGATACCGCACGCGGACGCAATGCACTCGTCGACCTGAGCGGCACGGACGGCAAGGCCATGCCGTTCGGCGCCTCGGTGGTCGACCGCAAGACCGGCAGGGAGATCGGCATCGTCGGCGAGCACGGCGTGACCTATCTCTCGCAGATCCAGCCGGACAGCGAACTCGTGGTGCAACTGAGCGACACCGAGCAATGCCGGCTTGGCGCGCTGCCGGCCAACCTGCCGGCGGACGGGCAAGCCACACCCGTTACGTGTACCCCATAAGCAACCGGTGCAGGCCGCGCGCCCAAGCCCTTTCCGATACGAGAGATCTTCCTCATGAGCATTCGATTCCTTCAGTCCTTTCTGCTTCGTTTATGCGCGCCAGCCCTGCTGGCCGCACCATGGTTGTCACATGCGGCCATCGTGCCGGACCGCACCCGCGTCATTTACGACGAAGGCGCGCAGTCGGCCAGCGTCATGGTCACCAACAAGAGCGAGAAATATCCCTATCTCATCCAGTCGTGGATAGAAGACGAGAGCGGCAAGAAGATCACCGCACCGCTCATGGTGTTGCCTCCGCTGCAGCGAATCGAGGCGAACGACCGCAATATTCTGCGTGTCGTCATGCTGCCGGGCAACACGCTGCCGACTGACCGCGAATCGGTGTTCTACCTGAACATCCGTGAGATTCCGCCGAAGACCGAGGCAATCAACGCCCTGCAGATCGCGCTGCACGAGAAGCTGAAACTCTTTTACCGCCCGAAGGCCGTGCAACCGAAGCGCGACGAAGATCCGACGCTGCCGATGACGCTCCAGATCGACCCCGACACGCACAAGTTGACGTTCGACAACCCGACACCGCTGCATGTGACCGTCGTGGATCTGCATAGTGGCGAGAAGAAGACCCCGGTTCAGTTCGACGCGGTCATGGTGTCCCCGATGAGCCAGTCAAGCGTGCCGTTCAAGGACGCGGCCCCGACGACGCTTTACGTGACGCACATGAACGACTACGGCGGCCAGATCGAGGTCAAGTACGCCTGCAACGCAGGCACGTGCAGGAGCGTGCAGCAATGACGCGCGCGAGTGGATGGTCAGCAGGACAGCTCGCGGGTTTCCGGGCGCTCTTCAAGATCCTGTGCGTGACGGCGCTCACTTTATCGGCGCATTCCGCCTGGGCGCTGCAATGCCTCTCGACGACCGGCGGCGTCACCTACACTGAGCCGATTGGATCGGTGCAGACCTATCCGGTGAATGCACCCGACGGAACCGTGATCTGGATTTCGCCCACCCGCACCACGACGGCTATTTGCGCAAAGGATCAGGGCGGGGGCCAAAACCTGAGTACTGTAGACAATATCTACCTCTATCCTGACCCGCTGAACACGAGCCTGCCGGGGCTTCAGATCGGTATCCGCTACCAGGGGCAGGATTACTACGGCGGAAGTCGCTTACCGACGGGTTTTTCCGTGCCATCCTGCAATCAAGCCACCTTCAACGCGGGGAAATGCCAGACCACGACGGTCAGCCTCACCTATCAGGTGGTGATACGGAAACAGGGGACCTGGACTGGCGCTCTGCCGAACACCTATGCGGCCTTCCAGTTAGACGGGGAACTCGGTCTCAACGCCATAGCGAACCACAATTTTCAGTATTGGCTGAGCGGTCTCAGTAACCTCGCCCCGACCACTTGTACGGTTGACGTTACAGTCACGCCCGAACCCGGTATCGTTGATTTCGGACAGGTTCAGGCAACGGCGACGGGATTCTCACCGGCCAGGCCCACGAAGCCATTTGCGCTGTCTCTGGCGAAGACGGCGTGTGATACGGGGGTCAACATACAAGGCTACTTCCAGACCGCCAATCAGGTGCAGAACAACCTGATATTGCCCGCATCAGACAGTAACTTCGGCATCGGTATTCAGGATGGCAGCGGCAACCCGATTGCGATCGGCGAGCCCTTCGAACTGGTGAACTTCGGTGCCACCCAGACTCAGGTTTCGATTCCCTTTACCGCGACGCTCAATTCCCTGGGCGCCCCGAAAATCGGACCCTTTACCGTAACCGCAACCGTGCTGGTTCTTTACGACTAAGCGCGCCCTGCTCCGCCGATCGGAGCGCCGTAACCGACGCCAGGCCCGGGATCCAGATTCCTTTTTGATCTCGGGAATGCCCGGCTCGAGGTCGTTGGTGCCCCATTCGACGGGGGTCATGCGATTCGGCAGAACGAAGCGCCTATCGGTTGCCGACTGGATTTGACTGACGAATCTCCCGCCTGTCTTTTCCAGTGCTACACGGCATGCCCCTTTGCGCATGCACCGTGCCTCTGGACGAACGATCAAGCCCGGCAGCAAACCGGGCGCCGGTCGATTACCTGCTGCAAACAGCGCTCGCTTCCTTCGGCCCCGAAATCTCAGCCGTTTCCCAGTCGCAGCGCCCATGCCGGCCTGACCGAAGGAATAGAAGAAGCCTTGGTTTCCTGGCGCTCCTGGTTTGACCCCATTCGCGTTTCAGACCAGTCTGATTCGATTTCGTTGCGATCTATAACTGGTCGCCTTTTCTCAATCCCTCAAAAAAATAGAATGTAATCAAGGCGAACGGATGCAGATTCGCTCTCCGTTGAAGGTTGGCAAGTCTGATTTCCTCAACGCTGGCACGCCGCGTAACGCACGCCTCCGAACCCGTCATCCCGGTGCGGAGCAAGTGATGAACAAGCACGTCGATGCCCATGTTTTCAACTTGCTTCGTTTTACTGATTAATTTTTTCACTTTTCGAGATTTAGACCATGAACAAGTCGCATCGCAGCATCTGGAATGAAACTTTGGGTACCTGGGTGGCAGCACCCGAATTCGCATCGGCGCGTGGCAAGGGCAGCAAGGCGAAGGTCGTGGCGGGCGTGGTGGCCGCACTGATTGCCGGCGGTTTTGGTATGGCCAGAACCGCGCAAGCGGCACCGGCGTCTTACCAGGCCGGTACCGGCGCGACTACCGGAACGGTGTTGGCGTATCCGGGCACGACTAATCCCTGGAACAATCCTCTGGTCACGACCACGACCGGAATCTACGAGGTCGCTATTGGCAATAATGCCAACACCATCCAAGGTGGCACGGCGCTCGGCGATACGGCGTCGACCAGTGGCTTCTTTGGCGTGGCGCTCGGCGCCTATACGGTCGCGGCCGGTCATGGTACGGCGGTCGGCTCCGGCGCCATGGCCAACGGGTATGCTGGATCCGCGTTCGGTTATAACGCGCTGGCCAGCGGCGGCAATTCGACGGCGCTGGGACAATTCACCACGGCTGCGGGCGCAAGCTCCGTCGCGCTTGGCGACACCTCCATCGCATCCGGCAACCAGAGCATCGCGATTGGCCAGAAAGCGAACGCGGCGGCCGACAATTCGGTTGCTCTCGGTGCGAACTCGACCACCACGGCCAATCTGAACGCAGCAGCGTACAACCCCGGTGCAACCGGCCTTTCCGGCACCGCGCCGGCAGGCGAAGTCTCGGTGGGCTCGGCGGGCAACGAACGTCGTCTGACGAACGTGGCCGCCGGTTCGGCCGCAACGGATGCGGTCAACGTGAGCCAGCTCCAGTCGGAAGCGGTGAAGTCGAACACCCTCGGTGCAGGCACAGCAGCGGCACTGGGCGGCGGGGCGACCTACGATCCGACAACCGGCACTGTCACCGCGCCGAACTACAGCGTGGGCGGCACGACGTTCAATAGCGTCGGTGCTGCGTTGGGCAATATCGATGGCCGCACGACCGCGAACACGAACAACATCGCGCAGAACGCGAGCGACATCGCGCAAAACACGACGAACATCGCACAGAACACGGGCGACATCACGACCCTGCAAGGCCAGATGGCCGACGCGGTGATGTATGACTCGCCGGCGCACGACAGCGTGACGCTCGGCGGCACGGGTGCGAGCTCGTCGGTAGCACTGCACAATGTGGCGGCAGGCGACGTATCGTCGTCCAGCACGGATGCGGTCAACGGCAGCCAGCTGTACGCAACGGCTTCGAGCGCGGCTTCGGCGCTCGGCGGCGGCTCGACGGTCAATGCAGACGGCACGATCAGCGCGCCGAGCTACAACGTGGGCGGCACGACGGTCAACAATGTGGGTGACGCCATCGCCAACATCGACGGCCGTACGACCACGAACACGAACGACATCGCCCAGAACACGACGAACATCGCACAAAACACGAGCGACATCACGAACCTGCAAGGCCAGATGGCCGACGCGGTGGCGTATGACTCGCCGACGCACGACAGCGTGACGCTCGGCGGTTCGGGCGCCAGCGCGCCGGTGGCACTGCACAACGTGGCGGTAGGCGAGGTTTCGTCGTCCAGCACGGATGCGGTCAACGGCAGCCAGCTGTACGCAACGGCTTCGAGCACGGCATCGGCTCTGGGCGGTGGCTCGACGGTCAATGCCGACGGCTCGATCAGCGCGCCGAGCTACAACGTGGGCGGCACCACGGTCAATAACGTGGGTGACGCACTCACCAACCTCGACGGCCGTACGACGCAAAACACGACCGACATCGCGAACGTGCAGAACCAGATCAGCAGCGGCTCGATCGGTCTCGTGCAGCAGGATCCGACTACCCGCGACATCACCGTGGGCAAGGACACCGACGGAACGCTGGTGAACATGGCCGGCACGGCGGGCGACCGCACGGTGACGGGCGTGGCAGCGGGTGCAGTGAACGCCTCGAGCGTTGACGCGGTCAACGGTAGCCAGCTGTACTCAACGGCTTCGAGCGCAGCTTCGGCTCTGGGTGGTGGCTCGACCGTCAATGCAGACGGCTCGATCAGCGCACCGAGCTACAGCGTGGGCGGCACCACGGTCAGCAACGTGGGTGATGCCATCACCAACATCGACGGCCGTACGACCACGAACACGACGAACATCGCCCAGAACACGACGAACATCGCGCAGAACACGAGCGACATCACGAACCTGCAAGGTCAGATGGCTGACGCAGTGGCGTATGACTCGCCGGCGCACGACAGCGTGACGCTCGGCGGTTCGAATGCCAGCGCACCGGTGGCACTGCACAACGTGGCCGCAGGCGATGTGTCGTCGGCCAGCACGGATGCGGTCAACGGCAGCCAGCTGTACGCAACGGCTTCGAGCGCGGCATCGGCTCTGGGCGGTGGCTCGACGGTCAATGCCGACGGCTCGATCAGCGCGCCGAGCTACAGCGTAGGCGGCACCACGGTCAGCAACGTAGGTGACGCAATCACCAACATCGACGGCCGTACGACGCAAAACACGACCGAAATCGCGAACGTGCAAAACCAGATCAGCAACGGCTCGATCGGTCTCGTGCAGCAGGATCCGGCCACCCGCGACATCACGGTGGGCAAAGACACCGACGGCACGCTGGTGAACATGGCCGGCACGGCGGGCGAGCGCACGGTGACGGGCGTGGCAGCGGGTGCAGTGAACGCCTCGAGCGTTGACGCGGTCAACGGCGGCCAGCTGTACGCAACGGCTTCGAGCGCGGCGTCGGCTCTGGGTGGTGGCGCAACGGTCAATGCCGACGGCACGATCAGCGCGCCGAGCTACAGCGTGGGCGGCACCACGGTCCACAACGTGGGCGATGCAATCACCAACATCGACAACCGCACGACGCAGAACACGACCGACATCACGAACATGCAGAACCAGCTCAGCGATGGCTCGATCGGTCTTGTACAGCAGGATCCGACCACGGGCAACCTTACCGTGGGCAAGGACACCGACGGCACCGTGGTCGACATGACGGGCACGGAAGGCGCCCGCACGGTGACGGGCGTGGCAGCAGGCTCGGTGAGTGCAGCAAGCGTTGATGCGATCAACGGTAGCCAGCTGTATGGCACGGCTTCGAGCACGGCGTCGGCTCTCGGCGGCGGCTCGACGGTCAATGCCGACGGCACGATCGGCGCGCCGAGCTACAACATCGGCGGTACGCTGTTCAACAACGTAGGCGGCGCATTGACGAACCTCGATGGCCGGGTGACACAGAACACGGCCGACATCTCGACGATCATGAGCCAGATGACGGACCTGAGCTCCGAGGTATCGAACGGCCAGTCGAACAGCCCGTACTTCAATGCTACGGATACGTCGTCGGCGAACGCCAGCCCCGGCAACAGTGGTAGCACCAACGCTGCGGTGGTCAATGCTGCGGTGCCAGGGCCGGGCGTAGGCAGCACGGCAGCAGGCTCAGGCGCCGTGGCTTCGAGCGACTACGCGACGGCGGTCGGTGCCAGCGCATCAGCGACCGGCACGGGCTCGACTGCGGTGGGTGCTGGCGCGCAGGCTGTCAACACGAACTCGGTGGCACTGGGTCAAGGTTCGGTGACGGATCGCGACAACTCGGTGTCGGTGGGTTCGGCCACGCAGCAACGGCAGATCACGAACGTGGCGGCCGGTACGGCGGATACGGATGCGGTCAATGTTGGTCAGATGAACAGCTCGGTCGCGCAAGGCGTAAGCGATGCCAAGAGCTACAGCGACCAGTTGTTCAACCAGACGAACCAGGCCATCAACGACGTTGCCAGGAACGCCTATGCCGGTATCGCAGCAGCGATGGCCATGCCGAACATGACGCCGTCGGGCCCCGGTCGCACGATCGTCGCGGCAGGTGGCGCGACCTACAAGGGTGGCAGTGCTGCGGCAGTGGGCGCAACCTACCGCTCGCGCAACGGCAATTGGCTCGTGAATGGCGCTGTCTCGGTCACATCGACTGGCGACGCAGGCGTTCGTGCCCAGGTTGGCTACGAGTTCTGATCGGGAAGTACGAACGGCGCACGAGGCTGTACACGGGCACCGTTCGGAAACACTGCACGGCCTTGCCATTCACGGCGGGCCGTGCCGCTTTTTTGGCCGACGCGGTCAGCAGCAATATAGAACGGTTGAATACGTTGTCGAGTGTCTACTGTGCGGTGATCTAGCTCTTGGACCGTGATTGACGTCTATCGGATTTGCATAAGTCTCACCAGATTATTCCCCTTGCTCCGCGCTTTACGGACCTTAATGTCGTGTAGCGATCAAAGGAAATCGTAAGTGTCAAAAACCGAGCGACATGAAACAGCGCAGGCACTCTTTTCATTCCTCAGTCTTCCTAAAAATTAACAGCGGCGATTCATCATCACGATGAATGCCCTGCTTCTCTCCTCCCCGAAAAGACGCCGGGAAATCATCGCAGAACTCATGAAAGAAGCGTCAGCGGGCGCCGCAGCAAACTAGGAGCGACTCCCGTTGCACGCTTCGCCCACATTCGAATCCCCATCAGATTTCGACGCGGATCCTGATACGCCGTCCACCACCATCAAGCGCAAATGTTCGCCACTGCGGTCGCGAACGAGATCCTGAACCGACAGTTGCTGCGTCCCCTCCACCTGCCCTGCAAGCGTGCTGGCATTCGACAGCGAAGTGTTCATCACCCGCCTCAGCCTTTGCGGACCGCTCTGCATCCGCCGTATCGTCGAAGAACCCGCCTCACTTCCCCCTTTTCCAGCGCCCCAAACTTCATCATGGCGCGATGCCGCCCGCTGCACGCCTCAACGATTGGTCGGCATTCAAGGCTCAACGCGCGAAGCTATTGCCTGTTGAGGTTGCGTTTGACCAATTCAAGGCCTGCTCCGTGCACTGTGTTGGTTACGGTGCCTTCGGCTCAGGAATTTCGCAAGTGTCTTCCTCGCCGCGGCCCAGTAGAGGGTGCGGATAATATGCGTCACATTCGTGCTCGTATTGCTGCCAGTCGCATTGCGCAATGATCGAGTCGGCGGGACTACACAACTCGCGCAACAGAACGCGGACGACTACTGCGGCGCCACCACCAGCCAACAAAACGAGAAAACTTGTAAAGCAAACGAATAAAATATACATAGTTGACAACTTGAGGTTGCGTTTGACCAATTCAAGGCCTGCTCCGTGCACTGTGTTGGTTACGGTGCCTTCGGCTCAGGAATTTCGCAAGTGTCTTCCTCGCCGCGGCCCAGTAGAGGGTGCGGATAATATGCGTCACATTCGTGCTCGTATTGCTGCCAGTCGCATTGCGCAATGATCGAGTCGGCGGGACTACACAACTCGCGCAACAGAACGCGGACGACTACTGCGGCGCCACCACCAGCCAACAAAACGAGAAAACTTGTAAAGCAAACGAATAAAATATACATAGTTGACAACAATAGACATCCAACCTTACTAAGTAGTGTCGATTGGAGCGATGGCAGCGGAACTGGGGATTGTCGACCAACGCCACCAAATCTGGAGGATATGTGGCCTGTCTGATCGCGCAATATATTACCAACATAATATCGACATATGCCATTTATTTTAATAATTTATATCTCGACAATAAATAATTAAAACATACGCAATGCTAATTAAATATATCAGCACGTGATCGCTGGAATTTGACACTGAATTTTCTATAGGGGAGCGGTCACCAGCGAGAAAAATCCTGCTCTGAGTAGAGCGGGCGAAAACGTTTCCTGCTATTAGATGAAGAGGGCCGGTATCTTTCTGGCTAAGAGAAAGAGGCGTAAGTGTAGTTGAAGACAATGCATTCATCGATAAGATAGGTCCGAAAGACATCGCGCATATCCCATGATCGATGCGAAAAATAGACTACTCTGCGCCATTTCGACAGGCGGTAGCTATTCGGTGGCGAAGAGCTGGGGCAAGCCGAACGTCCAGGCAGCGAGATAGCCGTCCAAGAGTGTGGCGACCTCACGCGCAATACAATTCGCCGGTCTACCAAACTGAGGAAGTGTTGCCTGGAAAACTGATCCGTTCACGGTGCTAGCCCGGCGGCGCGTTACACGGCCAATGAATGCCGTTTGAGTTCTGCACTCAAAATGCATAACGCAATCTCACGTTACCGCTTTCGATGAACGATAACTAACATTTTTCCGGATTCAAACGGATCGCCGCCAGCATTCGATCCCGTGATATGTGTCGGTCCTGCGGCGCGTCATATTACGATCCCTACATGCACTACTAGCGCTTTCCCCCGAGCAGCGCCTATAGTTAATCTTGCTCAAGACTTATTCGTAATGTGCCGTTAGTTAAGAGATTTTCTGAACCGGTAGGCCGCCAGGCGGCTTAAGGATTTCTCAAACGGAGGTCGCGATGAGTGCTATGAAAGCAGATTATCGACGTGCAAGATCGTCGTTGAATCTAGTTGCTGTGCTCGTGGCAGCATGCGTTTTCGCACCCAGTGTGTCGTCGGCGCCGGCGGGCGGCACGATCCATTTCACCGGAATAATCGTCGCACCACCGTTTACGGTCGTTTCGGAAATCGAAGCGGCGCCCCCCGCTGTTCTGGCAGCGCCGCTCAATAGGCCAGACGGCGCTGCAGGCGCGGTAACGGTAACTTACGTAGCCGAGCACAATTCAGCGCCGATAGCTGATGTCTCGGTGCATGCTATCGGTGAGGCGAACTCGGGAGACCGTTCAGAGGCTTCGATATCGGTCGCCGCACGCTTCATGGATGGCACAGGGCACCAGCTCAGCCCCGACAGTACGGGTGTTTTCCACTTGAAACGCATGGGCGGTGTCCTGTCGCTAGTCGCGAGAAACAGTGGTACGTCGAACTCGCCCGCGAGCGCTATTGTGGAGACCGACTATCATTAGGAAACTGGACGCGCAGCCTCGCCGCGCGCTCGGCTACCCGATCGTAAGCGCATGCATGGTGACAGCGCGCAAGAAGCCGGTAGCCTGTGCGTCACCAGGCCCCCCTTTCCGGGACGCATCGCCGCCCGTAGGCAACAGTTGATCGGGCAGTTCGAGTTTCAAAGGATTATCTGCATCGAGCGCGCTCTTCGCGATCACATATTTGCAGCCTTCGCCACTGCCAGGATTCCGGTAGAACGCGACAATAGTGGCATACATCGAGTCGGCATGGCTAATAAATCGGTAACGAGTTCTGGGCAGCGCTGGAACCGCTGATTCCGGTATTCATGCCATCACTCAAGGTGGCCGACGCCGCGCGGTCGATGACCGCACAGCATTGAACGGCATCCTGTATGTCTGTCCTGCAAACGGGCATTCCATGGGAAGACCTACCGCAGGAACTCGCCAAGGAGAAACTCATTCCCCATTGATCGCCTCCTTGCGAACGGCCCGACCACCTTTCAGATCGAGAACGCGCATAAACGACCTCTTCAGCACAGGCGCATACCTTTCCTCTATACCCACCTGAACGCCCCAGGCCAATCCAAGTGTGAGGAAAACGGTGCCCCAGAACAACACGTGCTGGTTCATCGCCGGATACGCCATATTGAAGATCATGAAGCCCACGTTCTGGTGAACCAGATAGAGCGGATAGGTCAGCGATCCTAACCAGAACCAGTCACGGCGCCCCCACCAACCCGTGCAACGCAGCGAGACGAGCAGCAAGATACCGAAGAATGCCGTGATCGAAAGAGCAACGATCGACCGGCTTACTTCCACGCCATAGTGGTCGTTCATGGTGGGCAACGGGGCGATACTCGTTAAAACGGCAAGGCCCCAGGCCGCAACCAGTAGTGCCGCACGATTCAGGGAGAGCCCGTACTGCCGTACAAGGCAGAAAGCAGCGCCCGCGATGAAGAAGCTCGAATAGCCCGCCACCAGAAAGTCGTAGAGCTTGATGAAGGTAACGAGGAGAAAACTGTTCAGGGTAATGAGGACTGCGATGTTAGTGAAAATTGTCGCTACCAGCCATATCCATAGAAGCATCTGGGCGCGGTGCATCTTTCCAGCCAGTAAAGCGATTGCAACGAGCGCGTAGAACCGCAGTTCAACCTGCAATGACCAATACGCCCCATCGATCGGTTTAAAGCCATAGACTTCGCCGCCGAGAGTAATCATATTGACGATGTACTGCATCCCCGATGCGGAGAAACGCCCCCTACCGAACAGGAGGGTCATCAAGAACGTAATGGTGCAGCAGGCCCAAAATGCCGGATACAGGCGTACACATCGTGAAACGACGAAACCCTTGATGCCTGCGTTCGTAGCGGCCGCAAGAATCACGAATCCGCTGATCATGAAGAATAAATCGACGCCGAGATACCCATACCTGGCGACAGGCGCCAGCAGCGCGTAGTTCATCGATGACAGGCCATCCGCCGCATAGCCCCGAAATGCGTAGTGAAACAGAACAACGGCCATTGCGGCGAGAAAGCGAAGGAGATCGATTTCGTTAACGCGCCCGGATGGTTTCACCGGCAATGTCCTTGGAATAGACGAGGATAATCGTCGAATTGTTGACGATACACACGGCGTTGTCGAATGTCCGTTGTGCCTCGCGCCAATTTATGCAACGCGCATGGACATGCAACTTCTAATGAAACACGATCGCGCCGTTGTCCGCGCACATCTCAAAGGCTTTCATCCAGTCGCCATAAGACTCGAAGAAGCCAGCATCCGGTACTTGTGCTGCCTGACTACGGTACTGAACGAAATCCTGGTAGACCTTCCGGCACACTTCCGGGCCGATAACACCTTCTGCGTCGGAGAAGTCGATCAACTCCCAAAACGGGCCGTGGTCCATTTTCCACACTGTCTCGTCGTATCTCATTTCGACCACATTGTTCCGGGTGGACAGGCTCGGCTGATATCCCGCCAGCTTTGCCAGTTCATCTCGCCATATGTTGTAGCCGAGGTAGGAGCCAGCCCTGAAATCGAAAGACGATTTGAACTGGTATACCTTGCCGCTCTCAAGCCCCTGAAAACGCTCAGGGAAATCCACTGGAGACAGAATGACCTGATTCTTTCCCTGCGGCCTGCCGTCGGATGACAAAACAGGCGATTCGACATTCGTCAATCCACTGTATGCCGTGACGTCCAGTCCGGCGTGCGCCATTGAGGCAAACAGAAACAGAATCGGGAGGAGAAGAATTCGCTTCATGATTTAGTCGATATACCCAAAGTCTGACACCTGCCCTCCCAGACGATATCGGCACCGTGGGCAAACTTCTGAAGAGCGCTCGGGCCGCAATCGTATCTGCGTTTATCAGGAGCAGATAGCGGCAGGCGCTTTTGCAAAAGCGGCACGTCAAACGCAGACGCCCGCGCCCTTATCGCGCTGCGGAATCTGCCCTCCGACGAACAGATTCCGCACGCACAAACTTACCTCATCACGACGATGCCTTGACCATTCTCGTGATCGTCAGGGTGCCACCAACGTTCTCGACACGCACGCGAACCTTTTCCCCCTGATGCACCTGCTGGGCCATCGCAGCATCCTTTGCCTTGTACGCCATCGTCATGGCGGCCATGTGGATATTGGCGAGTTCCCCGTGCTTGAGCGTCACCATACCGGTAGACGAATCGACCTTGACGACTTCTGCATCGGTGAGCGCCGAATCGGACGTCTTGTTCGATGACGACGGTGTCATCGCCATGTTCATCCCCGACATATCGTCGCCCGCGAAAGCAGACGACACGAACACGCCCGACGCACAAACGATAGTTGCGGCAACAAGAAACTTCTTCACAGGTTTTCTCCGGTTGGGATTGACGGCACGTTCGTGCCGGAAGGAACTGCATAAGGGAGCGACGTGAGCCCGAGCTTTCGCGCGCGCCGCCGCTGCAACAGGAACCAGGCGGCAGGAATGACAAACATCGACAGAAGCGGTGCGGTCACCATGCCCCCGACCATGGGTGCCGCGATGCGCTGCATGACCTCGGACCCGGAACCGTGCCCGAGCATCACCGGGATCAGGCCAGCCAGCACGACCGCAACGGTCATGGCCTTGGGTCGCACGCGCAGGACCGCGCCCTCGCGAATCGCCTCGATGAGCGTTGCCTCGGTCAACGGCGCCCCCTCGGCAATCCGGCGCTCAAGCGCACTTTTGAGGTACAGCAGCATGACGACACCGAACTCGGCCGCCACGCCCGCAAGCGCAATGAACCCGACCGAGGTTGCGACCGAGACTGCGTGACCCAGCAGCCAGATCAACCAGAACCCGCCCACGAGCGCGAACGGCACGGTCGACATCAGCAGCAACGCATCCGCGACCGAGTTGAAAGTCAGGAACAGGAGGACGAAGATCACCACGAGCGTCACCGGAATCACCGTGCGCAGCTTCGCAGAAGCGCGTTCGAGATATTCGAATTGTCCCGACCATGCAATCGAGTAGCCGGGCGGCAATGCGACCTTCTGTGCGACCGCCCGCTGCATCGCCTTGACGGCGGACTCCAGGTCGACATTGCGGATATCGACGTACACGTAACCCGACAGCCGCGCATTCTCGCTGCGGATCATCGGCGGCCCATCGTCAATCCGGATGCTCGCAACATCCCCGAGCGTGATTTGCGCCCCACGATCGGTCACGATCGGCAACTGCCTGATGTTGTCGACCGAGTCGCGGATCTCGCGCGGATAGCGGATATTGATCGGAAACCGCTCCCGGCCGGCGATGACCTCGCCGACGTCGTCGCCGCCCACCGCCGATGAGACGACTGACTGAATATCGGCTACGGAAAGCCCATAACGCGCAGCGGCCAGCCGGTCGATATCGACGTCGATGTAGTGCCCGCCGTTCAGCCGCTCGGCCAGCGCTGAGGTCACGCCGGGCACGTCCTTCACTGCGGCCTCGACCTGCGTCGCGATCCGGTCGATGCCGTCGAGATCCGGTCCGGAGATCTTCACGCCTACCGGCGTCTTGATGCCCGTCGAGAGCATGTCGAGCCGGTTGCGGATAGGCGGCACCCAGACGTTCGAGAGACCGGGAATCTTCACGCGCGCATCGAGTTCGTCGACCAGCTTCTCCGGCGTCATGCCCGCACGCCACTGGCTGCGCGGCTTGAACTGGATCGTGGTCTCGAACATCTCGAGCGGCGCGGGATCGGTCGCGCTGTCCGCACGCCCCGATTTGCCGAACACGGTGGCGACTTCAGGCACCGTCTTGATCAGGCGGTCGGTCTGCTGCAGCAGTTCGGCCGCCTTTTCCGCCGAAATGCCCGGCAGCGCGGTCGGCATGTACAGCAGGTCGCCTTCGTCGATCGCCGGCATGAACTCTTCGCCGAGCCGCGAGACGGGTACCGCTGTGAGCGCGAGCGCGACGGCCGCCAGGCCGATGACGAACCACGGGCGCCGCAGCGTCGCCTCGAGCAGCGGCCGGTATGCGCGCACGAGCACCCGGTTGATCGGGTTCGACGCTTCATGCGGAATGCGCCCGCGAATCAGGTAGCCCATGAGCACCGGCACCAGTGTCACCGAGAGGCCCGCTGCCGCTGCGATCGTGTAGGTCTTCGTGAACGCCAGCGGCGAAAACAGTTTGCCCTCCTGACCTTCCAGCGAGAACACCGGGATGAACGACAACGTGATGATCAGCAGCGAGAAGAACAGCGCCGGACCGACCTCGGCTGCAGACCGTGCGATCAGCTCCCAGCGTTGCGCAGTCGTAATCGATGTGCCGGGATGCGTATGCTCGAACGCTTCGAGATGTTTATGCGCGTTCTCGATCATGACGATGGCCGCGTCGATCATCGCGCCGATTGCGATCGCGATGCCGCCGAGCGACATGAGGTTCGCGTTGACGCCCTGATAACGCATCACGATAAATGCGGCAAGCACGCCGAGCGGCAACGACAGGATCGCGACAAACGCACTGCGCAAATGGAACAGAAATATCGCGCAGACAATGCCAACGACAATGAACTCTTCGATCAGCTTGTCCTTCAGGTTGCCCACCGCGCGCTCGATCAGCTGCGAGCGGTCGTAGGTCGTGACGATTTCCACGCCGGGCGGCAGCGACCGCTTGAGATCGGCGAGTTTCGCCTTGACCGCGTCGATGGTCGTCAACGCGTTCTTGCCGGAGCGCATCACGATGACACCGCCGGCCACTTCGCCCTCTCCGTTCAGCTCGGCAATACCGCGGCGCATCTGCGGGCCGATCTGGATGCGCGCCACGTCGCCGAGCAGTACCGGCGTGCCGGCCGCGTTCGTGCGCAGCACGATGCGGCGGAAGTCATCGAGCGAATGAAGATAGCCGGACGAGCGCACCATGTACTCGGACTCGGCCAGTTCGACAACGGAGCCACCCGACTCCTGATTCGCCTTCCTGATCGCGTCCGCCACGGCATCCGGCGTGATGCCAAAGGCGCGCAGACGGTCGGGATCGAGCACGACCTGGTACTGTCGCACCATGCCGCCGATGCTCGCGACCTCGGAGACGTTGGGCACCGCCTTCAACTCGAACTTCAGGAACCAGTCGTTCAGCGCCCGCAACTGCCCGAGATCGTGCTGCCCGGTCCTGTCGACGAGCGCGTATTCATAGACCCAGCCCACGCCGGTCGCGTCGGGTCCGAGCGACACGGTGGCCCCCGGCGGCAGGCGGCTCTGTACCTGATTGAGGTATTCGAGCACCCGCGAGCGCGCCCAGTACGGGTCCGTCTTGTCGTCGAACAGCACATAGACGAACGCATCCCCAAACGACGAGTACGCACGAATGGTCGTGGCGCCCGGCACGCCGAGCAGCGTCGTGGTGAGTGGATACGTCACCTGGTCCTCGACCACCTGCGGTGCCTTGCCCGGGTATGAGGCCTTGACGATCACCTGGGTATCCGAAAGATCGGGTAACGCGTCGAGCGGCGTCTGTGTGACGGAGTACCCGCCCCAGGCCGCGAGCAGCACGGTCGCGAGCAGCACGAGAAGCCGGTTGTGAATCGACCAGCGAATGAGGCGCGCGATCATTTCCGGCCTCCCAGCAGGTCGACCTTCGTGAGCTGGTAGCCGCCATCGGTCTGCCGGAACGCGAAGCGCACGGTGTCGCCCGGCCGGATTGCCGCAAACGCGTCGGGAGACGGCTTGCCGAAGGCCATCGTCATGGCACCCCAGCCGAGCGCCGGCACCGGCTGGTGCGAGAACGTGATGTCGCCGGCCGTGACTTTCTCGACCTTGCCAGTCGTCTCATAGGTCGGTGCAGCGCCCGTCGCACTGGAAGCGGGCATGGTGCCGTTGCTGCCGTCGCTTGCTTCGAGACGCGGCAGCACCGATTTCAGGCTGGCCTCCGAGTCGATCAGGAACTGGCCGGATGCGACAACCTGCTGGCCTTGCGCAAGCCCGGCTGTGACAACCGTATCGTTGCCCGTCTCGCGGCCGATGCTGATTTCCACCGGCTGCAACCGCCCGTCGCCGTTGCGCACGATGACGAGCGAACGCTTGCCGGTCGTGATCACGGCCTCCGAAGGGACGATCAGTTGCTGCGACGGCGTGGCGGAACTGACCCGCACGCGCATCAGCATGCCCGGCGTCAGTCTGCCGTCCGCGTTGTCGATTTCGAGGCGGGCCTGAAGGGTCCGGCTGTCCGTGCTGATACCGGGCAGAATCTCGCGGATGCGCCCGCCGAAGTGCCGCGACCCATCGCCCGCAAAGGTCGCGTCGACGCGCATGCCCGGCCGCACCTGCCATGCCTGCGACTCGGGAATCTCGACGATCAGCCAGAGCTTCGCGAGGCCGGTGATCTTCGCGATCGTCTGCCCCGGCGTGACCATCGCGCCTTCGCGCACGTCCAGTTCGCTGATCACGCCGGCTTCGGCTGCGCTCAGCGTCAGGTGGGTCTGGACCTGACCCGTGCGATCAAGCGCGGCGACCAGCGTATCCGGAATCGACAACGCTCTCATGCGTGCACGCGCTGCTTCAATGAGCCCGTCGTCCATGCGGCTGCGCCGCAGTGCGAGATATTCCTCCTGCGGCGCAAGCCAGTCCGGGACATACAGCGATGCGATCGGTGCGCCTTTCGCGATGTGCTGCATCGGTGCGCTCGCAACCAGGCGGTCGATATACCCCGTCACGCGCGACTGCACGACGTCCGCCGTCGATTCGTCGAACTGGGTCGTGCCGATCGCATCGAAGCCGTCGGGCGCACTCACCTGGCGCACCGTTGCATAACGAATGCCAAGATTCTGCTGCAGCGTGGGATCGACCTTGATGCCGTCCGAGGCGCCCTCGTCGGCATAGACGGGTTCGAGTTGCATGTCCATGAAGGGCGATTTGCCGGGTTTGTCGAAATGCTGGTTCGGCACCATCGGGTCATGCCAGTACAACACCTTGCGAGCCGCCTGTGGTTCGACGCGGTCACTGGCCGCGGAGGTTGCGGACGATGTGCGATGCGCGCCGGCCACATAGCCGGCGCCGATCAGTGCGGCCGCGGCCAGCATGGCCGCCACCGCGAGTACGACGGGTTTCGGGTTCATGTCTGTTCTCACGGGCTTCATTGGCTGATGGCAAGAGCGGGGGGCACGACCTGGTATTCGAGCTGAGCCCAGGTCAGCGAAACGTCCCGTTGCAGGTCGAGAATCTGGAGCTGGGCATCGAGCTGCGCACGCCGTGCGGCGAACGTGTCCGCCAGCGAACCGGCTCCCGCGCGCCAGGCGGCTACCGCGAGATCGACCCGCGCATCGGCGGCGGGCAGAAGCGACGCCTGCAGGCCGGCAAGACGCTCGCGACCGCTTGCGAGCGTGGTCGACAGGGTCTGGATCTGCGCATCCACCTCGCGCTGCGTGTCCTCATAGGTCAACCTGGCCTTCGTCGCGAGCTCTGCCTTGCCCGACACGTCCCGGTCCTCGACGCTCGACCGATGAATGGGCAGCGGAATGCTCACGCCCACGGACGCAAACCGCGCATTGCCGCCGCCTTGCAGGTACGAGACGTTCCAGGTCCAGTTCGGACTGCGCCGGCTTTCGGCAACGGCCACGTCCGCGTCGGCCACGCGGATATCGGCCGCCGCTGCGATCAGTGCAGGCTCGACCGTGCGAAGCTGCTCCGCGGGCAGCGTGGAAACGGCGGATTGCGGAGCCGGCGGATCGCCCGTTACGTCGACAACGGGCGTGGCCGTCCAGCGCGACAGGTCGATGAGCGAAGTCTGAAACAGCTGACGGGCCTTGAGGCGTTCGTCATTGGCCTGCGCCAGCATGAGCCTTGCCTGCATCACGTCGGCAGCAGTCGCTTTTGCACCGCGATACGACGCCTCGGTGGCCGCAAGCTCGTGCGTCATGTGGGCGACCAGCGCCTCGCGCAGTGTCACAGCCTGCTTCGCATAGGTGGCATTGAGCCAGGCCATGGCCGTGCGCTCGCGCACACCGGCAAGCTGCGCGAGATAACCGGACTGCTCGCGGTCCACCATGCGGCTGGCGAGATCGGACTGAAGCGTACGCTTGTGTGGCGATACCCATTCCTGCTCGATGCCGATGCGGCGCATCGTGAGAATGTTCTGTCCGATGGTGAAACCCTGATCGCCGTTGATCGGCAAAGCGTCGATACCGGCAGTCAGGTTCGGATTGGGTAGTTGGCCCGCGCTCACCACGGACTCGGCGCTGGCATCGACCGATGCCTGTGCGGCCTGGATCGCCGTGTTGTGCAGGGCCGCCGATTGCAGCGCGGCCTCAAGCGTGAAAGGCACCGTCTGCGAGACAGTCTGGGGAAGCGTCTGGGGCACAGACTGGGACGGCGTCTGGGCGTGGCCGGCCAGGGCGTACCCCAGCGCGAACGCGAGCATGGGCGCGCGCAGCCGCAGCCGGCCAGGCCGGCGTGCCGGCATGGCGTGGACTGGATGCATGATGAACTCCGTAGGGTCGAGCCCGTGCCGGCCGTCAAACGGCCAGAGAATCGGCAACGGGTCTCACGTCCCGGATGGGGACGACATCACCGCGAAGAGGCGGTGTACCGGACAGGGGGAGTCAGAGCGCGCGCGGCGGGCGCCACAGCCCGTCGGGGCTGCGCGCGGGGCATGCAACGGCGTAGTGGAAGCGGACCGGACTGGGGCGCCCGGCGGGCCGCGAAAGAGCAGGAAGGGAAACAGGATGGTAAAGGCTGCCGGCCTGGCACTGGGCCGTCATCTTGCAGAACATGCCGCCCGACTTGCCATGACCCGCCGAGGCGGATTTCATTCCATCGCAACCGGGCATGTTTTGCGACATCGCGGCGGTGTCGTCGCCCATCGCAGCCTGCAGCGGACACTGCCCGGTCAGGCCGCTCGCTGCCAGCCCGCTCAGGGGCAGCATCGCGCACAGCAGCAGCACGAGGAATGTCCGGATGATTTTCATCGGCGCAAGTATAGCTCAGGCTTTGTCGAACGACGTGTATCGCACAACTCGCACTCGCAATAAAGCGCAATTGACGCATGAACGATTCAAGGCGTCCGCTCCCGCGCTTCGTCAAGCATCCAGTTTGCAAATGCCTTTAGCGGCGCCTCGCTCAATTCGATCGGTTCAGGAAGAACGAGGCAGAAGTTTTTGGCGACCGCCTGGCTCTCGGGCCACGGCGCGACCAAACGGCCCTGCTCCAGCTCGGCCCCGACGTAAAGGCGCGGCACCAGTGCAACCCCCAGGCCGGCAAGCGCTGCCTCGATCAACATGGAATGGAGATCGAAACGTGCGCCCACTGCCGAGTTGGTCAGCACGATGCCGGACTCCTGTGCATAGATCTGCCAGGCATCCGGATTCTGTCGCCTGTGAAGACGCGGCAGTTCATCCAGCGATGGGTTCGCAACCGCGCCTGCGAGTAGCGCCGGGCTGCAGACCGGCACCAGCACCTCCTCCAGCAGCGGATGGAGATGCATACCGGCCCATGCCGGATGCTCAAAATGAATCGCCGCATCGAACCCGCTGCCGGCAAGAAGGAAGGGATCCATCCGTTCGGCGATATGCACGGTGACGTTCGGATCCTGCTGCTGGAAGCGCTTCAGCCTCGGGATCAGCCAACGCGTGGCGAAGGTCGGAATGGCGGCGATATCGAGACTCGCGCCCTCGACGGGCTGCCCCATCAGGTACAGGCTGTCCCGTTCCAGCCGGTCCAGGGTCTCGCGAACCTGCGCGGCATATCGCGTGCCGTTGGGTACAAGCCGCACGCGATTTCCCACTCGCTCGAACAGCACAACACCCAAAAACGCCTCCAGGCGACCAATCTGGCGACTGACGGCGCCCTCGGTCCGCGCCAGCTCTTCGGCGGCGCGGGCGAAGCTTCCGTGTCGCGCCGCGGCCTCGAAAGCGAGGAGCGCGGAATGGCTGGGGATCTTACGTCGCATGGGTCTTTCTCCGGTCAAAACTCGCTCGACGCCAGATTGAGTAAATATCACTGAAGAGTGACTTTAACTCGATATCTGTGCGAGATACATCCTCCTATCATTACATCATTGCAGTGAAAAGGCATCGTTCGCACGAAGATGCTCATCCGTTACGAAGGACAATCCGATGATCTATACCGTGGAATGCAGCTTCGCCGATCCCCATAGCGAAGCCGAATGGAACGACTTCTATAGCCTCGAAAAGCTGCCCGCCCTCATTTCGGTTACGGGCTTTCACACGTCGCAGCGTTTCCGGGCGATAAACGAAGGTTGCCCCGTCTATCTGGCCATCCACACGATCGACGGACCCGACATCCTGACCGGAGAGGAATATCGACGCAAAGGCGGTGGCAATTTCGCGAGGTGGCAGCAACACATCACCGACTGGCACCGGAATCTCTATAGCGAAATCGGCCCGGCGCCAGCCGTCGCTGCCGACGAACTCCTCGTACTGGGCGCAGGCGGCCCCGATCCGCTAATCCAGATGGGCCTCGAACCGCTGGCCGTGCACGCCGTTGGGCTGGAGAGATTTCCGGAACACCGTTGGTTCGCAGTCCTGCCCCGGCACAATACGCCGCTCACAGGGGATATCCCGAAGGAGGTTTACATTTATGCACCGATGACGGAGCAATTGGTAAGTCATCCTCTTAATTTTGAAAAACCGGAACAGTAGATCCGCGATGCCCAACCTGACTTTCTATATTCACGCGGAAAACATGCCATCCGAGGAATGCCTTACCGCACTCTCCGGTGACTGCATCGCACTCTGTACGAATGTCCTTGAAGCGGCGCTCAAAAACGTTCACGTCATTTATGTAGCTGTTCGGCGGGGTCATGGACATCCCGTCTTCGCGGAAATCCAGTATCGCCTGGAGACGTTTCGTACACCCGCGGTAATGAACCCGTTCATGGAAGCCATGGAGAACGCCATCGCCCGGCACACGGGCCTTACGGCGCGCATCCGCTGTTTTGGCTATGCCGCATCGAACATTTATGCCCGCAATTGACCGGGCTGGAGAAACAGGGTGTCCACACTGACCTTTCCGAGCCAGCGGGCCGGGGACTTCACGATTACGGCAATCAGCGATGGCTACCTCACTGCGAGCCTCGACTTCCTTTCGAATATTGACCCGTCCGAGGCCTCCAGAATGCAGCATGCCGCCGGGCAGCAGACGCCCTGCGCCGTGCATATCAACTGCTACGTAGTGCACGGATCGGGCCGCACCATCCTCATCGACGGCGGGGCCGGAGGCATCAAGCAATGGGGTGGCCAGTTGAAGGCCAATTTGTTACTTGCCGGCATCGAACCGTCCGCGATCGACACGATCTTGCTCACGCACGCCCATCCCGACCACGTAGGCGGTCTGGTGGATGCAACGGGACACGTGGCTTTTCCGAACGCGGAACTCGTCGCGCATCAGCAAGAAGTCAAATTCTGGCAAGACGATGGAAATCTGAGCCGCGCCAGCGAGCGGGCACGCGGTAACTTCCTGGTAGCGCGTCAGGTGTTCGACGGCTACCGCTACAGGCTCCGTACTTTCGAGGAGGGGGAAGTGCTTGCCGGTATTCGCGCGATGCCGTTGCCCGGGCACACGGAAGGGCACACCGGCTACCTCCTCGAATCCCGTGGCGATAGCGCGCTGGTCTGGGGGGATATCGTTCATTTCCCCCACATCCAGATCCAGAGACCAGACGTATCGATTGCATTCGATCAGGACCCGTCTCTGGCCGCCGGCACGCGATCACGACTCCTCGACATGGCCAGTTCGGAAGGACTGTTGATTGCCGGCATGCATCTGGGAGAGCCTGGTTTCGCCCGAATCAAGCGAACGAGAGGGAAATACAGCCTGCTTTACGAAACCGAGGTCTAAGGCCGCGAACAGAAGCAACTTGCGATATGTTGCTTCGTCGCCTTGCCCGAAAACCACCCGTCATTCGCTGGCGAGCCCCCAGGTTCCATACTGGGCGACGAGCGCATACCACAAGGCATAAATCTCCCGCATGCCCGGGTCGTGGTCGCTCGTCCAGACCGCTGTTTGCACGAGTACGAGTTTCGAGCCCGGATCGACGATGATTCTTTGGCCGTCCATGCCTTGCAGTGCAAACATGCGTTGCTCGCCCGGCAATATCCAGACTTGATACCCGTAACCGAAAACTGGATTGGCCTTGCCCGGTGCCAGAAAACCATCGCCCGGGGCGACACTGGTCGCCTGCAATACCCAGTCTCGCGGCACGATCTGCTGGCCGTTCCACTGGCCGTCATTCGCGAGCATCAGTCCCAGCGTTGCCCAGTCGCGCAGCGTAGCGCTCACGCAGCAATAGGTAATGTTCTGTCCGGTCGCGTCGCGCCCTCACGATGCATCGGATTCCATGCCCATTTTTTTCCAGATGCGCTCGCTCGTGTACTGCGCAACGGACCTATGCGTTGCATGGCTCAATACGAGCCCGAGCACCTCCGTTTCGATGCTCGCGTAGCTGAAATCCGTGCCGGGCGCACGCTCACGCCAACGGCGCAAAACAAACTCAGAGCACTACCCACTGCGACTGCTTTGACACCGCACGGCATAACCAGACTCCTCTTGATCGGGGGTAGCTCAGTTCATATTTCGACGCGCGACCCCAGCTCGATCACGCGGTTTGCTGTCAGCTTGAAATAAGCCGCCAGGTTGCCGATATTGTGCGCCATGACGCTGAAGAGGCGTTCACGCCATACGGGCATGCCCTTGCCTCCGGTCGCCACGACCGTGGCATGACTGAGGAACCAGGACACCTGCGCCGGATCGATCACCAGACCCGCCGGTTCGCAGTCACGCAATGCTTTCGGCAAGTTGGCTTCGTCCTTGAAACCATAAGCCACGACGATGGCGTAGCAGTTGTGGCCCAGCGACTTGATCTCCACGCGTTGCTTGCGCGGCACATACGGCACATCCAGATTTTTCACGTGCACAAACAGTGCGCGTTCGTGCAGCACGTGGTTGTGCTCCAGGTTGTTGACGAGCGCATGCGGCACGGCATTGATGTCGATGTTCAGGAACACGGCGGTGCCGGGCACGCGTATCGTGTCCTTCGCGAACAGACCGTTCAGGTAGTCGGAGAGCGGCAGCGTGCCTGCATGCCGCCGGGCCTCTTCGATCATCATTGCGCGGCCGCGGTGCCATGTGGACATGACCGTAAACATGACGACGCCCAGCAACAGCGGGAACCACCCGCCATCCACGAATTTGAGCAGGTTGGCCGAGAAGAACGTGAAGTCGATGGCGAAGAAAAAGCCCGTCGCCAGCACGCACAGCCACCAGTTGTAGTGCCAGGCGTAGCGCACCACGTAAAACGTGAGGAAGGTGGTGATCATCATGGTGCCCGTCACCGCGATCCCGTAGGCCGAACCCAGCGCCGTGGAGGAACCGAAGCCCAGCACCGCCCCCACCACGGCGATCAGCAGCAGCCAGTTGATAGCCGGCACATAGATCTGACCGACCTCGCGCTCGGAGGTGTAGATGATGCCCATACGCGGCATGAAGCCCAATTGCATGGCCTGCCTCGTCATGGAGAAGGCGCCGCTGATCACCGCTTGCGACGCGATCACGGTCGCCACCGTGGCCAGCAACACCATCGGGAACAACGTGATCGAGGGAAAGAGGTGGAAGAATGGGTTGTCCACGGTCTTCGCGTCCGACAACAATAGCGCGCCCTGCCCCAGATAGTTGAGCCCCAGGGCGGGGAGCACCAGCGCGAACCACGAAAGACGGATAGGCGGCGCACCGAAGTGCCCCATGTCGGCATACAGCGCCTCGGCGCCGGTCAGCGCCAGCACCACCGCGCCGAGCGAGACAAAGGCTACCCAGCCGTTGCGCAGCAGGAATTCGAGGCCCACGAACGGATTGAAAGCATCGAGGATAGCCGGTGCCCGGCCAATATTTAGTAGTCCTGCCACCGCAATGACGACGAACCACAGCACCATCACCGGCCCGAACACCGCGCCGATCCCCGCCGTGCCGCGGCGCTGCACCAGGAATAGGACGATCAGCACGGCCAGCGCGATCGTCACGACGAAAGGTTTGAGCTTCGGCTCCGCCACCTGCAGCCCTTCCACGGCGCTGAGCACCGAGATGGCGGGCGTAATCACGCCGTCACCGTAGAACAGCGCCGCGCCGAATACACCGGCGAGCAGGAGCCCGTTGCGCAGCCGCGGCTTGTCCATCACCGAGCTGGAGGCCAGCGCCAGCAGCGCCATGATGCCGCCCTCGCCGTGGTTGTGGGCGCGCATGATCAGCGTGACGTACTTTAGCGTCACGACGATCATCAGCGACCAGATGATGAGCGACACCACGCCCACCACATTGGCACGAGTGAGCATGAGTCCGTGGCCCGAGTCGAAAACTGTAGCCATTGTGTAAAGCGGGCTGGTGCCGATGTCGCCGAACACGATGCCGATGGCGGCCAGCGCCAGCATGGTCATTGATTTGTCGACGTGACCGGCCTGGGCACCCGCATGCGGGCCTGAAGACGATTCCATGAATGCCTCCTTCTCAGTGGGTGAGCCCCTCTGCCAGCGAACGGTACGCCGCCCGCAAGGGGACGGCCCGTCTGGTCACGCTGGTTCTCCTGATATGGGCTGATCTGCGGCCAGCCTCCTGACAACAGCGTACAGAATAAAGGGCGCGTTTCAAAGCATTCCGCCCCAGCCTTAGGCCGGGGGCGTCGGAGAAGCAAATCAGGGACGGAATCACACGTTAGAGCGCGAGCGTGACATGCCCATTGCAACTCGCAACATTGCTGCACAACGGCGGTGCGTAGTCTCCCGTAGTCGGCTTGCGCCCGTATTATCTACGCGCATTGCCTGGGTATGCCGAGGAACGTGTCCATCTGGACGTGGAGAAAAACATCGGCTGCGGCCACCTGAAATGCGCACGCCAGAGACGTCTTGCCCGAACTGCCGACGCCATTGAGCAGAATGATTTTGGCCGGCTGCACCTTCTTGTGCATAAGGGATTGAAGGATTTGTCTGCCGAATAATAACCCGGCAGCCCTGGGAAAACCCTCTCTTCAACTTGCCTGTTCTCGGTCGATATCGCGGCTATCCGTGTTGTTAAAACACGTTGAGGAGCCGCCGATGAGAGTTCGTTCGTTAGTCGCCGCCGTTATCTATGCTACGGCATGCGCGGGTGCCGCATCGGCGTTTGCGGGAAGTGCGGTCACGTCGCCCGAGGACGACAGTACCGCCGTATTTGCGTCGGCGAATTTGAGCATGCTGCAGAACATTAGCGGCAACGCAAAACTCGACGCGCCGTCTGCTTACGTGGACGCAGACGTGTTGCGAAACGCAAGCGGCAATATCGGCGTGAACCTCGCGGCTGGGGCACTCAACGCGCAGGCCAATCAGATTGCACTGGCTACCACGCATCAAGCGGAAATCGTCACGCAACAGAACGTGCATGCCGTCGTGCATATGACCGGCGGTGGCGTCGCACAACTCGGGGCGGGTTCACTCGCGGCTTCGAGCGGCAATATCGGCATCAATATCGCCGCGGGTGCGGGGAATGCGCAGTTCAATGGGCTGGTGACGCATTGAAGGGCACTGGCGCGATGCTGCAGAACGTCAGATAAGCTCGACAATCTGCTCGACTCGTGCGTCGATGGCCTGATCTTCGTCGAATCGCAGCACGCAACAGAGGCGGCTTGCGAGCCAGGCTTCGTGACGCGCCCGGCTGCGTCCGGGGGCATCGACGGTGTTGATACGACGCCAGGCGAACCGGGTCATGGACCGAACTCCACTGGAAAACCTATAGGTGAAGGTTCGTTGAACGTCGGCAGACCAATACCGGTTTGTCTTTGTAGAGCGCTTCGTACTCCGCTTGATACGCGAATTTGCTCGCCAGCTTCAAGGAAGCGACGTTGTTGGGTGAGATGATGCAAACGGTGTCGGTTTGTGGCCAGCTTTCGTCGGCCCACCCCAGAGCGGCCGCGACTGCTTCCGATGCATAGCCGAGCCGTTGCGCTCGTCTGGCCAACATCCAGCCGATTTCCAGGGCGCGGTCAAAGTCGTCGCTAATGCCTCGCATGTGCCGCACAAAACCGACTTCACCGACGAACGTTCCGTTGAGCTTTTCAAACACGACCCAATGCCCGAAGCCGAGTGCCGCCCAGTGCCCCACGCTTCGAAGCAGTCGTGCCCAGGTGTCTTCGCGTGTGAGCGGATGTCCGGTGACGTGCCCGACAACCTCGGGATCCGACCACATGCTGTAGAGGTCTTCAAAGTGGCCGATTTCGGGAGGTCGCAATATAAGGCGCTGGGTTTCAATGACGGTTGCGGACGATGGCATGGGGAAAAGGTAGTCTATTCGACAGTAAGAGACTGAGGCTTCAGTTCCTAACGAAAAAGAGAGGCCAGTAAGGCAAAGGGTATCCAAAAGAAATTGCGATCACGCCGAAGCGGACAGTCGGCCTTTCAAACAGCGTGGATTGCGCACGAAGACTGGATTACCTAAGCCAGGGTATTCAGATGATCTTCCGTTGCGGCGGCAAACGTTCGTGACCGCGATCCATGACGCCAAGTACATCGGCAATTTGCCCGCGGATCGCAATCACATCCGGCGTTTCTCCCATCGCATACTTTATCGTTTGAACAGTAAGCGCATCGTAGGAATGCTCCATCCCGAGTTCAATGATTGTGTCCCGGGGTTCGAATGACCCCATGCGCGAGCGAACCCACTTGAACGGATTGGGGTCCATCGATTCAGTCCGCACCCGTATGCCGAGAAAGCAGAGTTCGCGCCGCAAGGCTCTCGGCTGACGAGAAAAGACAAACTGCTTTTTCAGGCATAGCCTGCAAATCGGAACACCCATTAGTATCGCGAGCATCGCCATGATCCAGGGGCCGGCCGCATGGCCAGCCTTGTATAGCTTCAGGCTGCTCGCGGAAACCGCTGCCATGTATGACAACGTGGGCCAAATGCGGCCGCGTGTCCAGCAAGGAATAGTGAGCTCCGAAAGCATGCCTCGTTCCCCCGTGTTGATCTCATTGCGTGCGACGTTTCCTCTGTCGCAGCTCGCTATATAAGTTCCGCGACGCGAACGATGATCAAGGCCGCAGGCACCAAAACAACCTGTGCGCAGAGCGTCCCAAGAACACGCGCGCCGGCGAGCGTTGTAATGGCCCGCCGGAAGCTGTTTTCTGAAATGCGACCTTCGATGACATCGTCTGTCATCACCGACACCTGTGGATCGATGACGACCGCCAGCACTACGGTCGCAAACCCGTTGATCACCGACGACAGATTCGCACAGGTCACGCGCAAATCTGGCTTTAGATACCCGGCGTACAGCGACGCGAAAACACCCACTGTCCAGATCGCCATCGCGATAACGTTCAGCCCGATGACTTTCCGGGAAACGCCTGCGCCGGATGCCAATTGGGTTACATTGTGCCGGGACGGGAGTCGCGCTCCGATCCGGATGTAGTTGACGCCGCCGCGGCTGAAGATATGGAGCAGCAGACGCGGTATTGAGCGATTGGCTTGAAAGTGCTCAACAGCGCGGCTGAAATAGCGCTGGAAGGTGGGAATCAGGAACGCACCGACAATGCTTGCCAGCGTAGCCGTCAGCAGGAAAAGCCGAAAGTCGCCGAGCAACCCGTGCCCCATGTGACGAGCGATATCCAGTTCAACCCGCTTTGCTATGAATGGCCCCTGAAAGGAATTTGCCGTTCGCGAAACCAAAGCGATGATCCCGAACAAAGAGAATGACACGGCGATTCGGCGCGTGCGAACTCCAGCAATACGCACGGCATAGGCAAGCGTCGCGATCACATGGATGACGAACGTGAGCCCGCATATGATCAAAAGCTGAGTGTCCATGTTGTTGTCGCGAAGTAGGCACGATCCATAGTCTACCGAAGCACGCCGCCGGGCAATGATCGATGATCCGGAAAGCGACGCCGAATTCTCGCCCGGCCTTTTCCTCAAGTGCCATGTTCCCTTCTTGTGCGGCCATACCCGGGACAAAGTAGAACGCCTTTAACGAACCGAAGTTAGCATTTCAAATCGCTGCGTTGCAGGCGTGCGAGCGTCATCGACTATACGGTTAGCATACTGAGATCCGCAGCGGAAGCAGCTTACGCCTCAATCCATGACGCATTTTGTTTGACGAAATTCAAAGCATCGCCAGGAAAATACCGTGCCTTACGAAGAGGACTCAGCCAGTAAAGCGCGCTCCATCACAATAGCCTGCCCAGCGAAATCCATCGCGGGCTTGCGTAGCAGTTCGATGAAGCCTTCACGCTCCCAGAACTTGAGGGCTCGTGGGTTTGTGTCGAGCACGGCAATGCGCAAAGCGCCGCCTTGCCAGCCCAGCGCGATCGCTTCAGTAAGACGCAGGACTTGCGGACCCAGGCCCTGCCCCTGCGAACTCTCGCGGAACAGCAACAGGCCGATGAAAGCGATCCCGGCTTGCGGATAGCCACGCACCAGCTCAATACATCCAATCGCCTCGGCATCTTGTGTGATTTCGTAGACGAACTTGTCTGCGTGACTTTTTCCGGGCGGCAGTGCCTCAAGTACCTCAATGGCAGCAGTGGGAGCGGGCAGCTTGCCTTCCACAGCCAAGCTATAACCCGGAGCACCTTCGAGCACGGTTTGTAGACGTTCAATGTCGTTCGGCGACTGGCGGTCAATCAAATGAAGTGTGAGCATCGCGCTTACAGGCTCAGGTAAGGTTTTTGATTCTCGAAGACGGTACAACTACTGGACAGCTGCAGTATCTGCACCACGAGCAATTCGAACGTGAGGAAGTCCCCTCGTTAAGCGTCCCGACGTGCTGCAGAAAGAGCAGCCATTCTAGAGCACACGGCTGGAACGCGAGTCGCCGCCACCGTAACAGCCCCGCCCGTGCACGCAAACGCTGCCATAACGGGCCTGCGCGCGCCGCTCAACACTGCATGGGAAGGCGAGTAGCCACAGAAACGAGTCCGGGCGAAAATTTCCATCCATCTATCTAAGCAAGATCAGTCCCGGTATCCCCGCCGGCCTGTTCATGGAAGGATTCCTGAATGACGCTACTCCCTCGCTCATCCCGTCAAGTCACGCTTGCCGGTCGCCCGCAAGGCGCACTCAAGGCATCGGACTTCGCCCTTACCGAGACACCGCTCGCCCCACTCGCGCCGCATCAGGTGCTAATACGAAACCAGTGGTTCCGTATCTCGATCTCCACGCGGTTGATGGCCAGCCCCGATGCTCAGGACATCAAAGGTATTCCGTTTCCGACGCTCAAACCCGGTGATGCCCTCTCCGATGGAGCAATCGGCGAGGTCATAGCAGCCGGCCCCGGCACCGGGCTACGCCCGGGCGCTACCGTCTCCCACCCGCTCGGCTGGCGCGACTACGCCGTTGTCGACGAGCGGCAATGCAAGACATTGCCACACGGGCCGATCGATCCAGCGGCCTGGCTCGGTCATGGTTGGACAGCCTATGCCGCGTTGACCCGGGGCATCAAGATGCGGAGCGGGGACACGGTACTCGTCTCCAGCGGCGCCGGTGCCATCGGATCGATGGCCGGACAGATCGCGCGCCGGCTCGGCGCCGCACGCGTCATCGGTACGACCCGCAGCGAAGCCAAAGCACAATGGATGAAAGCATCACTCGGCTACGACACCGTAATCGTGCACGACGGCAAGCCGTTCGCGACACAACTCGCAGACGCCGCCCCACATGGCATCGACGTGTTCGTCGACATGGTCGGCGGCGAGCAACTGACTGCTGCGGTGGCACAGGCTCGGGAAGGCGCGCGCTTCGCGATTCTGGGTGCGCTGAGCGCAGAACTACACGTGGCGGGTTCTACATCTGTCGCGCCGACCGAAATCGATGCCTTTCAATTGCCCATCAAAGGCATCACATTACGTGGCTACAGCGCCTGCGAAGACGAGGAAGACGGCAACGCCTTTGACGAATGGATCGCGCGCCAGCAAGCCTGGCAACAAGACGGAACGTTTCATCTTGCACACACGATGATCACGGGTCTCGACGCAGCGCCTGCGGCCCTGCAGGAAGCGTGCGCGGGCAAGCTCAAAGGCGTGGTGCTCGTCGCCCTATGAAACAGTATGAAGCCGGCTCGCGAGGCATTCGTGAACCCCGCCTGACGCAAGCCAGGCGAGGTGCCTAACCGGCTGGACGGTTAGTGGTGCCGGGTAACATCCTTGGCGGCGTCCTTCAAATCGCCGACCTTCTTCTGGGCTTCGCCCCGGGCCTGTTGCAGATCGCCCTTGAGCTCCCGTTCCGGATTACCGGTCGCGCGACCGACAGTCTCGTTCACCTTGCCTTTGACTTTCTCGGCGGTTCCCTTCACATGGTCCTTGTTCATGATCCCTCTCCGGTTTCAGCGACAAACGTCGCGGCTCCTCGAGTGAGCATCCGGCGTGCCCGGGGAACCGAGGGAGTCCGAGACCGGCTCGAGAATGATCTCCGGGTACGACTCGGCAATTGCGGCACGCATTTTTTTCTTCGCCGCTTCGTCCAGATTTCCCATAGACAAGGCATCGGCGCGCACTTGCGCGCTGGGCCATTGCGCGTAGCTGTACCAAATGCCATCAGACCCTCGATGAAGCCTCGCGCCCAGCGAACCGCGCGATCGAAGCTGATCCGATAGACGTGTCCAGCCTTGAATAAAGGCATCTTCACTGCCCGCGTGCAGGCGCCAACGATAGAGGACAACGAAGCCGGGAGGCACGCGTTTAGTCATCGGTACGCAGGCCAATTTCACTCCGCGCGCAGTTCGATAGATCGAAACCGCATCCCCCACCCAACCGAGGCTACGATAAAACGGTGCTGCGTTTAACGTGGCATCGAGGCGCATTTCGACAACACCATGGCGGGCGGCCAGCGCCTCGAGAAACCGCAGCATCTTGCCGCCAACACCGCGCCCCATGTGAGACGGCCGGACGAAGATGGCGTCTACCTGCCCGCTTTCCACGGTCAGCATGCCGGTACCCACGACCAATCCGTCATCGACGGCGACGTAGAAGTCACGCTCCACGACGCTCGTCCACTTCTCAGTGACCGTGCCTTCGACCCATTGAGCCAGCGCTGATTCGGGATAGTGGCCGGCGCACGCAGCTAGTACCGAGGTTCTGCGGATTTCCCACGCGTCGACGCCGTCGTCGCGGTTCGCTTTTCGTATCGTCAACATGTCACGCTCCACGGTTCGGGCAACCGGGTTGGTGTGCCGGCAACGTTCCGGCGGAAGGCAACACCTACGTAGTGCATGCAACCACTCCTGTCTGTGCCAAAACCTGTCTGTGCCAAACAATACGGAGCAGCTGGAAAAGACACGGCCCCGTCTTGACTGGCGGGGCCGTAGAGAAAAACTGTGCGCGATATCTGAACGTCACGCTCCCCACGACTCGCCAATGGCGGTCATGGCGCACATCATGGAATTGAGCGTGCAGGAGTTCATCGAGGCAGTTTGCCGTGCCAAAGCATTGCCGTCAATGACCATCCGGCGGTCCATGAAGTCTTCGCGAGAGTGTGCTGAGCTCCGCGTAGAGTTGCTTGCGAAGTTTCGCATTGTTTGTGCGTTCGGCTCGAAGCTGCGCACCCAGTTCCAGTATGAGTTCCCCTAACCGGTCGATGCCATCAAGTAGCGCGTCGGGATGATGCGCTACTTCGGCAGTCCGGGCGGCCTGCGCGGCCGGTTGCGACGCGGCGTCTTGAGCGGTGCGCTCCGGTTCGATATCAGTGCAAGTCGTCTTGATTCGCTTGTCCTCGAACAGGGAAGCAAAAAGCAGTGGAAGTTTCATCGTCACGGCGGGCAGCAAAGAGGGGCGGTTATCCTCGCATAGGCTCGCCGAGGTCAATCTTGAAAAACCATCCCGCGGCCGACATGACTTGCCACTTTGCCAGGTCGCCGAACTTGCGCAAGATCAATAAAACGGGCATCCCAATTGGCTTGGGCCGAACTGCCGCCCACTCCGTCATTTATCTCGTTATCTCCCTCATCGCGCTTCGATGCAAGCTGATCGGGCAAGCTGCCACGCAACGGGCAATCCTGTGAACGCGGCTCCATGCGCCGAAAGCACAAGGGTACACGGTGCCCGGAAAGGCATTTCAGGCTGCACATCTTCTCACCACCAATCTTGAAAATAACGCCAAGGGCAATCTTTAAACGGCTTTTCAGGGCTTTCACCAGGTGTGAGCAAGAAGCCTCGGGTCACTACACTACGCGTCGTTGTTTGACAAAAAGACAAATTCAATCTTGTTGTCAGATAAATTTCTCCAGCAGTCCTAAGCCATCTCATACGGAACGCATCCTTACATGCATACGTCCTCTCGCTTACGTGAAGACGTGCGGTCAATAGCCGCGCGTGTCTTCACCGCAATAAAGTCCAGCATTTTATTCGGTTTCCTTATTACTTCGATGGTGCTTTCCGCCTGCGGCGGATCAGGATCAAACAGCGGGACCAGCAACAGCAGCGCCGCCGGCAACGACGGCACTGCGCCGGCTTCGGCAAGCCCCACCTCTCCTGACAGCAACACGGCAGGCAATACCTCCGGCGCCATTTCCAACGACAGCAGCGGCGGGGACAACAGCACGCCAACTCCAGTCGCGCCCGGTTTTCAGGTCGGCACCACGACCTACGACAGCGGCTTACCGCCCGAACCGACGCTGCCTTCCGCTTCGCAAATCTGTGCGACGCTCACCGCGAGCCTGACAACGCAAGCCAACGGACTCTTGCCCGATAGCGCCGATGCGGCGAACACAGCGCCCGACACCTCCCGCATCCAGGCCGCGCTCACGAGCTGCACGAACGCGAGCAGTACCGGTCTCGCCACCAACAAGGTGGTACATCTCGCCTCTGGTGCGGACGGCGCCAATGCATTCCTTTCCGGTCCGCTCACGCTGCCGGGCGGCGTAACGCTCTGGATCGACCGGCGCATCACACTGTTCGCCTCACGCGACCCGCGTCAGTACGACAA
The DNA here is from genome assembly GCF_905220215.1 of Paraburkholderia sp. J12. Classification (NCBI taxonomy): domain Bacteria; kingdom Pseudomonadati; phylum Pseudomonadota; class Betaproteobacteria; order Burkholderiales; family Burkholderiaceae; genus Paraburkholderia; species Paraburkholderia sp. J12. Next base: position 268,441 of record NZ_CAJMZC010000007.1, read on the forward strand.
GACCAAAGGTACGGCAAGCTGCGGCCTCATCACGGCGAGCGACAACGGCTGCAACGCGCTCATTACTGCCGCGAAGACGAGCAACAGCGCCGTGGTAGGCGACGGCACCATCGATGGTCGCGGCGGCAGTCCGCTCGTGAGCAGCCTGCCGAACGATCCCGCATTGCTCAAGCGCCCGGACGGTACGGCGATGAGCTGGTGGGACATCGGCTGGCAAGCCAATATCGTAATGAAGGCTTCGCAGAACAACCCGCGCCTCATTCAGATCAACAACGGCCGCAATTTCACGCTGTACCGCATCACGCTGCAGAACGCGCCGAAGTTTCACGTCGTGCCGAGCGGCACCGATCACTTCGTCGCCTGGGGAGTCAAGATCTATACACCTACCGCGGCCTACGAGGCGATGACGAACTATCTCGGCGCGCCGTACAGCACGCTCACCGCGAAGAACACGGATGGCATCGACCCTGCAAGCTCGGGCCCGATCACAAGCAATCCGGGCAATCCAGGCGTACTCACCGGCGACGCGAGCAACATCCTGATCGCCTATACCTCGATTCGCACCGGCGACGACAACGTGGCGATCAAGGGCGGCACCGCCCCCGTCAACGGTCGCACCTACAATGTGACGGTCGCACACAGCCACTTCTATGAAGGACACGGCATGTCGATCGGCAGCGAGTCCGCGGGTTCGGACAATGGCGCGGTCAACGCGAGCGTGAGCGCCGTGAATGGGCAGTTCCCGAGCGTAAGCAATGTGAATGTCTACGATCTTTCGTTGAACGGCCCGGACAACGGCTTGCGGATCAAGTCGGACTGGAGCCGCGGCGGTCTCGTAGCGAACATCCACTATACAAACGTCTGCATCCGTACCGCCACGCCGACCAACTCGTTGCAACCGCAGGCGCTGATCTTCTCGCCGTATTACAGCCCGACGACCAACGCAGGTCTTTATCCGAACTTCGCGAACATCACGCTCGACGGCATTCGTATCGTCAACGCGTCGAACTATACGTTCCAGGGGTTCAATTCGGCGAGCCCGATACTCGCCAGCCCGGATTGGTCGGCTGGCGCCAACGGCCTGCCGGATCCGCCGGTCGTCAATCCGCTGCAGATTGTGCTCAACAATGTCGTGGCTGACGCAACACCGCTGTCCATCACTGCATCCGATGCGCAGATCGCGCTCGGTCAGGGCGGCACGACCCTGCCGCTGGGAGGCGCAGGCAACGGTGTAACGGTCACGCAGACAGCAAGCGGTGCAGCGAATCCGCCTGTGGATTGCAGCCTGGCCTTTGCGCCCTTCCCCGTGAAATAGCAAACCGTGCTATTCCGACACAGCGCGCCCTCGCTGCATTCGCCAGCCACTGTCGACCGTGCGCTTCGGCCCCGACTATCACGACGCATCGCCCGGGGGCTCGCCGATGTCCATATCGAGCAGCGCCGAGCTCATCGATTTTCCATGCGCATCGAGCGCCAGCGAACGCGTGACACCGCCGCCCAGCGCGTGACCCAGCACAAAATTGAACGCACCCAGCAACGGCAATTCGTAACGCACCACATCGCCCCGCACAACATCGGCGAGATGCGCCTTGACACGCTCCGGCGTCAGGATGGTGTGCAGATAGGGGTAGTGCTTGCCGTCGTAGCAGATCACCGAAACATTGAGCGTATTGCCTTTGTCGCCGGTTCGGCCGTGAGCCAGTTCACGCAGCTTCATCGCATGCCTCCACGATTTCGAAAACGGGCTTCACCTGTTCGCGCGGCAGCAGCACCGACTGTACGGCGAGCACCTCCCGCGTCGCCCGGGTCACGCCGCCGCCGCCCGCCGGCCCGTTGGTGTAAAGCGTTTCGACTTCATTGCCGATGCGGGCCGCCTCTCTCGCGTTCGCCGCACGCCCCGCCACGCGCACGCGCACTTCGTACGGCTCGCCATGACTGGCCGCCAGCGTATCGCCGTAAAGCGCGTTGACACCGATCAGATCGAACCGCAATTCGCTCGTATCGACCCCGGTGGCCACGAGGCGCTCGCGCACGATATCCAGCGCAAGTCGGGCCCGTGCAACGGCACCCGGTCCGCCATAGGAGATCTGCCCTTCGCCGATATAGCCATCGACATACGCGACCGAAACCTTGAGCGTACCGGTGCGCGCCTGACCGAGCCCGCCGGTCACGCACACACGATCCGTCGCCTCCTGCGCGACGCGCACCTGCGTGAAGTCCGCCACGACATCCGGCTGGTAGTAGCGCGCCGGATCGTGAATCTCGTAGAGCAGTTGCTCCTTGCACGTCGCCTCGGTCACGCAGCCGCCTGCATGCGGCACCTTCGTCACGACAACGGTGCCGTCCGCGCTCACCTCGCCGATGGGAAAGCCAAGGCGCGCAAGATTCGGCACGTCCTTGTAACCCGGATCGGCAAAATACCCGCCCGTCACCTGCCCCGCGCATTCGAGCAGATGCCCGACCACGGTCGCCTGCCCGAGTGTGTTCCAGTCGTCGAAGTGCCAGCCGAATGCGTGGATGAGCGGTGCCATGAAGAGCGACGGGTCCGCAACGCGCCCCGTCAGCACGATATCCGCGCCGGCCGCGAGCGCATCGACGATCGCCGCCGCGCCGAGATACGCGTTCGCCGAAACGATGCGCTCCCGGTAGCCGCTCACCTCGTCGCCGGACTCTTCGAAACGCAGGGGCGAACGCAGCACGGCCTCCAGCGCGTCGTCGCCCGTCACGGCGGCGATCTTCAGGCCGGACAAGCCGAGCTCGCGGGCAATCTGCGCCGTCTTCTTCGCCGCCGCGTGCGGATTGGCTGCGCCCATGTTCGAAACGATGCGCACGCGATTCTTCACCGCGGCCGGCAGTACCGCGCGCATGCGCGCCTCGAGCAGCGGATCGTAGCCCAGTTGCGGATCGCTGCGGCGCGCCTGCTGCGCGATCGCGATGGTACGCTCGGCCAGACACTCGAACACGAGATAGTCCAGCGCGCCGTGCTCCGCGAGCTCGACCGCGGGCTCGATTCGGTCTCCCGAATAACCGGCGCCCGCGCCAATGCGCACGCGCTTCTGTGCAGGGATTGGATTCATGAGATCGACCATGCCTGATTACAGCGGAAATACGCCCAGTAAGACGCACGCAATCGTCATCACGATCGAGGCGCCGAACAGCAGCGGAAATGTGAACTTCTGGTGATCCGCGAGATCGATGCCGCACAGTCCGACGACGAGAAACGTCGCGGGCGTGAGCGGGCTCACGGGGAATCCGGTTGTCATCTGGCCGAGCAGCGCTGCCTGACCGACATGCACCGCCGGCACGCCAAGCTGCGAGGCCACTTCGGCAATTACCGGAAGTACTCCGAAATAGAACGAATCGGGATCGAACAACATGGAGAGCGGCATCGACACGAGGCCGAGCACAACCGGAATATGCCCCGCCATCGTGGGCGGGACGAAGCCAACGGCCGCCTGCGCCATCGCCTTGAGCATGCCGCTGCCCTGCATGATGCCGGTGAACACGCCCGCCGCGAGCAGAATGCCCGCCATCATCAGCGCGGCACGTGCGTGCGCGTCGATGCGTTTGCGTTGCATATCGACGTTCGGGTAGTTCACCATCAGCGCGATGCACAGGCCCACCATGAACATGATCGCGGGCGGAATCTTTTCGCCCATCGCGACCATCGTGCCAAGCACGGCGACGGTCAGGACGATGTTGAACCAGAAGTTCTTCGGGCGGCGCAGTGCCTGTTCTTCCGGCGTGAGTTCGCGCTTCGGCATGGGAATCGAACCGTTGGTGCTCGAATAGCCGAGGCGCTTTTCTTCGCGTCGGCCCAGCCACCACGCCATGCCGAACACGAAGACGAGGCCGATCGCCTGCACGGGAATCAGCGGATTGAAAAGCGCCGAAATCGGCAGATGCAGGGAAGCCGAAGCCCGGATCATCGGCCCTGTCCACGGCAGAAAATTGATACCGGCGGCCATCGATACCGCCGCCGCCAGCACCCGCTTGTCCATGTTGAGACGCTCGTAGAGCGGCAGCATCGCCGGAATCGTCACGAGGAAACACACGGCACCCGAGCCGTCCAGATGAATGAGCAGGGCCAGCAGCGTGGTCCCCATCACGATACGCGTGGGCTTCGTTCCCACGGTGCGCAGGATGCGGTCGATGATCGGATCGAGCGTGCCGGCGTCGGTGATCGTCCCGAAGTACAGGATCGCGAACACGAACATGCCCACCACGGGCGCGAGACTCTTGAGCCCCTCGATGACGAATTTGCTGGTTTGCAAGCCGAAGCCGCCAATTAGCGACGCCACGATCGGCACGATGATGAGGGCGACCAGCGGCGACATGCGCTTCGAAAGGATCGCCCCTAGCAGGACGACGATGGTGGCAAGCCCCAATAAAGGCAGCATGAGTCTGTCTCCGGATCTTGTTTTCTGATGCTCGTCAGCGTATGGTCGAAGCGGCGATAACACAATTAAAATGATTTGATCGCAGCTATCACGAACCATTATGGATCTCAATCTCCGCGATATTCGCGCGCTTATCGCCGTGGCCGAGGCCGGGAGCTTCACGCGTGCAGCCGAGCGGCTGCACCTCTCGCAGCCGGCCTTGACCGTACAGATACGTCGGCTCGAGGAAGCGGTGGGCGTGCGGCTGTTCGACCGCAATAGTCGTAACGTTGCGCTGACGCAGACCGGGCGCGAATTGCTGCCGCTCCTGCGCAAGTCGCTGCGCGACATGGAGGCTGTGTTGCGCGACGCGCGCGCGCTGGGCGAAGGGGAAAGCGGCACGGTCCGCATCGCGTGCCTGCCGACGTTTGCCGCGAGTGTGTTGCCCGAACTCGTCGCGAAGATGAAACGCGAGGTGCCGCTCGTCGCGTTCCAGGTCCGCGACGGGGTGGCGAGCAGCGTCAATGCTTTGGTGCGCAACGAGGAGGCCGACATCGGACTGACCGGCGGCGAAGTGCTCGATCCGATGCTGGAGGTGCTGCACGCCAGCGTGGACCGGCTCGTGGCGGTGTGTCCGCGCGCGCATCCGCTCGCGAAGAAACGGCGGATCGTGCTCGACGATCTCACGGGCTCGCCACTGGTGCTGACCGCGCCGGGCACGAGCGTGCGCTCGGTGGTCGATGCCGCGCTCAGTGCGTCGCGCGAAGCGCTCGATATCGCTTGCGAGCCGACCTATATGATGACTGCTGTCGCCATGGTGCGGGCGGGACTCGGCATTACGATCCTGCCGGAAACCGCGCGCGAGGTGCAGGCCGAGCCGGAGCTCGTCGCAAAGCCCATTGCGCATCCGGCCTTCGTGCGGCCGATCGCGATCGTAAAGAAGAGAGGCAGAACCTTGCCTGCGGTGACGGAAAAGTTCGTGACGCTGATGCGGCAAGCCTTGCTCAAACGATGAACGGCGCGTTCGAAGCGCCGTTCATCGTTGTGCGCTACCGCTTGTTCAAGAACGACAGCAGCAATTCCGTCACGGCTTCGGGCTTCTCCTGCTGGATGAAATGCCCGCCACGCGGAATCAGATGATTGCCGACAAGATTGGGGACGTTGGCCGCCAGATTCGCGTACTCGTCTTTGGTCATTTTCAGCACACCGTCGAGCTCGCCGGCGATGAACACCGTTGGCTGCCGAAGCTTCGCGCCATCGAGGAACGGCGTCAGCTCCCAGTTCCGGTCGAGATTCCGGTACCAGTTGATCCCGCCGCGAAAGCCGGACAACTCGAAGCGCCCGGTCAGATAGTCGAGATCTTCGGCGGGCAGCCAGTCGGGCAGCGTGGCGGGAATCGCGAGGTTGTCGATGAGCCGCGTGCCTTTCGCGAACCTCGCAAAACTGATCCGCCTGTGTGCTTCGTCGAACTGCGCGTCACCCGATGCGCTGTAGAGCACGCCGAGGAGCGAGCGGCGAATGTCGAGCTCGAACTCCCGCTCGGCCTTGCCCGGTTCCTGAAAATAGTGCTGATAGAAGTGGTGATCCTGCGTGGCGACCTCGAAGCGCACCGCCGGCCGCAGCTTGTTTCGCGGCAGATATGGCACGCTCAGGAGTGCGATCTTCTTGAACACATCGGGACGCAACAGCGCGGCGTACTGCACGACCATCGAACCCCAGTCGTGCCCGACAAGTATCGCCTCCTCCTCGCCAAGCGCGTGCACGAGCCCAACCAGATCGCCTGCGAGATTGAGCGCGTGATACGCGTCGATGGCGAGCGGCGCGTCGGTTTCGCCGTAACCGCGCTGGTCCATGGCAACCACGCGAAAGCCCGCTGCGGCGAGCGGCGCAATCTGATGGCGCCAGGAGAACCACGATTCGGGCCAGCCGTGGCACAGCAGCACGAGCGGCCCGGTTCCCGCTTCGACGTAGTGAACGCGAATGCCGTTCGTGAATGCATAACCATGCTTCCAGTCCATCGACATCGCGTTTCTCCTGTCAGTTGCTTTGTACTGCCCTCGAATCGAACGTGACCTTCACGCGCCCCGGCTCACGCCAGCGCAGGATAATCGACGTATCCGTGCGCGCCCGTGCCGCCGTAAAGCGAAGCGTCCTTGAACGGCGGATTGAGCGGCGCATTCTCGCGGAAGCGACGCGGCAGATCCGGCGTCGTAATCATGGCACGGCCGAACGAGACCATGTCGCCGCGCCCGCTCTGCAGCGCGTCGATCGCCATTTCCTTCGTATAGCCGTTGTTCAGCATCCAGACGCCGGAGTAGAGGCGGCGCAGCGCCTCGTAGTCGAACGGCGCGTTATCGCGCGGACCGCCCGTATGCCCTTCGACCACATGGATATACACCGGGTGCAGCTTTTCGAGTTCGCGCACCACGTGTTCGAACAGCGGCTGCGGGTCGCTTTCCGACGAATCGTTCACAGGCGAAACCGGCGACAGGCGAATGCCGACGCGATCCGCACCGATCTCGCCGATCACGGCCGTCATGACTTCCACCAGGAAACGGGCGCGATTCTCGATGCTGCCGCCGTACGCGTCGGTGCGGTGGTTCGAGCCGTCGCGCAGGAAGGCGTCGATCAGATAGCCGTGCGCGCCGTGAATCTCCACACCGTCGAAGCCGGCCTGAATTGCCTTCGCCGCCGCGGTACGGAAGTCGTCGACGATCCCGGCGATCTCGACCGTAGCCACCGCACGCGGTTCCGAGCAATCGACGAAGCCCTGATCGACGATATAGGTCTTCGCCTTCGCCGCAATGGCCGAGGGGGCGACCGGCGCCTGATTGCCGGGCTGAAAGTGCGTATGCGACATGCGGCCCGTATGCCAGAGCTGCACGAAGATCTTGCCGCCCTTCGCGTGCACGGCGTCGGTCACCTTCTTCCACGCCGCGATCTGGTCGTCGGTGTAGATACCCGGCGTATGCGTGTAGCCCTGGGCTGTGCCCGAGATCTGCGTCGCCTCGGCGATGATGAGGCCGACGCTCGCACGCTGGCTGTAATACTCGACCACCATGTCGGTGGGCGAAAGGCTGTCGTCGGCGCGGCTGCGCGTGAGCGGCGCCATGGCCATGCGATTCGCGAGTTCGAGCTTGCCCAGCTTGATCGGCTGGAACAGAACGTCGGTGAGGCCGGTTTCGGTCTGGACACCCATGTTGAGGACTACTCCAAAGTTGGCGTGACGGGGGTGGCCGCCCGGACGGGCGGCGGAAAAAGACGGTCGAGAATCAGGTCGACGCTCTGGCGCAGCGGCGCTACCGAGCGCTCGAGCTTCACGCGCAGCAACGCGCCTTCCCAGGCGTCCCACGCGAGACCCGACAACGCGGCCGGATCGACATCCGCGCGAATGTCGCCGTGCGCCTGCGCGCGGCTGATCATGCCGGCCAGGCGATCGCGCCATTCGAGCTGCGCATCGAGCAGCGCGACGCGGCACGGTTCGCTGGCAAGGCCAATCTCCGCCGCGAAATTGCCGACGAGGCATCCGGACTGCATCGTCCTGCGCTCGTGATACGCGATCATCTGCTCGAACACATAGCGGATTGCGGCCATGGGCTGCGGCGGCGCGCTCGCCATCATCGCTTCCCACGACCGCTGCAGATAGGCCGCGTACTGCGCAATGATCTCCACCGCGAACGCTTCCTTGCTCTCGAAGTGGTTGTAGAACGAGCCCTTCGGGACGCCCGCATGATCGGTGATCTGCTGGATGCCGGTGGCGTTGTAGCCCTGGCGCGAGAACAACTCGCGTCCCGCCTTGACGAGGCGGTTCGGGATATCGGTTTTGTCGGCGGTTCGTGACATGGCCGAATAATATGACCGGTCGTCTTAAAAGTCAAACAGCCCTTTTGCCTAGCATCTGATCTGGTGAATTTAGTATACCCCCCTACCCTATCAATGCTAAACTGCGCCCGCAGACAGGAGAACGGGCATGAGTCATACCATCCGCGAAAAGCAAAAGCTGCTGAACCGCATTCGTCGAATCAAAGGGCAGGTCGAAGCCATCGAGCGCGCACTCGAAGAGGAGCGCGGCTGCATGGAAGTCCTCCAGCAGGTCACGAGTTGCCGTGGCGCGATGAACGGGTTACTCGCCGTTGTCCTTGAAGACCATATCCGTACCCATCTGGTCGATGCCGGGCATGACCACGACCATGGCGACGACCACGGCAGCGGAATTGAACAATTGGTCGAAGTCGTGCACAGCTATTTCAAGTGAAAGAAACATGAGTCAGTTCGAGAACGTTGCCTTCGGGGCGGGGCACGACCATATCTTCCTCGGCGCGGCCCATGAGGACAACGAACGCAGGACCTGGATGGTCATTGCGCTGTGCAGTGTCATGATGGTGGCGGAGATTGTCGGCGGCAGCCTGTCTGGTTCGCTGGCCCTCGTCGCCGACGGCCTGCACATGTCGACCCATGCCGGCGCCATGCTCATTGCCGCCCTGGCTTACACCTACGCGCGCCGGCACGCGACCGACAGCCGCTTCGTGTTCGGCACCGGCAAGCTGGGTGACCTCGCGGGCTTTACCAGCGCGATCGTGCTTGCCATGATCGCGCTGTTGATCGGCTACGAGGCGGTTTCGCGCTTTTTCTCGCCCGTGCCGATCCATTTCGGCGAGGCGATTCCCACCGCCGTGGCGGGCCTGCTGGTCAATCTGGCGAGTGTCTGGCTGCTGGGCGGCGACCATCACGGCCACGGGCATGGCCATGTCCATGGCCACGCCCATGACGACGGACACAGCCATGAGGAAGAGGCACAACGCCTCTTTTGCAGCGCCGGTGTCTTTGCCGTTTCGATTTTCGAAGAGGGCGTGTCGCCCGTGTTCCGCATTGCGCCCGAGTTAGCGTCGTCGAAACTGGCTGCCGATGCCGTCACGATCACGACGATACGTCCCGACGGCGCCCGCCAGACGTTCTCGTTTGCGGACCACGGCGGCTATCTGCAGTCGAAAGAGACCATTGCCGAACCGCACGCATTCCGGGCCACGGTCTGCCTGAGCGACGGCGAACATTCACTCGAGTTCGAAGAACACGATCATCAGGATACCGAATCTGCTGCACACCGCGACCACAACATCCGCGCGGCGTACGTGCATGTCATTGCGGATGCGGCGGTTTCCGTCCTGGCGATCATCGGCCTGCTGCTCGCCCGCGCTTTCGGCTGGCTCTGGATGGACCCGCTCGCAGGAGTGATCGGCGCGCTGGTGATCGCGAACTGGTCATGGGGCTTGATGCGCGATACAGGCGGCATTCTGCTGGACATGAACCCGGACCGCCGGATGGCCGAGAACGTGCGCGAGGTCATCGAGAACAACGGCGACACGGTGCTCGACCTTCATGTGTGGCGTATCGGCCCGGGCCATATGAGCGCGGTCGTATCGGTCGTCACGCCGGATGCCCGGCGCAGTCCGAGCTTCTACCACGCGGCGCTCAAGCGCTTCAAGGGACTTTCGCACGTGACGGTCGAGGTCAATCCGACGCGCGTCGCCGCCTGAGCGCGCTCACTCGAAAAGGCGGACGCAAAGCGCGTCTCAGCCCTCGCCCTTCGGCAGAACACTCTTGCGCCCGCGCTTGCGCGGCGTCGGCGCGACGCCGATGCGCGGGTCGCGCGCCAGCACCCTCGACACGATCGCTTCCACGGTGTCTTCGAAGGCCGCATCGGCCTGCGAGATATAGAGCCACTTCCCGAGCACCGGATGCGGCTTCAAAACCGGCAGTTCTTCGATGAGCGCAGCGTGATGCTCCTTCGACGTGCAGACCAGAAGCCCGTTCCAGGGTTCGTCGCCGTCGCCGGCGGTGGGGCAGAGCAAGCCGTCGAGGTACGCGGCGTCGGATCCGAACATCCGCCTGGTGAGGTAGGTGGCTTCGCGCTCGAGTGGCTCGAAGATCCACAGCAAGGAATTGCGGACAGTCGCGGGCATACGGTCACAGTCTCCGGGCAACGCCTGCGCATGGCGGCAGCCAGCGTTCGCAGCGGGCAAGGCAGCGTGCCTCGCCCGCTCAGGGCACTCAGAAACGGTAATTCAGCGCCCCGAAGGTCGTCAACTCCCGGCGGCGTTCGGTCACCGGGCTGCCCCCGGCGTAGTGTTCGAGACGGCCGAGCGTCGCATTCACCGAGCCCACCCAGTGCTTCGAGAAGTCGTGCGTCGCGGCAAACGTCACGTGCACATCGCGAATGCCGGAGCCGGCTTCGTATTGCGGCAGCCCGGACGCCGCGCTCTGCGCCGCCGAAACACCGAACAGCGTGCGCGTGTAGACGGCGCTCGCCCACGTGAGCCCGGGGCCCACCGAGAAGAGCCAGCCCGGCAGCGGCAGCGACGCGTAGAGATCCGCGCTCGCCGTCGTGCCCTGGCCGTCGCCGCTGATGTCCTGGTACACCGCCACGGCGCCCGTGAACGCCCAGACCGTATAGTCGGCGAAGAGGCGCAGCTTGGGGCCGTCGTCCACGTTGCCGAGCCCGCGCAGATGCGGGTCGTCGGAAGCCGTGCGCGACTGAAAGTCGAAGCTCAGCGAGGCGCCCACATGGTAGTTCTCCGACGAAATCACGTTCACGCCGAGCACGTCCGGCCCTTGCGAGAAGATGCGGTCGCGCCAGGAAATGTCGAGCGCGGGGAACGGATAGACCTTCAGGCGGCTGGCGCCGGGATACTGCGGCGCGAGATAGAAGCCGGGGCCGATCGCGATCTTCCAGTCGGAATCGGCGTTCGTGGTTGCGGGGGTGCCTGTGCCGCCACCCGCGCTCGTGCCGCTCGCCGACGCCGTGGTGGCGTCATCGGCCCAGGCATGCTGCGCCATCGCCAGCGCAGCCACGCACGCCAGCCGTTTCATCCCTTCGAATCGCGTCATCGCTGGCCCACCGCCGCCAGTTGACGCAGACGCCGGGCCAGCGCCTTCGAGACGACCGGCTGGCCGCCCTCCTTGCCCGCGCCGTGCGCCACTTCGCTTTCGCGCAGGAACAGTGCGGTTTCGCGCGCAACGATCTCGCGCTCGTTGTCCGAAGTGATCATGTGGTACGAGTCGTCGAGCCATACGGTGCGCAGAAAGCTCGCGCCGATGTGGTCGATCACGTAGCGCGGGTTGCGCGGGCTCGAGGTTTCGTCGTCGATGGCGTGAATCACCAGCGTATCGTTTTCAATGGCCGCCACTTCCTTGCGCGCGGCGCGCGCAAGACGCAGGGCCTCGTGCAGCGCGGGCAGCGAGATCGTGGACGGCCCCACTTCGCTGAACGCGTTGCGCTGCATCGCCCGGGCAATCTTCGCGCGCAGCGCTTCGTTTCGCAGACCGAACGGTTCGGCTTCGCGATAGCGGTAACGGCTGCGCAGCGGCGTGTAATAGGCCCAGTCGAGCGCGAAGCGGTACCAGGGAATCGCCCAGCCGTCGTAGCTGAGCGTGAGCGAAAGCAGCACGAGCGCCTGGGCATTGGGGCGGGCGCGGATCAGCCGCAGCGCGAGCGCGCCGCCGATCGACAGGCCGCAGATCGACACCCGTTCGTAGCGCGCCGCCAGCGCGTCGAATTCGCGCACCGCGCTTTCGACCCAGCGCTCCATCGGCAGCTCGCCCGAGCCGGCGCTGTAGCCATCGATCACGGGCGCACAGGTCGTAAAGCCCTCGCCCTGCAGATAGCGCGCGAGATAACGCAGTTCGAGCGGCGAGCTCGAAAGGCCGTGCAGCAGCAGGACCGCATGGCCGTCCCCTTCGCTGAAGAAACGCGTGGACTGGGCCGACGGCGTGGACGAAGAAGCCTCGATGGCCGCCGGTTCGAATGCTACGGTTGCCAAATCATTGCTCCGTGCGCAGGACGAGAAAATCGCCCGCGTGTGTCGTGAACCGGTCGCACCGGCAGTGGGTGAACCGGAATTCGTTCTCGTGCTGCGCCCGGCGCAGGCGCACCCGGTGGCTGCCGGGCCAGAGCGCATTCGTGAGACGCTGGATGTCCTCGGGATGCACGGCATCGAAAAGCGGGCCGGGCGCGACTTCTTCTGCGCGCGGCAGCGTCCAGGACGTGCTTTGGCCCACGCTCGCGCGCGCAGCTGCATCGCGTTCGAGCGCCTTGATCAGGATGAATTCGTGGTGATGCTGCGCGAGATGGTGCAGCAGCCGGTGGGTTTCATCGACGGCACGCCGCGCGAGCGCGCGCTCGTTGTCGTGACGCAGCAGCATCTCGTAGCGCGACTGCGCCACGGAGGCAATCAACTGCGCGCGAAACTGCTCGCGCCGCAGGCGTTCGATCAGCGTAATGACGATGAGGGAAACGAGCGGATAAGCGATCACCAGGATGACGTCGCGATGATCGAAGTAGGTGATGTTCGCGTACGGCGGCACGAACAGATAGTCGGCAATGCCGAGACCCAGCGTCATGACCATCAAGGCGGGCCCGAGGCCGAGGAAATACTCGACCAGTGCCGCAGCGATGCCGAACGTCGTGCTGGGCATCACGGAACCGAGGAACGGATGGAGCGCGAGGCGCAGGCCGCTGGCCGCGACGAGCGCGCAGAGTGCAAGGAGCCACCGGCGCCTTCCCCGCGGCGCCCAATGCCTGGCATTACGGACTTTCATGATCTGTTGAAAACGGGCCTATATCTGGGCCGCGGCGGACGAACGATGCCCCGCAGGCGGCAGGCCTTGCGTTGTAATCGGTAAGAAAGCGGTATGACCCGCGGTGTGACCCCGAAGACTTGAAGCTTGTGCCACGGTGTGCGTCTCGTTCACGCAAAGCACCGGGGATCGATCGTTAAATTTTAAGGTCGCTCATATTACCACTGATTACTTGTTAGATTTGTCCGATTAATTGCAGCTTTTCCCCGAGGGGATTTTCCGTCTGCCGCCGGGTTACTGATCGCAAACGGAAAGCTTTCGTCGACTTGAAAAGGTGCGCGATCGCGCAAGCGCCGCTTACCTTGTGCGCACGAGCAGGCGGCAGGGATGCTGGCTGCCCAGCGCCTCGGTGAACAATGCCGCCGCCCGATAGCCGCTCGCCTCCCGGTCCGTGTAATCGAGAAATGGCCGGGCATCGGGCATGCCGGTGTTGTCCGCGACAATCAGCGCGCCGCGTCGCAAACGCGGCTCGACGAGCTGCAGCACCGGCAGATAGAGCGACTTCGCACCATCGAGGAAAACGAGATCCACGGTGTCGGGCAGGCCTGCGGCCAGCGTCGCTTCGCTTGTGCGGGGCCGGTGCGGATCTCGACCCGCTCGGCGAGGCCGGCCTCGGCCAGGTTGAGGGCGGCGCGGCGCGCCTTGGCCTCGTCCAGTTCGGCCGTGACGAGCCGGCCGCCGTTCTCGCGCAGGGCCGCCGCCAGCCAGATCGCCGAAATGCCGAACGAGGTGCCGAACTCCACGGCCTCGCGCGCCGCCGTAGCCCGGGCGAGCGCGTAGAGCAGCATGCCGAGGTCGGGCGTGACGGGCATGTAGGCGTCTTTCATCGCGCCGTAGAAGGCCGGTGCGCCCTCGTCGAGTCCGCGGCCCGTCGCGGCGGCGCGCGCGACGGGGTCCACGCGCAGCGCATCGGCATAGAGCCGGTGCAGCGTCGAATCGACACGTGCGTCGCCGATAAAATAGGATGGCCATGTTTCCTGCTGCATCGAGGTGTCCTCCGTGGGTTGAACACGGCGGATGATGCGCCGGCCGACCTATCGACGATTGTATGAACGCGACATTCCTCGCCCCACAACCCGCTGGCCATCTGATGGCCTCGCGCGCGCTCTTCGATGCGCTTGCGCCGTCTCGCGCCGAGGCCTGCCATCCGGCCGCGCAGTTTGCTCAGGCCGTGGGACGCGTGGTCAACGGTCTGGTCTCTCACGAGACCTATGCGAGCGCCGCGAGTGCGGCATCGGAAAGCGGGCTCACGTCCCGGCAGGCGTGCTCGAATCTGGCGCGCGCCGCGGCCTGCGACGCGAATCCGCTGGCCGCGCTTTTTCCAGCCGGACTTGCGACCCGCGCTTTCGAACATCGGTGGAATGCCTTGAACGAGGCGGCGCGCTTTGGCGTCGCGACCATGGTGGCGGCACCCGGGACGGAGACGGCGGCGATCCGCCGCACCCCTCGCACCCAGGAGCACGACGATCCGCTGCGCGCGGCGCTCAGCGAGAGCTGCATAGCGTGGCTCGCCACGCGCGCGGACGCGGACGCCCATACGGGCGAGTACGCCCTGGTCTCGCTCTCGTTACGGCTCGGAGAGGAGCGCAGTGCCGCTCATGAAGTCACTACCCGGCTCTACACCGAACCCGAAGCCAGCCTGGAAACCTGCGCCGCCGAACTCGCCGTCACACCGCGCACGCTACAGCGCCAGCTGGCACGCGGCGGTCTCGCGTTCGGCGTGCTGCGTCAGGCCGTACGCCTGACCATTGCCGGGCAACGCATGCGCAGTCGCGCCGAGTCCATCACGGCCACGGCGCATGCCGCCGGTTTCTACGATTCGGCCCATTTGACGCATGCGTGGCATCAGGCCTGCGGACTCACGCCCTCGGCTTACCGCGACATCGCGACGATCACGCGCACGTAATGCGCAACTAATGCGTTGGCCATTCAGGTCCCGCGATGTCATTGCGGCGGCCGCACCTTGAGCGCCACGGCATCGGCCACCTGCTTCGCGGCGTTCGTCAGCGCCTTGCGCTCGTCGCCGCGCGACAGGGCAAACTTCGCGATCGCCACATACGGATTGAGCGCCACGGCCGCGCCCGGCAGATGCTGGCCCGACTGCCCTTCTACTTCCTGATAGAGCGGCGTGGGCGTCGCCTGCACCGCAAGGTCGTCGGCGGCAAAGGCGACTTCGAACTGGCTCTTGCCCGAGTTGAAGCCCACCATCGCGCGCCGCACGCGGTTGCCTTCGTCGACGCTCAGGAACACGCCGCGCACGAGCCAGCCCTGGGCGGGAGCGGCACCGCCCGCCGGCAGACGGCGCGCGTCGATCCCCTGCTTGCGCAGATCCTCGACGATCTTTTCGGACATCGTGGCGACGATCTCCGGCGCGCTCATCTCCGGGTCGCGCCGACGCAGCAGGCCGCCGCCGGGCAAAATGCCGCCCGCGAAGCGGCGCGCCTGATCGACGGGATTGGTATCCTGCGTGACCTCGGCCGTGTCGAGCTCGAAGTCGCTCACGTACACCACTGGCGCGGGCGGCGCGCCCGTGCCCTGGGCCTTGGCCGTGAGCGCGAAAAGCGCCGCCCAGGCCAGGATCAGCAAACCGGCAAGACCGAACCTACGCGAACCCGTCATCGAACGCTCCAGGCAAAGAGATGGCCATGCCGCCATTCTGCCCGCACCGGGCGCCGGGCTCTCGCCGGATGACCGCCCGAGGTGCCCGTGCCGCAACGCTGCCGTTACTTCGTGGTGTAGCCGCCGTTGATCAGAATGGTCTGCCCCGTGATCCACCAGCCGTCGCTCACCAGGTGACGAATGAACGGCACCACGTCTTCGATATCGGTCAGCCCGGTCTTCGAGAAACCGGAGAGCGCGGCGGCCGTCTTGTGATAGGCCACGGCATCGGCGCCTTCGGCGGGATAGAAGAACGGCGTGTCCATCGGGCCCGGACCCACCGCCGTCACCGAAATGCCGCGTGCGCCAAATTCCTTCGCCGCCGCGCGCGTGAAGTGCTCCACCGGCGCCTTCATGCCCGCGTAGGCCGCATAGAACGGCGTGAACGCGCCCAGCAGCGACGTCACGAGCGTCACGACCTTGCCGTTGTCGTTGACGTGCTTGCCCGCTTCGCGCAGAAAGAAGAACGCCGTCTTCGAATTCACGGCGGCCATTTCGTCGTACTCCGCCTCGGTGATCTCGGTAAAGGGCTTCTTCAGCACCTTGCCCACCGTGTTGATCGCGATGTCCGGGCGCCCCACGGCGGCCACCGCATCGGCGAAGAGCTTTTCGACCGCCGCCGCCGACGTAAGGTCGGCCTGGATCGCCACCGCCTCGGCGCCTGCCGCCTTGAGCGCCGCGACTGTTTCGTCCGCGGCCGCTTTCGTGCCCGCGCTGTTGTAATGGATCGCCACCGCCTTCGCACCGTGCTTCGCCAGATCGCGCGCGATCAAGCCGCCCAGGTTCTTCGCGCCGCCCGCGATCAGGACGGTTTTGCCTTCGATGCTGTGGTTCGCCATGACTCATTCCTCCGTACCGCAGCCGCCCCATGCGGCTGCTCAATGTCGTCGATGATATAGTCCAGAAATCAGGCATAAAGCCGCTATTTATGGAATCACCATCCAGGAATGACGAACACCGATTCCCTACCTTGGGTATAACCTGCCGCCTTCTGCCGGAAAGCATTCGTGGATCGCATTGAACTCTTTCGTGTCTTCGCGCGCGTGGTCGAATGCGCGAATTTCACGCGTGCCGCCGATACGCTGGGGCTGCCGCGCTCGTCGGTTTCGGCGGCCGTGCAGGAGCTGGAAGGGCGCGTGGGCGCACGGCTTCTGCATCGCACCACGCGCAGCGTTTCGCTCACGCAGGATGGCGCCGCGCTCTACGAGCGCTGCCTGCGCCTCATTGCCGATGTCGAGGAAACCGAGAACCTGTTTCGCCAGACCGCCGTGGGACCGAGCGGCAGGCTGCGCGTAGACGTGCCGGGGCGGATCGGGCGGCTGGTCGTCGCGCCCGCGCTGCCCGCGTTTCTCGCGGCCTGGCCGAAGATCGACATCGAGCTCGGCACCACGGACCGCGCCGTGAACTTCGTGGAAGAGCGCATCGACTGCGCCCTGCGCGTGGGCGCGCTGCACGATTCGAGCATGATCGCGCGGCCGATCGGCAACCTCACGCTCATCAACGTCGCGAGCTCCGGTTATCTCGCCCGGCACGGCACGCCGCGCACACCCGCCGATCTCGCGGCGCACTGGGCCGTGCAATACGCTTCGCCCTCGAGCGGACGCATCGCGCCCTGGGAGTGGCGCGAAGGCGAGACCACGCGCACGATGGCCGTGCCGGGCCGCGTGACCGTGAACAACGCCGAAGCGTATATCGCCTGCTGCCTCGCGGGGCTCGGCCTGATCCAGATTCCGGCTTACGACGTGCAAACACATCTGCGCGCCGGAGAACTCGTGGAGGTGCTCGGCACGCAGCGCGCGGCGCCCATGCCGATGACCCTGCTCTACCAGCACCGCCAGCATCTGTCGCGGCGGCTTCAGGTCTTCGCGGAGTGGCTGGAAGCGCTGCTGGGCGAGCGGCTTGCCGAGGTGCCTGCGTAAGACGGTTCGCGATTCGCGCGCAATTTATTCTGCATACCTGATCAGTCGATCAGGCCAAGCTGCACGAACCGCGCGCCTAACGCGTCGGCATCCACGAAACGGTATCCCTGCAATCCGGCGTCGAGCGCGCCCTGCACATTGGCCTCGGTATCGTCGATGAAGAGCGTTTCGGCCGGTTGCGCACCCAGGTGGCGCACGCAGCCCAGGTAGGTTTGTGCCGCCGGCTTCACCGCGCCGAACATGGCCGACCCATAGATATCGCTGCCGAAGAGTTCGGCCACCGCCGGGTTGAGGTACTCGAGATAGTCCGTCACGAGGCTGCAGTTGTTGGTCAGCACGGCGACGCGATGGCGCCGGGCAACCCGCCGCGCGAGAACCAGCGCCTCCTCGTTGGGCATGATCGAGGCGTGCCGCGAATCCAGCCAGGCCTCGCGCGTGACGGCGCAGCCCAGCAAGCCGGCGAGCGCGGCCAGATAGTCGTCCGGAGCGAGTTCGCCGGCATCTGCCCGAGCTTCCAGCCCCGAGCCCCAGATGGCATGGCGCACGGCCTCGGGCGTGGCCCCGGTCAAGGCCGCGAGGCGCCCGGTGCGCGCGTTGCGGTCGTAGTGGGTCAACACGCCTTCCATGTCGAACAAGACGACGCTGATCGCCGATGCCATGTGCCGCTCCTGCCGGATTGCCCGCCGGACGATGCCGCCGCCCGAGGCGAAAACCGGGGCGGCGGCGGTTGGCTCGAGCGCCTATTGTGCCTTGTCAAATATCGGCACGGCACGACAGCCGAAACGCGGCCCCGCTCACCTGGCGAACAACTGCCCGATATCCTTGAATGCCTTGAACTCCAGCGCGTTACCGCAGGGATCGAGCAGGAACATCGTGGCCTGCTCGCCCACCTGCCCCTGGAAACGGATGTACGGCTCGATCACGAACTGCGTGCCGAACTGCCGCAGCCGCTCCGCCAGCGCCTCCCACTCGTTCCACGGCAGCACGATGCCGAAGTGCGGCACCGGCACGTCGTGGCCGTCCACGGGATTCGTGTGCGCGTGTTCCTGGGAAGGCGTTTTCGGGTGCTCGTGAATGACGAGCTGGTGCCCGTAGAAGTCGAAGTCCACCCATGTGCTGCTGGAACGGCCTTCCGGCAGCCCGAAGACGCGCCCGTAGAAGTCGCGCGCGGCGGCAAGGTCATAGACGGGGATGGCCAGGTGAAACGGGGAAAGACTCATGGTGCGCTCCGCAGGATGCCGTGCCGTACCGGCTGCAACGCGGCCGGACGCGACGAGGAAATGGGGAGATGGTAGAAGCCGTCAACGAAAAATAAAATCAATATATAGTTTTCAGAAATACAAATAGAATTTATGAATGATCCGGGAACTGAAAACACTGACCGCGGTGGCTCGCGAAGGCACCTTCGCCGCCGCCGGCAAGAAAATCGGCCTCACCCAGGCGGCCGTGAGCGCACAGATGCAGCGCCTCGAAACGGAACTGGGCTTCGCTCTCTTCGACCGTGAAGGCCGCACGGCCCGCCTGAACGCGCGCGGGCAGCAACTGCTCGTGCAGGCGCAGGAAATCCTGCGCCTTTATGCCGGCCTCAGCGACGTGACCGTGGACCCGGCGGTGGCGGTGCGGCTCAATGTCGGCGCGATTGCCTCGGTCCAGCGCTCGCTGCTGCCCGATGCGCTCGCCGACTTCTTCCGGCAATGTGCGGGCGCGCAGGCGCGAGTGGTGCCGGGCCTGTCGTCGGAGCTCATCAATATGGTGGATATCGGCGACCTCGATCTGGCCGCCGTGATCCGGCCGCCCTTTGCGCTACAAAGCGACCTGCGCTGGACGCCGCTCGCCCACGAACCCTTCCGGCTCATCGTGCCGCGCGCCGTGCGCGGGCGCGACTGGATCGAGCTGGCCACGACGCTGCCGTTCATCCGCTACGACCGCAGTTCGTTCGGCGGCCGCCAGGTGGACCGATTTCTGCGCCGGATGCAGCTTGCCGTGTGCGAAGTCTGCGAGCTCGACGAACTCGAGGCGATCGTGCGGCTGGTGGGCAACGAGGTAGGTGTGGCGCTGCTGCCGCAAACCGACCCGCACGGCCGTTGGCCGGCGGGCGTGCGCGCCATCGATCTGGGCGAGCACACGTTTCACCGCGATATCGGGCTCGTCCACCGCGACCCGCGCCAGATGGGCGACGCGGCGAACATGCTCGCCAGCATCGTGCTCCGTCACGCGCACGCGTTGCAATCGCCCGCGCGCCGGAGCGGCGATCCCGCCCCGAAAGCGGCCGGCAATTCCGGTTAAACTTGCTTCATGGACACATGCCGTTACTGCGGAAAAATGCGTGACGAATGGGACTGTCACGGCCAGCAGTGCCGTACCGCCATTGCACGCGCGCTGAAGCGCCAGCGCCAGGGGCTGCCGATGGTGGCCAACGTGATCCGCAACGAACTTCCCGCTCACGCCAGCACCGGCGAGGTGATCGCCGTGCTTTCGCGCCAGCGCATGCGCGCGCGCCGCGGCAATGAAGAGCGCCGCGAGCGCAAAGCGCTCGAAAACACCGACGGCGAGTGAGGGCCGACGGCCCCCACCAGTCTCAGCACTCGCGCCCGGCTTTCCCCTTGAAGTCGAGCCGCCACATGCCGAACGGATGGTCGCGCGCCTTGATCGCGAGGCACACATGCGACGCGAGATCCGCAATCCGCCTGGGCGCGCCATGCCGCTCTTCTCTCTTAAAGCGCGGCTGCGATCGCCTCGCCCACCGCGCTCGTGTTCGCCGTGCCGCCCATATCCGGCGTGCGCGGCCCTTCCACGAGCACCTGCTCGATCGCACGCATGATCGCGTCGTGGGCCGCCTTGAACTGCGCGTCGCCGTTGCCGAGGAACTCGAGCATCATCGCGCCCGACCAGATCATCGCCACGGGATTGGCAATCTTCTTGCCGAAGATGTCCGGCGCCGAGCCATGCACCGGCTCGAACAGCGAGGGAAACTTGCGCTCCGGATTCAGGTTCGCCGAAGCGGCGAGGCCGATGGTGCCCGTGCAGGCCGGCCCGAGATCCGAAAGAATGTCGCCGAACAGATTCGAGGCCACCACCACGTCGAAACGGTCGGGGTTGAGCACGAAGCGCGCCGAGAGAATGTCGATGTGCTGCTTGTCCCACCGCACCTGCGGATACTGCTCGCCCATCGCGGCCACGCGTTCGTCCCAGTAAGGCATGCTAATGGAAATGCCGTTGGACTTGGTGGCCGCCGTGAGCTTCTTGCGCCCGCGCGTGCTGGCCAGCTCGAACGCGTACTTGAGAATGCGGTCCACGCCGTGCCGCGTGAACACCGACTCCTGCAGCACGAACTCGCGCTCCGTGCCCTCGAACATCTTGCCGCCCACCGAACTGTATTCGCCCTCGGTGTTCTCGCGCACGACGAAGAAGTCGATGTCGCCGGGCTTGCGGTTCGCCAGCGGACACGGCACGCCGGGCAGGAGACGCACCGGGCGCAGGTTCACGTACTGGTCGAATTCGCGGCGGAACTTGAGAAGCGAGCCCCACAGCGAGATGTGGTCGGGCACCTTCTCCGGCCAGCCCACGGCGCCGAAGTAGATCGCGTCGAACCCGGAGAGCGTGGCAAACCAGTCGTCGGGCATCATCTTGCCGTGCTCGAGGTAGTAGTCGCAGCTCGCCCAGTCGAAGTGCGTGAATTCCACCGCAAGGCCGAATTTCGCCGCGGCGGCCTCCACTACGCGCACGCCTTCGGGCATCACTTCCTGGCCAATGCCGTCGCCTGGAATGGCGGCGATCCTGAATGTCTTGCTCATGTCCCGTTCTCCGTTGCCGGCGCGGACCGGCATTGGCCCGCGCTTCATTTCCGCCAGCATGCCTGAAAACGCCGCAGAAATAACCCGCGCCGGCGTGGAGTCATTCAACACGAAACGTGAACAATCCACCGGCTTTAAGGCCGCCTTCGCTCAGAGCCCGACGATCTCCTGCTGCCAGATCCGGCAAACGCGGCGCACGTCGTCGAGTGCGTGCGGCACAGGCAGCGCGGCCATCGCGCGGAAGAACGCGTCATGGGCTGCCGGGGTTCCCGTCAGCAGGAGGCGTGCCGGCTCCTCCGCGGGGTTCGTGAAGCCGTGCACGTCGCCGCGCGCAACCGCAACGGCCTCGCCCGCGCTTACGTCGATCCCATCCTTGTCGCCGAGCCGGAATACGAGCCGCCCCTCCAGCACGACGAATACCTTGTCGCAGTCGTGCGAGCGATGGGCCGGCGCGCCGCCGCCCGGCTCGACGTGCATTTCCATGACGGTCGAGGGCGCATCGGGCAGGCCGGCGAGCACGCGCGTGCGCATGCCGCCGAATTCGAGGATTTCGGATGTTGAAAGAATGTCGGTTTGCATGAGTGAGCGTCCTGCCGTCCTGCGTGTTGGTCGGGTTGAGCCAAGCCGCTTCACGCGGCCCTGGAGGGAGTGTGCGCGCCGCGTTCGCCAACCGGAAGATCGCTAGAATGGCGGGACTCGCCAATGGAATGGACAATGGATATCAACGGGTGTCTTGCCTTCGTCGCAGTCGTCGAGCGCGGATCGTTCGCTGCCGCCGCACGTGAGTTGGGGCTGCCGCGCTCCACGGTGAGTGCGCGCGTCGCTGCGCTCGAGGCGCGGCTGGGCGCGCGGCTGTTGCGGCGCACCACCCGCCAGGTCGCGCCCACGGCCGACGGCGAAGCCTGGTACGCCACCGTCTCCGATGCCATCCGCACGCTGCGCGAAGCCGACCGCCGCGGTCTCGCGGGCCATGCGGCACTCGCCGGCGCGATTCGCCTGAGCGTTCCGCTCGACTTCCCCAACGATCTCCTGAGCCGCGCGATCACCTCGTTCCTCGAACAACATCCGCTGGTGCAGATCGACGTGCACGTGGGCAACGAAGTGGTCGATTTCGTGGGCGGCAATTTCGATCTCGCCGTGCGGGGCGGGCGACCCGGCAGCGAAGAAGCCGTGGCGCGGCGCATCGCCGGGTTCCGGCTCGGCACCTTTGCGAGCCCGGACTGGCTCGCGGTGCATCCGCCGCGCACCGAGCGCCTCGCTTTTGCACCCTCGTTCTCCGATCGTCCCCGCAACGGCGGCGCCTACGTGCGCATTACGGCGACCAGCTTCGCGCTCCTGCGCCAGCTTGCGATCGATGGAGCCGGCGCGGCACTGCTGCCCGTGCATCTGTGCAGCGAAGCCGTGGCGGCCGGACAGCTTGTCGAGATCGTCGAGCCTGGCGCCGCGGCACCGGAGTCGGACCTCTTCATTGTCTATCCATCGCGGCGCGACATGAGCGCCCGCGCACGCGCCTTTGCCCAGCATCTGGCCAGTACGCTGGAAACGGGCGGCGGCATTGCCGCCCATGCGCTGCGCCCCACGGGCCAAGGTATTACGCTCGGGTGGGAACAGCGTGCGGCCAGCCTCGCGAGACGTATCGAAGCGAAGAAGTGACGGTGCGCGTTGGCATGCGTCCATCGACGCACGGGCTTGGGCTCTTCAGCTCCTCGAACTATTTCCTATTCCTAACTACCATAAGAATCGAAAGGACAACACAGTGACGATTTCACGGACACGTAGAAAACTCGCCCTCGGGCTTCCGTTCCTGTTTGGCATGGGCGGCATGGCGAGTGTGGCGAGCCCCGCCTTTGCCGCCGACGCGCCGTTTGCCGACATCGAAAGCCGTCGCGGCGGCCGCCTTGGCGTATTCGCCATCGACACAGGATCGGGACGCACACTCGAACATCGCGCCGACGAGCGCTTTCTCATGTGCAGCACCTTCAAGGGCCTGCTGGCTGCGCAAATCCTCGCGCACGTGGATGCCGGACAAGAAAGCCTGACGCGCCCCGTGTATTACACCGAAAAGGATCTTGTCTTCACTTCGCCGGTCACCAAGGCACACGTTAGTGAAGGCACGATGACCGTGGGCGCCCTGTGCCGGGCTGCCGTGGAGGTGAGCGACAACACCGCCGCCATTCTCTTGATGCGAAGCGCCGGTGGCCCGGAAGGCCTGACCCGCTTCGTGCGCGGCCTGGGCGACACCGTCACCCGCTCCGACCGCTACGAGCCCGACTCGAACCAGTACAGCGGCGTGCTCGACACCACCACGCCAAGAGCCATCAGCCAATCGGTGAACCGGATCCTGTTGGGCAACGTGCTGAGCCCACCATCGCGCCGGCAGCTCGAAGACTGGATGATCGCGTGCAAGCCGGGACTCAACCGGATTCGCGCGGCACTGCCCGCCGACTGGCTGGCCGGCGACCGGCCCGGCACGAGCGTGGAGGAAGAAACCAACGACTACTCGATCGTGCGACCGCCCGGCCGCGCACCGCTCATCGTCGCGGCTTATTACGACGCGCCTGGCAGCTCCATGACGCTGCGCGAGGCCGTATTGCGCGAAGCCGGCGAGGTATTCGTGACGTGGTCGAAAACGACTGCATAGGCATGCAACGCAATCCGCGAGCCGATTGCGTTCGCGGATTTTTCTCTCTTCTTTCTCGCCTCTCGCCACTTGAGCGCATACCTGGCGCGTGGCGAATTCATTACGCCGCGATGACACATTGGCGACTCAAAAAATCGCCCAAAACCACATCACAAAAGCGTTGAAATCGGGGTAACGGATTTGGGATAATCGGGGCGCGGCTTCGGGGTTGCATATCGTGTCGCGTCAACGACCAGAATATATAAAAACGAAATAAAATCATAATGTTAATACACCGTTATTTTTGCATTTCCCTTCGATCTTCCGTAGATCGAAGGAAACTGATGATGGACCAGTTCCACAAGGCGGGGATCGAAGCTGAGTTCTTCGACGGCATTCTGATTCCCGAAGGCAACCCGCGCGCCGCAGCGGAAGCGGAAGGGGTGTCGCTCGGCAAATTCGCGCGCAGCCTGACTCGTGGGGAACTGGGCTGTTACTTCAGCCACCGCCGCCTCTGGCGGGCCCTCGTCGAGTCGAACTGCGACGCCTTCGTGATCATGGAAGACGACATGGTCCTCGAAGACGGCTTTCGCGAAACGGTGGAAACCGTGCTGAGCGGCAAATGGGATTTCGACCTGGTTCGCCTCGGGCCGCTCAGACCGCACGAGCGCAGCTACATGCATGTCGATCTCGGCATCGGCCGCAGGGTGTACTGGACCAAGCGCACCGCGCTCGGCATGGGCTGCTACACCATCACCAAAGAAGCGGCGCGGGCAATGCTGCACGCCACGAGCACGATCGTCGGACCGGTGGATTACGACGTCGACCGCTGCTGGGTGCATTCGCGCAAGGTTCAGCTCGTCTATCCCGTGGCGGCCCGAATCATGAATCTGCCGACCACCATCGAAGGACGCGTGGACGATCGCGACCGGACGATCGGCTTCCACGAGAAATGGTGGCGCCGCTATACCAAGCACCGCTACAGGCTGTCCGTCACGATGCAGCGGTTAGGGGCTAGGCGTGCTGCGCAGCGCGATGCCGGCGTGCATGCGGCGATCGCCAACGGACAGCCCGCCGTTTTCGCGCGCGCGAAAACGGACCTGCGCGAGCTGATGGCGCTGGTTGCCGAAACCGAACGCTACGACGCCACCCTCGCCGCCCGGCCGGAGACGAAACCGACTCCGGTAGCCAGCGAAGAACGCCGCCGCAAGGAATCGCGCAAGCGGGAATTGCTCGAGAAGTACGAACTGATTTGAGGGTCCGCTGGCGGTCTGCACAAGATCGCTAACGCCCGGAGCAAGCAAGGAGTGCAGCCATGAAAGTAGCAGACCTCATGACGACGCGGCTCGTGACGGTGGGCTTCGACGACACGCTCGAAACCGTGCAGGAGATCTTCAGGGAAGCGACCTTCCATCACCTGCTCGTGGTGGAAGACGGGGAACTGCAGGGCGTAGTGTCGGACCGCGACCTGTTGCGCGCGCTGAGCCCGTTCATCGACAGCGTGGTGGAAACCCAGCGCGATACCGGCACGCTGAACAAGCGCGTGCATCAGATCATGAGCCGCAAGCCGATCACGCTCATGCCCGACGCGGAGGTGGCCGAGGCCACCCGATTACTGCTCGCGCGTGGGGTATCGTGCATTCCTGTTGTGAACAGCGAATCGCGACCGGTGGGGATTGTTAGCTGGCGCGATATTCTGCGCGCGTATGCCCTCGCGCTGGGCGAACCGATAGCCGATGCTTCGGAATCCGCAACGTCACCGGAGTGACGGGCGCTGGGGTTCAGGATTAGCGGCGCGTCTTGCTGGGATCGAACCGCATACGGATCGATTCGAGTTCGGCAGGCAGACGGCGCGAAGGCGGACGGCGACGCGGCACATCCACGAAACCGAGCCGCCGATAGAGCGCGGCCGCACGCGTGTTGCTCACGAGCACGTCGAGCAGAATCTCGCGGCTGCCCTGTTCCTGCGAGCCGCCGGTTGAGAATCCACGCATGGCGGCCTGCTGCGCATCGCCGAAGAGCGCACTGAATACGCCCTGACCGCGCGTGGCCGCCGCGACGGCGCAGTGCGCGACAAGCGTCTGGCTCCGTTTGGGCTTCGGCAGCTCCTGTTCGAGCACGAGGCCACGCAACAGCATGGGCACCGTGCGCCATACGCCGAAGTAGCGCATGAGCGTCCAGGCGATGTGCGGATCATCGGGAAGAATGTCGCGGCCATCATGCGCGGCTAGCACGCCCACCACCTGACCGACCGCATTCACCACCACACGGTGCCGCCGCCAGGAAAAGCGGCCTGCCGAGAGTGCAAACGCATATTGCAGGAATGCGATACAGGCCTGCGGCGCGACGCCCAGAAAAAAGCCGAATTCGCGCTCGCCGGAAGCGAAGACGAGCGGCGCGGCCGCGGCGGCATCGTCGGCGCGAGCCGGACGAAAAGTCAGCGCTTCTCGCGCCCCGGCGCCAAGGGGCGCCTCGATACACGCGTCGAGCGGATCGGCAAATTCGGTCGCCACAATGCAGTCCTTCTAACGTTTTGCGATACGCGCGAGGGTTTCGACCGTGCGCGTGATCTGGTCCGGCTCGTGCGTCGAGCAGATGAAAAAGCGCAGGCGCGCCGCCCGCTCTTCAACAGCCGGATAAAAGATCGGCTGCACGTTGATGCCTTCTTCGAAGAGCGCATTCGCCCATTGCGCGGCTTTCAGCGAGCTGCGCGTGATGACGGGCACCACCGCATAGCCCGCGCTCGTGCCGGTATCGAACCCGGCCGCGCGCGCCTCGCACAGAAATTGCTGCCCGCGCGCCTGCAGCGCCGCCACGCGCTCGGGCTCGGCCTGCATGCGTTCGAGCGCGGCGAGCGAGCCCGCGGCCAGCGCCGGCGCGAGTCCCACGCTATAGAGAAAGCCTGGCGCTAGATGGCGCAGCATGTCGACGAGCGGCTGGCAACCGGCGATAAATCCGCCGCAACCCGCCAGCGTCTTGCTCATGGTGCCCATCCAGAGGTCCACGTCGTCGGGGGCCACGCCGCTGTGCTCGCGAATACCGAGGCCGCTCGCGCCCAGCACGCCCAGCGAATGCGCCTCATCGACCATCAGGAACACACCGTGACGCTGCCGGATCTCCACGAACCGCTCAAGCTCGGGAAAGTCCCCGTCCATGCTGTAGAGGCCCTCGATCACCACGAGCACGTTGCGATATTCGTGGCGCACGCGTGCAAGCAGCGCGTCGAGTTCGCGCCAGTCGTTGTGCGGGAACGCGAGGCGTTTGGCCCCGCTCAGTTGCGCACCCTGCACGATGCTGTTGTGCGCAAGGGCGTCGTGCACGATCAGATCGCCGTGGCCGAACAAGGCACCGATCACCGTGACGTTCGTTGCGTGACCGCTCACGAACGCCACGCAATCTTCGGTGTCGTACAGCTGCGCAATCGCCCGCTCCAGCTCGCGCTGCACCGGGCGCTCGCCCGCGACCATGCGGCTCGCCGAAGCCGACATGCCATAGCGGTCGATGGCGTCCTTCGCCCGCGCGGTCACGAGGGCATCGGAGGAAAGCCCGAGATAGTTGTAATTGGCGAAATTGATGTACTCGCGTCCGCCGATGGTCGTCGTGGCACCCGCCGCGCCTTCGTGCACGCGAAAGAACGGCGACTGCACACGCAGCGTGTCGCCCATCTGGCGCATGAGGCTCACCTGTTGATAGAGCGGCATTGCTTCGAAACGCGCGCGTGCGTTCCAGGGCTTGTCCTCCGCCGGCGCCTCGACCTTGTGCGCGTTGCTGGCCGCCGCCTCGCCCGACACGCGTTCGAGCTGGCGCTTCAGCGCTGCGGCTGCAAGCTGCTTGCGGATCTGATCACCCATTCCCATCTGCTGCTCTTTCCTTCAACGGTAGTTCGTACGCGCGTTCCAGCGCAGTTGCGTCGCTCTGTTACGTCAATCGCTTACGCTTCGAATTCGGTCCATTCCCACGCATCGCGGTCGGCCAGCAATGCGCTCAGCAGACGGTAGTTCATTTCATGGCTCGGTCGTAGCGCGCTCACACGGCCCAGAAGCGGTGCGCCCGCAAGCGCCAGGTCGCCGACCAGATCGAGCACGCGGTGGCGCACGAACTCGTCGGGCAGACGCATGCCGCCCAGCACCCGATTGCCGACGATCGAAGCGGTGCACGAAGGCCGCGCGCCGCGCAGGATCGGCATGCCGCGCACATAGCCGGCGATGATGGCCGGCACGGCCCACTTCAACCGGCCGTACGAGCGTGACGGCGCGATCTCGCTGGCGAAAACGTCGGGGGTCAGCGCACCCTCCCACGTCATTTCGCCAAAGCCTTTGAGATCGTTGCGCACGCACATTTCATAGCGCGCGGCAGGTTCGACGCGCATTTCGCGGCGCTGGCCGCCGCTGCCGTCGCTCACCACCACCGGTTTGAGCACGCGAATAAAGCGCTTGGGCTGCGCGAGCGCACGCCGCCCGCAGGTGCGGATCGCTTCGATCCACGGCTGCGCGCTGCCGTCGAGAATCGGCACTTCCTCCGCATCGAGCTCCACGATCGCGTGATCGATTTCGCAGGTCAGCAGCGAGGCAAGCACGTGTTCGACCGTGCGCACGCCCTGGCCGTCCGCTGAGCGCAGCATCGTGCACAACGGCTGCGCGCGCCGCAGCGCTGGGTCGGCACGCAGCCGCGCCAGTTCGCGGCCCTGGCTGTCGACCCGGCGGAACACGATGCCCGGCGACGCCGCTGCATTGTGGACCGGCAGAATACGCACGTTCACGGCGCGCCCTGTGTGCAGTCCGTGACCGCGCATCGTCAGCTCGCGCGCGAGCGTGCCCTGCGTGCTTTGCCAGCCGGCCGGCGTGCTCATTCCACGAGCTCCGCCTGACCAGCCGCCAGCGGCGAGGCGGCACGCGCCGCCTCCTGCAGTTCGCCTTCGAGTGCGTGACGGCTCGCGAGTTGCGCCAGCGCTTCCTGCGTATTCGCCTGGGGCACGCTTTCGTCCTCGCCCGCTTCGTCGGCCTCGACCGAGTCCACGATACGCGCCGCCAGCGAGCGGACCGTCGCGCCTTCGGCGATGGCCATCACCGAGAGCTTCACTTCGAACATCTCCTCGACAGCCATGCCGAGTTCCATGCCCATCAGCGAATCCATACCCATGTCGAGCACGGATCGCTCGAGGTCCACACGCTCGGGCGCGAGGTGCAGAATGCGCGCGATCTGCGCGCGCAGCGCCTCTTCGACGAGCGCGAGCGCTTCGTCACGCGGCATCACGCGCATGCGGTCGCGTAGTTGATGCGAGCCTTCGCGTGCGGGTTCCTGCGCGCCGTGCGCCTGCATCGACGCGTAGCGCCGGGCAACCGCCGCCGGCATGCCGCGCGAAAGCGCCTGCCAGTCGAGGCGCACGACCGCTTCGCCCGCACCGCCCTCCAGCAGCACGCGTTCGAGCGCCGCGAGCGCTTCGTCCGACGTAATCGAAGCACCGCCGATACGCGACTGCAGCGCCTCGCGCGTCTTCTCGTTGCGTGCAAGAAAACCCACGTCTTCGAGCGGCCCCCAACCCATCCACGTGCCCGGCAGGCCCGCAGCGCGGCGCGTTTCCACGAGCGCTTCGAGGAAGCTGTTCGCGGCGACGTAATTCGACTGCCCGGGGTTGCCGAGCGCGGTCGTGGCCGACGAATAGACGATGAAGAAGTCCAGATCGTGGCCCAGGGTCGCACGATGCAGATTCCATGCACCCGCTACCTTTGGTTCAAGAACGGCCGCAAAACGCGCGTCGTCGAGATTGCGCAGGAGACCGTCGTCGATGTGCATGGCCGAATGCAGCACGCCCTTCACCGGCGTGCCGCGTGCGTCGATGGCGGCAACCAGTGCGGCAACGGCTCGCGCATCGGTGGCGTCGCACGACACCACATGCACCTGCACACCGGCCTCGTCGCGCCAGCGCGCCACCTCGTCACGCGCTACGGCATTGAGCACACCGCTGCGGCTCGCCAGCGTCACGTGGCGCGCGCCGCGCTGCACCATCCAGCGCGCGCTCGCAAAGCCGAGGCCGCCGGTACCGCCGATCACGAGATACGCGCCCTGCGCATCGAGCTGGAGACTGCGGCCTTGCGCGAGACCGCGCTTCGGCGCGGGCGCACCCGCCGGATAGCCGACGAGTACCTTGCCGATCTGGCGCGCCTGCTGCATGTAGCGGAACGCCTCTTCCACGTGCACCGCCGGGAACACGCGATAAGGCAGTGGGTGCAGCACCCCGTCGCTGAAGCACTGCATGACTTCGCCGAAAAGACGTGTCGTCAGTTCGGGCAGCACGCCCATCAATTGGTCCGCGTCGATGCCGAAATAGCTGATGTTGTTGCGGAACGGACGCAAGCCAATGCGGCTGTTCTCGTAGAAGTCGCGCTTGCCGAGTTCGAGGAAGCGGCCGAACGGTCGCAGCGTGTCGATGCTGCGCACCATGGCCTCGCCCGCGAGCGAATTCAGCACCACGTCCACGCCCGCGCCGCCCGTGGCCTCGCGAACCTGGTCGGCAAACGCAAGACTGCGCGAGTCGAACACGCGGTCCACGCCCAGCAGGCGCACGAACTCGCGCTTCTCGCGGCTGCCTGCCGTAGCGAATACTTCGGCACCCAGGTGACGGGCCAACTGAATAGCAGCAATGCCCACGCCGCCCGCGCCGCCGTGCACGAGCACCCGCTCGCCGCGGCGCAGGCGCGCCAGTTCGACAAGTGCGTAGTACGCCGTAAAGAAGGTGGTGGGGATGGTTGCGGCTTCCTCGAACGTCATCGAGCCCGGCTTGTGCGTGATGGCGCCCGCGCGCGTATGGACGTGCGTTGCAAAAGAAGCCGGTGCGAAACCGAGCACCGCATCGCCGGGCTTGAACGCATTCACACCCGCGCCCACGCGCGTCACGCGCCCGGAAAGCTCCATACCCACCGTTGCGCCCGCAAAGCCGGTTTCCACGGCCTCGTCGGAAAGCAGGCCCATCGCGTACATGACGTCGCGGAAATTGAGGCCCGTGGCGACAGGCTGAATCTCCACTTCGTCGTCTTCGAGCGCGCGCCCGGGCAACGCAAACCATTCGAGGTTGCGCAGCGAACCCGGCGTATCGAAGGCCAGCACGGCAGGTGCGCTTTCGGCGTTAGCCGCGGCAGAGCGCAGGTGCGCTTCGTCGGCGTCCAGCATGCGCGGCACGAAGCGGCCGCGTGCGCTCAGCAGCACTTCCTCTTCGACGTCTGCGGCAACGAGTTCGTCGGCCAGCGCTTCGGCTGCGCCTTCGCAAGCCGAGGACACGTCGATCAGGCGGCAGCCCAGTTCCGGATGTTCGTTGGCGAGCACGCGCCCCAGGCCCCACAGTGTGGCCTGACCGGGGCGGCGCACTGCGCCATCCGCTGCGAGGCTCGCGAAAGGCGCGCCGTCCTGCGTGACGATGTTCAGTTGTACTGGCGGCGACCCGGCGCCCAGTTCGCGCACGAGCCGCGCGAGCGCGACCGAAGTGGCGTGTTGCGTCTGCATGAGCGCGGCGCCGTCCGCGTCGGCCGATACCGTGACATCGGGCGCGAGGAACACGAGACGCAACGGCGCGTTGTCGTCGTCCAGGCGTGCCGCCGCATCCGCTTCGTGCAACGTGGGTGCGAGGTCTGCCTGCGCCACGAGTGCAACCTCACCGCCTCGCGCGCGCAACGCTGCCGCGAGTGCCTCGGTAGGCGCGTCCGCCTTCGGGTCGGCGTGAATCAGCAGCCAGGTGGCCTGCGTCGCCGGCGTTGCATTGGTGGAGGCCGCCAGCGCAACGGAAGACGGTGCTCGCGCAACGATCAGCGTTGGCGTGCCTTCGAGTTCGAAACCCTGCTCCGCGAACGACACCACATCGGCAAATCCCGCCTCCTCCAGCAATCGCACGATCTGCGCGGCGGAAAACGAGGTCTCGGCAGCAGCGCGCCCAGGACCAAAAACGATATCGCCGAACCGGCTGCGGCGCGGCTCGGCGAGCACGACGAACGCGCCCGGCGCGAGCCAGCCGCGCAGCGCGGCGAGCGCCGCAGGCGCATCGCGCTGGCCGGACAGCAGTTGATTCGCGATCACCACGTCGTAGGGCGCGTCATCTTCGGTCTTGAGCGCGAGCCGGTCGGCCGCCGCAAGCGTGACGAGGCGCGCGGCGTGCCCCCCTTCGGCAGCCAGCGCCGCCAGTTGCGGCGCCGTGCATGCAATCGCGTAGTCGCAGCGCGCCGCATTCAAGGCCATTTCGAGCGGGCGCGGCACGTCCACGTCGGTCCGGCCGATTTCGAGCACGCGCAGGCGCCGCGGCGACCGCCACGCCTGCACCGCGCGCGACGTGAACGCACCGATCAGCGCGCGCACATGCGACCAGGTGGGCGACGCTTCGAAAAAGTGCTCGACAAGACTCTGGCTCGTCGGCGACATCAACCGCTCCGGCGCCAGCTCGCCCTTCAGGAGCGCCGGCAGCGAAGCACCGCAATGCGCAAGCAGCGTCAGTTCGGCGACGTGCGCAGGCGACTGCTCCAGCAGGCTGCGCCACAATTCATCGACGCCCGGGAGTGCGTTGCAGGCCTCGTCGTCCCGAACGAGACGCTCGCCTTCCCAGCGCGCGAGCCCGTCTTCGACCAGCATGGCCGCAAGCGACGATTCCAGCGTCACCAGCGGCCCCGCGGAAAGCGCTTCCGGTACATCGAACGCGCCGGTCGCTTCGAGCGCGCGCAGGGCGTAGCCGCTCGCAAGCACGTCGAGCAGCGGCAGCACTTCGGTCAGATGCATCGTGCGGCGCGCTTCGGCGTCGCCTGCGGCGAGCGCGTGCACTGCCTCATCGAGCAACACGGCGCTCGCGGGCAACGACGAGGCGTCGAAACCGCCCGCCAGCGGCCGCGCTTCAAGACGGTACGCATAGCGCGACGGCGCCACCTGGCGGCGCGAAAGCAGATCGACGCGGCGGAAACGGCAGGCGGCAAGGCGTGCCACCACATGCCCCTGCGCATCGAGGAAATCGAACGAAGCCACCACGGAATGCGGGCTGCGGCGCTCGATCGTGGCCAGCACGCGCTCCACGCTATCGCCGCGCAAATAATCGACGCGAGCAATCTGCACCGGCACGTAGGCGGCGCGATCCGCGCCAGCCGCACGATCGGCCAGCAACGCGAAAAGCGGGTGGAAACCGGCATCCATCAAGGCCGGATGCAGCAGATACGGTGCAGCAGCCGGTGCAGCGAGCTCGGCCAATGCGACGCCGCGCGCCGCACGCACCTCGCGCACGAGCCGGAAGGCCGGGCCATACGAGAGGCCGATCGTCTCCGTGTTCGCGTAGAGCGTTTGTGCGTCGAGTGACGGCTGCGCGAGCAGCGAATCGAGTGTCGCAGCGGAGACGGTTGCGTGCGCATCGAGCGTGGTGCCGCTCACGAGCAACCGGCCGACCACGTTCGTCGCCCACGCGTCTTCGCTCATGCGGTCGCGCGTCTCGATCGTGAACGCCGCTGTACGGGCATCGATCGACAGGCGGAACAGCTTGGCATGCTGCGGCTGGAACACCACCGGCTGGCGAATCTCGACGTTTTCGAGCGCACAGGAGGCCGTGCCGAAGAATTCGCGCGCCGCGGCCAGCGCCATTTCCACGAAGCCCGCGCCGGGGAAGGTCACGCCGCCGTCGACAACGTGGTCCGCGAGAAACGGCAGACGCACCGGATCGATATGGTTTTCCCACGCAAATGCATGCTCGTGCAGCCGATAGCCCAGCAGCGGATGCTCACGACGGCGATTGGCGAGACCATAACCCTCGACCGTCGGCATGATCCAGTAACGTTCGTGCTGCCACGGATAGCGCGGCAGCGCGACTTCGGCCGAAGACGGCGAAGCTGCGACGAGACGCGCCCGATCCACCTGCGCGCCGTGCGCCACGGCGGAAAGGATCGCGCGGTGCAGCGTGAGCGCGCTGTCGTGATGCCGCTTGAGCGTGGCAAGTGTCACGCCTTGCACCTTCAGCGCGTCAAGCGACTGCTTCACGTAGGTGCGCAGGATCGAGTGCGGACCGACTTCGAGGAACATATGCACGCCCTCGTCCACGAGCCGCGCGATGGCCTCGCCGAAGCGCACCGGCTCGCGGATATTGCGCCACCAGTATTCGGCGTCGAGCGCCGTACCGTCGAGCGGCGCGCCCGTCACCGTCGAAACGTAGCGAAGCGCGGCCGCGCGCGGCGCGAGGCCCGCCAGGCGCTCGCGCACCACTGCCTCGATCGGATCCATGTGGCGGCTGTGGAACGCGTAGTCGAGTTCCAGCAACTGGAAGAACTGGCCGCCAGGCCGTACCGCGGCCTCCAGCATCTGCAGGCCGGCCAGCGAACCCGCGAGCGTTACCGATTGCGGACTGTTGATGCCGGCCACTTCGATATCGCCGCGCAAACCCAGACGCTCGATCAGCTCGCGTGCCTCGTCCTCGCCAATGCCGGCCGCGGCCATGCGGCCCGTGCCGCGCGTCATGGCCTGGGCGCGGCTGCGGATCTTCACGACACGCACGGCATCTTCGAGCGTCAGCGCACCCGCGGCCCAGGCGGCGGCAACTTCGCCCACGCTATGGCCCACGCTCGCGCAGTACGCTACGCCGCGCGCCTCGATCACGCGCACGACGCCCACCTGGATCGCGAAGAGTAGCGGCTGGGCGTGCTCGGTCGCGGCAATCACGTCCGCATCGACACCCGCCTCCAGCGCGGCCAGCAGCGAGGGGCTGCCGTCCGCACACCAGAACGCATCGACTTCGGCCACGGCGGCGCGGAAAGTTGCATCTTCCGCGAGCAGCTGTTTGCCCATGCCGGCCCACTGCGCGCCGTTGCCCGAAAACACGAGCGCAACACGCGACTCGTCTTCCAGCGCCTCGCCATGCACGACGGCCGCGCACACCTCGTCGCCCTGTGGCAGCGCGAGCGCCGCGAGCCCCGCGTGCGCTTCTTCGATGCTTGCTGGCGCAACGATTGCGCGCTCTTCCAGCCACTGGCGCCGATGCGCCGCCGCGCTCGCAAGCGCATTCCACGAAACACCCGCGTCCAGCCGCGCGCGGTAGTCTGCCGCAAGCGCGGCGAGCGCCGCCTTCGAGCGGGCCGACAACACGAGCGGCTCGAAACCCGGCTGGGCCGGCGCGGCTTCGCGCTCGACCGCGGGCGCTTCGGTCAGCACCACGTGCGCATTCGTGCCACCAAAGCCGAACGAATTGATACCGACGACGAGCGAATGCCCGTCCTCGCCGATCGGCGTGTAGCGATCGACGACGCGCAGGCGGCCGCCTTCGAAATCGATATTCGGATTCGGCTGCTCGAAATGCAGCGTGCGCGGCACGGCGCGATGCTTCAGGCACAGAATCGCCTTGAAAAGCCCCGCCATACCGGAAGCCGTTTCCAGGTGGCCAACGTTCGTCTTCACCGAACCGATGAGGAGCGGCTTGTCCGCCGGGCGCCCGGCGCCCGCGACTTCGATCAGCGCGCGCGCCTCGATCGGATCGCCCACCGCCGTGCCGGTGCCGTGCGCTTCCAGATAATCGACCGTGTGCGGATCGATGCCCGCGCGCGCATAGACCTTGCGCAGCAGCGCGGCCTGCGTGGCCGCACCCGGCACGCTGATGCCGCCTTGCGAGAAGCCGTCCGAATTCACGCCGGTCCCGGCGATCACGGCATGGATCACGTCGCCGTCCGCCAGTGCACGCTCGAGCGTCTTCAGCACCACCACGGCGCCGCCCTCGGCGCGCACATAGCCGTCGCCCGTTGCGTCGAATGCGCGGCAACGGCCGCGCGGCGAAAGCATCGAAGCCTTCGAGAAACCCACAAAGCCGAACGGATGCAGCAGCAGATTCACACCACCGGCCAGCGCCATATCGACGTCGCCCGACTCCAGCGCGCTCACGGCCTGATGCAGCGCGACGAGCGAAGACGAGCACGCCGTATCGATCGACATGCTGGGACCGCGCAGATCGAACAAATAGGAAATGCGGTTCGACGCAATGCTGAGCGTGTGGCCCGTGGCCGAATACGGATCGACCGAATTGAGGTCGTCCATGCTGCGATTGGCGTAATCCGTGCTGGCCACGCCTACATAAACCGCGCAATTGCGGCCGCGCATGGCCTGCGGATGCACGCCCGCGTCCTCGAACGCCTCCCACGTCAGCTCGAGCAAGAGGCGCTGCTGCGGATCCATCTGCGTGGCTTCGCGCGGCGAAATGCCGAAGAAGCCGGCGTCGAAGCCGGCCACGTCGTCGATCACGCCCGCTGCGAACGTATAAGCCTTGCCGGGCTCGCGCTTCGAGGGATGCTGATAGAACTCCGTGCCGAACCGATCGGCAGGAATTTGCGTGACGACGTCGCGCTCGCCTTCGAGCAGACGCCAGAACGCTTCCGGCCCGGTTACCCCACCCGGGAATCGGCAGGACATGCCGACAATTGCAATCTTGGTGTTATTCATAGCTGCGCTGTTTTCTCCGACGAACCTGCCGATGCCCCGCGCCCGCCTGCCCGCCCCATGGCGTGGAGCAGTGCGGCGCCGAGATCCTCGACGGCTCTGTCTTGCTTCCTGGCTGGCCGGTCTCCGAAATTCCGCCAGATGAAGTAATGGCTTTGGCCCGGTACGTTGCCGAGCCGCTCGAATACATGGGGTAATGCCGGCACGTGATCGCCATAGAAACACAGGATCGTGTCTCGACGACGTTCGCGCAGATGGGCAAGGAGCCGACCGATCATGGCGTCGGCATTTGCAATGTGACGCAGATAAGCCGTGAAATCGCGCCACGCGGGATCTTCGCCCAAGGCGTGATAGTGCTCGGCCTCGCCGGGCTCGACGGATTCGAGGTGCAGCGGGCCGTGGTTCTCCATCGTCATCGCAAAGAGAAACGCGGGCTGCGCACGGTTTTCGTCGAGCAGCGCGATGAGGCGATCGAGAACGGCACTGTCCGATACATACGGTCCGGCGCGCGAGGCGCGCTCGAAGGCGCGGATATCGAGGAAACGATCGAACTGAAGCAGCGGGAAAGCGCGATCGCGGCCAAAGAAGTCCGCATAGTAAGGGTGCACCGCAATCGTGCGGTAGCCCGCGCGGCGAAACCAGCCGGCCAGCGTGGCACAGGTGCGGCGCACGAAAGCGTACGGATAGAAGCGCGCATAGCCCAGACGCGACGAAGGCAAGCCGGTGAGCAGCGCGAATTCCGAGCGCATGGTATTGGCGCCCCAGGCCGGTACGCTCAGCGTGCCGTGTTCCAGGGACTCGCGACGGGCCTCGTCGAAATGCGGGAGAAGCCCCAGCGCGATTTTGTCCGTGAGCGTGCGCGGATCGAAAAACGACTCGCTCTGGATGACGATCACGTCCGGCCGGCTTGGCGGATCGAACTCTTGAGCGAAGGGCCCCTGCGACACGGCGTTCGCGAACGCGCGGAACGTGGTGGGCCGCATGCCGTTGAGCAGGTAAGCCACGAAGACCGCAAAAAAGCCGTGACGGCGCTGGTCCTCGAGCGGATCCAGCGTGAGGCGCAGGCGCGGCGCGAGCAGGTAGCCGAGCGCGAGGCACGCGAGGGCGCCCCCGGCGGCATCGCGTGCCGCGACTGCCGGCAACGTCTTGTCGGCGAAGAAGCCTCCGGCCAGCGCAACGACACCCAACGCAATGGCGACGACGGTGGATACGCTCAGAAACGGCAGATAAAGACGCGGATGCGCGAACAACTGGCTGAAGAGGCTCAGGTCGGTAAAGACAAAAGGTTCGCGCAAGGAGGCGTACTTGGCATTGCTGACTGCGCTCACGAGCGCAACGAGTGCGAGCGCAACGAACGCCGCGAAATCCGGCCGACGCGTGAGCGCGAGCATCAGACAGGCGACAAAGAGCACGCTAACCCCATGCAGGGCGAGCGCAGACCACGCGCGGAAAAAGCCGGCGCGCGGGACCGCGATCCTATCCGCGGCAAATGACAGGAGGATGGCAACGGCAAAGGCGACCGTTATCGAGGACGCCACGCTATCGCTCCTCGCGCGGCACGTAAGACAGGCGCCCGAGGATGGCGTCCGCAAAAGCAGCCGGCAGAAGCGGCAAGAGGCGCATGCCGAGCGCCAGGAGGCCAGGGAATGCAATCTCGGCACGCCGGGCCGCGAGGCCGCGCTGGATATGAAGCGCGGCCTTGTCGGCGGACCACAGGCCGCGCTTCTCGCCGGGGAACACGTCGCTCATGGCCGTCTTGACGAAACCCGGCAAGACAACGGAGAGGCGAATTCCGTCGCGCGCCAATACCGGACGCACCGAGTCGCCCCACGCCTTCAAGGCGGCCTTGCTGGCGCAATAGGCCGGCGAAATGGCCATACCGCGCAGCGCGGCGATCGAGCTGATGAGCGCGATCTGACCGCGACGGCGCGCTCGCATGCGGTCGATAACCGGCAGGACGGCGTGCATCGCGCCATAGAAGTTGGTATCGACGATCGACGCGGTGCGCTCGCGCGGCTCCCAGTCGGTGGCGTGTGCAAGCGTGCTGGCCGCGCCGGCGTTGGCGATCAGGAGGTCGATGGGGTAAGTGGCGTCGAAGCTGTCGAGCCAGTGCTGCATGGCGGCGGCATCGCGGACATCGATCGTTGCAGTCACAACAGTAGCGCCGCGGGAGCGGCAGTCGGCGGCGCTCGATTCGAGGCGGGCAGAGTCGCGACCGCTCAAGGCCAGCACGACGCCCGGACGGGCGTAGGCGAGCGCCAGCGCGCGGCCGAGGCCGGCGCTGGCGCCTGTGATGGCGATGTGGCGGGGCGACGACGCGTTACGCATGCTCGGCAGCCTCGAGGCGATGGACGGAGCCGGCTACCGCCATTTCGATGCCGGTCTTCGTATAAAAGTCACCGTTGATCTGCGTGTGGTGAATGATGTAATCCAGAAAGCACTGGTAGAGGTGCATATCTGGCGGTTCACCGTGGCGCCAGAAGTCGTCGAGCGAACCCTGC
Source organism: Paraburkholderia sp. J12 (assembly GCF_905220215.1). Taxonomy (NCBI): domain Bacteria; kingdom Pseudomonadati; phylum Pseudomonadota; class Betaproteobacteria; order Burkholderiales; family Burkholderiaceae; genus Paraburkholderia; species Paraburkholderia sp. J12. Next base: position 307,372 of record NZ_CAJMZC010000007.1, read on the forward strand.
CATGTCATGCCAGGCATGTCGTAGATCGCTGTGCCGAGGGCGATTAGCGGGCGGCGGTGGTGGAGAGCGGAGAGGCCTACCGTACTATTGACTACGACTACGCCCTGTGCGTGGTCAAGCAACGTGGGCAAGTGGCCAGCGTCGATGAAACGCAAGCGCTCAGTCAGATTCAGTTCAACCGCGAGTTGCTGAGCGTACCTGGCATAGTCGATCAAACCCGTGTCGAGGGGATGATTCTTGATTACAAGCCACGCATCCCCGGGCGCACAGAGCGCAAACGAGCGCATAACCTTGGTTACCGCCTCTCGAACGCCATCGAATGGCGAATGAACGGCGATCTGTGCGTCGGAATTCAATTGCAGGGGGAAAAGATAATACCTGCGGCCGGCATCCAGAAGATCCCGCGTAACTCGCTCGGCATCCCGGTGATGACTGCGCTGTCGAAGCGCCCGCGATGCAAGACCCGAATACTCGAAAAAACCGTTTCTCGGTCGGTGGCTGCGGTAATGCGGAAACCGCATTGAGCAAAGGGTGTTTGCCGCCCGGTAGCGGATGTCGTGACATGCCCGTTCGAAAAGGTTATAGCCGGTGGCCCGACCGAGCGGACTTTGCGGCGTGGCAGCTCGCCGATCCAGATACCAGGATGGATCGCGCGGCAATAGCGAGCGGCCGTTTACCCCATGTCGCTCCATGGTCAGCCAGTGAGGCCGAACATAACCTTCCTCGAAGACATGAACCTGAATCCCTGCGTCCGATGCGACAGAATGCATGGGAAGATGAACGTGCCGGCAATCACCAAACATGATTACGTCGGTGAAATTGCCGGCTTTCACTACCCTGCCATACCACTCGTGCAAATTGCCAGCCTTGTCAGAGTAGTTCCACGCCGGAACAGCGCCGGAATAGAGCAGATCGCCACCGCAAAAATTGACTTTTTGGATTGCGTGACCACGTTTTTTTAGCGCAACGGCAAGCTCACCAAAGAAGGGAGAAGCCGTGCCTTGCAAGGCAAGGAATGAGCGAGACATCTGCTTCTTTGAAAGGGGCACGGGCTCCGCCAGCATGCATCCTAACCCCGGGATGCCTGCGACGCGATGAGACCTGCAGATCTATTTAAATTTGGATGATCGTGTCAGGGGGCAGATAATACACTGGATCTATGTAAGCACAGAGCTATTTTTTGAAGTGCGCCCTCTCGATCCCGACGCATTGGCAGAATTCACGCAAGCTCGCTATACTCCCCGCCCCTTCTAGCGTAGTGCAACCAATTCGCGGTTGAGAAGCGCCAGCTTCATCGTCCTTACACCGAACCGCTAACTCTGGTTCGAATGCAACCCACGACTTTGCCCCTTCCAGGTCAGCCGGATAAGCGCGCTTTGCTGAATAAATGGCGGAAAGCAAACCAAATAGCGGGAAAGCAAACGTTTGCATCCAGTCACTATGCTTGAATATGCATGCAATATTCTCTTCCCGACTTCTCCATTACTCCACCGCTCACGCAGCCACAAGAGGCAACACCTCAAGTGTTGCAATTCGCCAAAAACGCGATAGTAAGCCGCCCCATTCAACTCGAACACAAGTACCGGAATATGTGATAATTTCGCGCTCGTTGCCGATATTCCGTTCCGGCTTGAGGACGTTTCATCCTGTACCGCCACCAGCTATACAACAACTAGCAAACGCCCCCGGGGATTCAAAGTGGGCGCCACTTACCATAAAAAATGCGCAGCTTCCACCGTTTAGACATTTCACTGTCGCGAATATACGCAGACAGTCCGCTGGCCAGGTATCCGTTTGACCTGCCCAGAGCGCGGTCACCAATGAAATCTCCGTCAGGAAGCGGGCCGCAAATGGGACGATAGTTCCTTCATAAGCCTCGAGCGGTCTGCGCCCGACTGTTGCATGTTGAGCGGCATCCCTTTTCCGCGTCGGAGTACACGCGCCTGACGACTCCCACCGCGCATTGCAAATGCCCGTCTCCTTGCCTTAACACGGTAGATATTGCCGCTCTTGCGCCGTGACGACGGTGTGACACACACAAGCGCGGCATTGAAATTTGATCAGGCAGGTTCCCGAAAGAGTGGGACGGCAACAGCCGGTGCCCATTGTTGTCGGCTCTGGGATGTCTACGGAAAAGTTGCATTGGAATCGTATATGAAAGTGACGCCGGCAGTCTTCATCCATATTCCCAAAACTGCAGGGACATCGCTTGGCGTTGCATTGCGCAAACACTACAGCGCGATAGACGAGCATTACCCTCCAGAGGGAATCAGGTACACCCGCCACCCAGACGACGTGGACTGTGTCATGGGGCACTTTGCCTACGGCTTCAATCGGCACATTCTTGGCGAGCGAGAATCGTTCGAGTTTACTTTTTTGCGAGAGCCGCGAAAGCGGTTCATCTCGCAGCTCAGATACGATTTCAAATTTTTCTCCGAACTTGATAGTCCGCATTCTCCTGGCTTGCCGGAAATCGTCAACGCCGATTCGATATGGGAATTTGTCGAAAGAAACGAACTTCTGTATTTCGACAACTGCCTCGTCCGCTACCTCTCTGGACGATGGAACTATGCCCCGCTCGGCACCTTGACCCAACGGGATCTCGATTTGGCGAAAGAGAATCTAATGCATCTGGATTTCGTTGGAGACGTTGATAGCTATGAAGCCGATGTACGCCGGCTAGGTGATTTGCTTGGTTTTCAAATTGAAGTACTGACCGAGAATCGGGGCGATTACACGGCCGAGAACACCCTTCTGGACGAGAGCGTCATACCCGAGCAATTTGTCGAAATGGATGCCGAACTCTACCGATTCTATACAGACTTTGTACGCATGGAGAACGGCCATGACTGACATTAACTCAAAGGCCTACTGGGATGGCAGATACGGCGGGCACTGGGACGCATGCGACGGACCCGCTCAATCGCGTTTTTTTTCAAATCTGGCACTTCGCATATTGCCGGAATGGCTTCTGGGGGAGATACGTCGAAGCCACTTGACGATCGCAGATTGGGGTTGTGGCGAAGGAGACGGGACCGACGTCTGGGCGGCCTACGCACCGGTCGAGCAAATTACCGGTATCGACTTCTCCGAAGTAGCGATTGGCACAGCCAGGGACCGATATCCGAAAGTCCGTTTTTTGGCAGAAGATTGGCTGACTGACTGCGCGGGCGATCAACAGTTCGACATAGTTTTCTCGTCGAATGTAATAGAGCACTTTCACGATCCTCAAAAGGTGCTAAATGTGCTTTGCAACCGGGCACGCAAAGCTATTTTTTTAGCGCTTCCTTATCGTGAAGTATCACGTATTTCTGAACATTTTTTCACGTTCACGCCGAACAACATACCAATCAACCTCGGCAAGAGATTTCGGCTTGTATTTTCCAAAGTCATTGATTGCAAGGCAATTCCAGACAACTACTGGCCTGGGGAGCAGATCATCCTGCTGTATATCGATACGGACTGGGGCGACACGCTGCAATTGACATTGAGCGACAGTTCGACCGAAGGCGATTCAAACGATGCGGAGATCGCCTCCCTCAAATCGATGATTGCGGAGTCGAATGTGAGATCCAGTGAAAAAGAGAATCGCTACCTGGAAGAGATTCGATTCGCACTCTCGAATCTCAGCGATCTTCACCGAGATCATGTCTCGGCCGCGAGCGAGCACGCGCAGAGACTCGATACGCTTGCACACAGGGAGCGAGAATTCACCGAAAAATACATAGCCCAGATGCTGGCATTGCAGGCTGAGTTGTCGAAAGCACAAGGCGAGTTGCGTTCCGCCGAACAACGGTGGTTCGGTAAGCTCCGTGCTCAGGATGGCCTGTATGCAGCCAAGCACAATGCTCTCCAACAAAAGCTGATCCATACCCAGCAGCTGGCATCGTCACTAGCGAAAGAAAAGACTGAACAGGCGGAGACTTTTGAACGACAAGTGGCCGACTTGCGCGTTTTGATGGAAGGGCAGCAGCGTGAGCAGATGCAAGCGCACGCGGAAGAAATTGAGCTTATTCGATTGTCGGCAGAAAAGCATAAGACCGAACAATACGAACAAGCCCAGGCATATGCGCAAGAAGTCGAGCTCATTCAGATGTCGGCGGAGAAGCGTTGTGCCGACCAAAGCGCGGCGTTCACAAGGCAACTACAGCAATTCGAAAGCGCATACGCAGCGCGTGAACACGAATTGTCCGAGCGATTGACCTCGGTGCAAGACGAGGCCAAGCAGACAAACGACGAATGGCAGAAGTTGCTGGACAAGCAGCTGGATGCACATGAACGACAGGCCAGCGAGCTAAGGGGCAGGATTGACGAACTGGAGAAAGTCAATTTCCGGCAACAGGAGGAAGCTCGCGAAAGGCAAGGAGCGTTCGAGGCACGCGAGTCGCATGCGATCGAAATGTATGGCACGCGTGAAGCTAAGTTAAACGAGATGATTGTGCAGAAGGACGAGAACCTTCATGCGCTGATCTCCTACGTCGGAATGCTGGAGCAATGGCGATATGTCGTCGAAGCAAGCCTGGCTTTTCGTTTGCTGAGCTGCTTTTCGCGCCGGACGAGACAGGCTCTTCCAAAGTTGCATCCGGTCGAAGTAGCACTGCTGCAAAGCACCAGCGGGACACTCGCGGAAAGCAGTAGTGGCATGGACTATCAAGGTGTGAATAACTATCTAAACATGTTGGATATCGAGGGAATGAAAGTGCACGACGCTGTTATGGGGAATAACAATGTAAAGACTGTGGATGATCTGTTGGCCCTGCAAGGCACGCAGTTCATCGATGCCGCCTATCGCGCCATTCTTGATCGCGAACCGGATCACGCCGGCAGGTCATACTACTTCCGGCGGCTCCAGTTGGGTGTGGGCAAGGTTGAGATTTTGTCGCAAATTAGCGCATCTGAAGAAGGAAGGTCCAGCGGGCGTGTTCTTCCACGTCTGAATGAAACCATCCGCCGTGCAAAGTGGAGCCGGGTTCCCCTCCTCGGTTGGCTCGCTCCGCGGACTGAAAGAACGCACTACAAAGTGCGAGCTATCGAGCACAGTCTGTCCGAGATCGGCCAGGCCACTACACGGTATATGCCGCGTCTCGAGCGTGAAATTGCAGCAAAAAGCCGTGATATCGAAAGTAACGCCGGCCTCATCGCCGAGTTGCAGCAGCAACTAGCCGCAAGGGATGCAGAACTGGCCGGCACGCGGCAAATGCTGACCGAGACCACCGGGCAACTGGAGCAACTCACGCGCGCAACCGATCTCTCCTGGGAGCAGTTCCAGGTCCAGATATTGGCGCGCCGAAATGAATACAAGGGCGTATTCATTCAGGAGTTGGTTATTGACTGGAACGTGCCGCTCTATCAACGACCACAGCATATTGCGACTGCCTTTGGTCGACTTGGTTATCTTGTCATTTTCCGGACCGACAACTGGGGCGGTGACAACGTAAGCGGATTCCGCCAGGTCGAAAGGAACGTCTGGATTACCAATCGACAAGAAGCGAGTTCGATTGACAATGCCGTGTACTCCTTCTATAGCACTGCGTATGCGAACACTCCGGAACGTATTGAAGCTGCGGCACGACGGGGTGTGGTCGTCTATGAATATATCGACCATATCGATCCAATGATCAGCGGCAGTGCCGAGAACATCCAACGACTCGTCGCGCTAAAGGACTATGCCTTTTCAGGGGGCGCTCAATTTGTCGTGGCTTCGGCAAAGAAGCTGCACGAAGAGGCCGTAGGAGACGTGGGCGTCGATCGTGTCATTCTTGCTCAAAATGGCGTAGACACCGATCACTATCGGAATCCAGCCCATCAGATGACCGTACTGCCGGAGTCGTTGACCCAATTCCGAAAGAAGTACAAGAAGGTCGTTGGCTATTTCGGTGCTATCGCACCGTGGCTGTGGTACGAGGCCATCGAAGATCTTACAAAGGCGCGACCGGATCTGGGTTTCATCTTCATTGGCCCCGACTACTACGGTGGGGTGGACAAGCTGGCCACTCGAGACAATGTCCTCTATCTTGGCGCAATCGACTATAAAATCCTGCCGGCGTACGCGCGTCAATTCGACATCTGCTTTATCCCCTTCTCGCCCGGCGAGATTGCAAAGACCACGTCACCGCTGAAGCTGTTCGAGTACTTTGCACTCGAAAAGCCTGTCGTCGCTACGTCGGATATGGCCGAATGCGTGGCCTTCCCGGAGGTCTTCGCCGGTAACTCCGCCAAGGGCCTCAGTACCGCGATAGATAACGCGTTTCGGGTCAAGGACGACAAAGCGTTCAAAGCCCGGCTGTCGCAACTCGCAGATCAAAACGCATGGATCGAACGTGCGCGTGCAATGGAAAAAGCTTTCGAAATCTCTGGTGCCAAACAATGAAAAAGAAAATTATCTGCGTAGTAGGTACGCGTCCGGAAGCGATCAAGATGGCTCCGGTCATCCTGGCGCTTCGCGAGGAACAATGGGCCGATGTTAAGGTCCTCGCGACGGCTCAGCATCGGGGGATGCTGGATCAGGTGCTGGATCACTTCAAGATCGTTCCGGATATCGACCTGAACATCATGCGCCCGAATCAGTCCCTCACGGAACTGACCGCACGCCTGCTAGTCGAGTTAAATCAGGTTTTCCTCGATGAAAAGCCAGCAGCGGTACTCGCACAAGGCGACACGACCACCGTAATGGCCGTTGCGCTCGCATGCTTTTACCACGACATCCCGTTCGGTCATGTCGAAGCGGGTCTGCGCACGGGCGATCTTCGCAGCCCGTTCCCCGAGGAGGCAAACCGGGTCATTGCAGGCCGACTCGCCAAGTGGCACTTCGCTCCAACAGAGAGCTCGCGCCGCAATCTCGCCAATGAAGGTACCGCGAGCAGCGACGTCTACGTCACCGGGAATACCGTGATCGACGCTCTGCTGATGACAGCATCGCAGGCCACTGATCTGGCGATTGCTCCCGCCCCGGACAAGCGGATGATTCTCGTCACGTCCCATCGGAGAGAAAATTTCGGCGCACCGTTCCAGTCGATTTGCCGGGCACTGCGCACGGTTGCGGAACGCAACCCGGACGTTGCGATCCTCTACCCCGTACACCCGAACCCGAACGTCCGGAACGTGGCGCACGAAATGCTCGGCGGACTGGACAACGTAACGCTTTGCGAGCCGTTGGACTACGCGCCGTTCATTGCGGCAATGAAGCGCGCGCATTTCATTATTAGCGATTCGGGCGGCGTTCAGGAGGAAGCACCTGCGCTAGCCAAACCAGTTCTCGTCTTGCGGGAAGAGACCGAGCGTCCCGAAGCAGTCGAGCAAGGTGTCGTGCGGCTGATCGGCACCGACTATGAGACCATCGTAACCGCCGCTCAGGAACTGCTCGACAACCCCGCTGCCTATAGCCAGATGGCGCGAGGCGTGTCGCCGTATGGAGATGGTCAAAGTTCCGCGCGGATCACGCAGATCCTTCGCAATTACTTTGTGCAGGTGGAGAGCAACGCGGAGGCGATGTAAGTACGACCGACTCCCCCTGATGACCGGAACCGGCGATAACAGCGAGATGGGAGGCATACCCGTGAGGGCTTCGGTGTGTCTCCGCCCCGCATGGACATCACCGATATCATCAGGGCTGATTGATGGGTTGTTCTGCAGGATCGGGGAATGCCTTGGCGAATAGCGCCCCGACCTGCATGCACTATCGACGTGATTGGCTTCTCGCGAGTCAGGCGCCACTACCATCTTCGATACGTCAAATGACTGCACGAATGTCTGCGGGCGCCAAGGGCAATTAAGCTCACCCCAGCGATGCGAGACCAAGAACCTACTGCATGAGCAAGATAACTCGACACTTGAACGGCCGCTCCTGGCAGTTGCTGATCAACGAGCTGGCAGCGACCTTTCGTTTCCTCAAGAAGCGACTGATAGTCAAGCCGTACGTCAATGTGCGGAAATACGCACTGGCAATCGTGCCGTTTCAAAGGCCTGCACGCACTCCGATCGCTCAGAAAGAGCCGCTACCGGATTACATCGTATGGGGCGTCATCGACTGGAAGTTTCGGCACCAAAGGCCGCAGCACCTTGCGAGCGAACTCGCTGCAGCCGGCCGCCGCGTATTCTACATATCGTCGAATTTTCAGGCCGATCATAGAGCAGGGTTTGTCGCAGAGGACTTGAACGGCCTTGGAAATCTATACCAGGTCAAGCTTTTCTTGCGGCGACCGCAAATCATCTACTTCTCCACGGCCGACCAGAAAGCTGCGTCACAGTTGTGCCTGGATATCGGTGAACTCCTGAACTGGTCGAAGTCGACCAACGTCGTCTCCATTGTCCAGCATCCATTCTGGTATCCGGTCGCGTCCTCGTTACCGAATAATCGCGTCATTTACGATTGCATCGACGATCACGCGGGATTCGGCAACAGTTCCGACGAAGTCCTGGCGCTCGAGGATAAGTTATTCAGGCATGCTGACATGACGATCGTCACGTCTGGCAAACTGAAAGAAATGGCTGCCCCCCGCACAGATCGGGTCGAGGTAATTCGCAACGCGGCAGATTACGCTTTTTTCAGCAATCACGTTGAAACCCAGTATCGAGATCCCGAAGGGCGTCCTGTCATCGGCTACTACGGTGCAATCGCCAACTGGTTCGATCTGGATCTCATCGCGTCCGTGGCGGAGCACTTCCCACACTGTACGGTGTTGCTGGTCGGTGCCGATACGATCGGCGCGCGCGCGCAGCTCAGGCACCATGCCAACGTTCGATTTGTCGGGGAAGTCGAATACGGGCGCCTGCCCTTTTTTCTGTATGCATTCGACGTGTGCCTGGTGCCATTCAAGATTATTCCCCTTACATTGGCAACCAACCCCGTCAAGGTCTATGAATACCTCAGCGCCGGGAAACCCGTGGTCTCGGTAGATCTACCCGAAATGGCCGAGTTTCCGGAACTTGTACATGTTGCAAAAAACAGCGAAGAGTTCATCTCCAGGATCGCCGATGTACTGGCGACACCTCAGTCCGAGCCTCTTGTAGCATCGCGCAAACAGTTCGCCAAACGCCAAACCTGGAAACATCGGGTAGCGGATCTGATCGACTTCGCCGAGCAGACGATAACTGAGCCACTGGTAAGTATCGTGGTCGTTACGTTCAACAATCTCGACTTCACCAGGCGATGTCTCGATAGTGTGGTCGCTCACAGTGGACACTCGAACCTTGAAGTCATTGTTGTCGACAATGCATCGAGCGACGGGTCACAAGCGTATCTGCAAAATTGGCAGACGTCCGGCCCCAACCGTCATGTCATCCTGAACGACGACAACAGGGGATTTGCGGCGGCTAACAATCAGGGGATGGCCGTCGCCACTGGTGACTACCTTGTTCTATTGAATAACGATACCGTAGTGACATCCGGTTGGGTGCGTACAATGCTACGTCACCTCAAGCAGCATCCCGATATTGGACTTCTAGGCCCGGTGACCAACAACATTGGAAATGAAGCGAAGGTGGATGTGGCATACAAGGATCTGGGCGACATGCATCGTGTGTCTGCCGACTACACACGGAGTCACATCGGTCAGATCTTTGATTTGCGCACTTTGGCTTTCTTCTGTGTCATGTTGAGGCGCGACGTGTATGAACGCGTCGGCGCCCTGGACGAGATCTACGGATTGGGCTTCTTTGAAGATGACGACTATTGCAGGCGTGTGCAGAAGCTAGGATTGCGCGTTGTCTGCGCACGGGATGTGTTTGTTCACCATCACTTGTCGGCGTCGTTCATGAAAATGGATACGAAAGCGCGTCGACAATTATTTGCAAGGAATAAGCAAATTTACGAGGCAAAGTGGGGAACCTGGATTCCGCACCGACATCGAGCCAGGCGTGCATCGTGGCGCAAAAGTCTGCCGCTTTTTGGAAAATGACAGATGTGGGTTTTGTTTGTGGAGATATTTCTGGCACAAAGCCATATAGACATCTCTCCGGTCAAACCCTACCTGGATTTGCAGCATAAAGATCGAACATGAAGAATAGCTTGACTCATCTCTTTTCCATAACATCCAACTGGATTCGAGGAATATTTCGTAACAAACTATTTATCGTTACGACGTTTATCCCCACCTCGGTTGCGCTCGTCTACTTTGGATTCTGGGCTTCTGACATCTATGTCTCGGAATCCCATTTCGTCATCCGCACGCCGGATAAACAGACAACGTCGCCGCTTGGATCGATTTTCAAGGACGCTGGTATCTCCAAGTCCGACGACGATTCGTTTAGTGTTCAGGACTTTATCCTGTCTCGCGACGCGCTGCAGGAACTCGATGGCAAGCTGGCGCTCAGGAAAAAATACTCACTAGAGAACATCGATATTTTTAGCCGGTTCGCAAGCCTCGGACAAGACCGGAGTAATGAGGACTTCTTTAAATATTACAAGAAGATGGTCAATGTCAAGCAGGACCCGACATCGTCCATAGCGACGCTGACCACCAATGCGTTCACGGCAAAAGATGCGTACGAGATCAACAGAACGTTGCTGTCGATGGCTGAAAGTCTGGTCAACAGGCTCAACGAGCGAGCACGACAGGACATGATTGGTTACGCGCTTCAGGAAGTGCAAGATGCAAAGAAGGCATCGGACGACGCTACGCTTGCGCTTGCAGACTATCGGAATCAGAACAACGTTATCGACCCTGAGAAGCAGTCGTCCATTCCTTTGCAACAGATTGGGAAAATGCAGGACGACCTGATTTCGACCCGCACGCAAATCATGCAGATCGAAACGCTGGCCAGCGACAATCCGCAGCTACCCGTGCTGCGCTTGCGTGAGAAAGCATTGGAAAGCGAAATCGAGGCCGAAACGCAACGGGTCGCAGGCGGCGATCGCTCTCTCGCAGAAAAGGCAGCGGCCTTTCAGCGCCTTGAACTGAACAAGGAATTCACCGACAAAATGCTCGGAAGCTCGATGGCCGCGCTCGATCAAGCCAGGAACGAAGCTCGTCGCAAGCAGCTTTACATTGAATATATCGTGCAACCGAATCTGCCCGATAAAGCAACGGAGCCGAAGCGGCTACGCATCATCGGGGGCGTGTTTCTCCTTGGGCTAATCGTTTGGGGAATTCTGAGCATTCTGCTAGCAGGCGTCAAAGAGCATCATGACCGGTAAACAACTAAAGGCGTCGGATTTCGCAAACGCCCTGGAAACGCAGTTACGGGTTCTTTGGGCACTGGTGCTTCGGGAAATCGTGACGCGCTATGGCCGCGAAAACATCGGAATACTCTGGTTCTTTGTCGAGCCGTTGATGTTCATCCTCGGCATTGTGTTGCTGTGGAGCGTCTTTGAACACCGGCTTATCTCGACCGGAAGCGTTGCAGAATTCGCGCTTGTCAGCTATCCGACAATTCTCATGTGGCGCAATACGACCGGGCGCGTGACCAAGGCAATTGAAGTCAACCGCCCATTACTTCACCATCGACCGATCCGGCCGATGGACTTCTTTTATTCGCGCATTATTCTCGAATTCGCCAGCGTAACCACGACGTTTCTCATCATCTTTGTTGCGTTCGTGGTCTTCGGCATTGCGCATCCACCCAGAGATCTGCTCGCGATGATCTTTGGATGGCTTATGATCGGATGGTTTTCGTTCGGCTTTGTGTTAGTGATGGGTGCCCTGTCGGAGATGAATGACGTCATCGACAAGATTTCTCACGTGATCCTGTATTTCATGCTGCCCGTATCAGGAGCATTCATTCCTACGGCCATCATTCCAGCCGGACTGCGAGATTACCTGCTGCTGTTTCCGTTGGTGGACTGCGTCGAGTACTTTCGATATGGCTACTATGGTGACGCAATGAAGACATATTTCGATCTTCCTTACACAATCGTCGCAAACTTGTTCCTCACTTTTTTTGCCTTATCGTTGATGGTAGTAGCGATCCGGAGAATCGAAACGTCGTGATTGACATTCAGAATGTGGTGAAAAAATACCCGCTCCGTCACGGCAGGGAGCACAGAGAGGTTTTATCGAATGTCAACTTCCGGATCATGCGCGGCGAGAAGTGGGGCATTCTCGGGCGCAACGGCGCCGGAAAGTCCACGTTAGTGCGATTGATCAGCGGCGCCGAACGTCCGAGCTCCGGCCGTGTATCGCGAGACATGTCGGTTTCGTGGCCGCTGGCGTTCGGCGATGCGTTTCAGAGTTCGCTCACGGGGCGAGACAATCTGAAGTTGATTTGCCGTGCGTACAACGTGGATTTCACCAAGGCTATTTCATTTGTCGAGGATTTTGCCGAACTAGGACCTTATATCCGCGAGCCGATCAAAAACTACTCATCTGGGATGAGTGCGCGGTTGGCATTCGCAATCTCGATGGTAGTTGAGTTCGATTGCTATCTGATCGACGAAGTTGTCGCAGTGGGTGATTATCGCTTCGTTGAGAAATGCGAAAACGAGTTGTTTGCCCGCAGAAAAGACCGGGCAATGATTATGGTCTCCCACAATGCAGAGTTCATCAAGAAGCACTGCGAAAAGGTTGCCGTACTTGATCGCGGCAAACTGACGCTGTTTGATGACGTTGACGAAGGCAACGCCTACTACCTGTCATTGTGATGCATCGCTTGTATCCGGATGCAAGAACGACCGATAGCGTTTAATCCAGATTCACCGGCAGATTCTGGAAATTTCTGAATGTGCCGAAATGGCCTCAGAGGATCGGAACCGGGCACCACCTGCTTATGGTCGCCGACCTCTCTGATCCACTTATCGGAAAGTCTGAACGCCCGTTACCACCGGATACACAACCGAGAACACCAGATTCAGGACCTTCTGAATCTCGGTCACCGGAGCATTCGAGACATACAACATGTCCCTGTTATCCATCATGAAGCTTTGAGTAACGAATAGCGAATTGGGATCGCGAAGATTCACGCGGTAGATCACCGGCACCTTTCCATCCGCCGTCGTACGCACCGGCGTAACAGGCCAGTTCAGTGCATCCGCATCCTCGAAGCGGAAAATGAAAACGCCACGAACGTCCGAACGAGAATCATCCAGACCACCCGACCGGGCAAGCGCCTGAGCGAGCGTAATGCCCTGCGCTTCGAAGTTGACTTCCTCGTTCTTGCCCGTTGCACCCAGTACCGTAAAGCTATACGGCTGGAACAGTGCGGTGACGACATCCCCGGCGTGCAAAGGGATGTTCTGGCGCGGGTCGCGGATAACCGTTGAGAGCGGCATCGAGACTACCTTGCTACCGCGCGTAACCTGAATTGTGATTTTGTCGACGGGCTGACGTACGCCTCCTGCTGCCGCCAGGGCATCCAGAAGCCGCTCGCCGCGCGCGGTGAGTTGCATCCGGCTACTCGCCGTCACGTCACCGACGACAGTGACGTATGACGTCACGTTCTTCGACAACTTGACCAACACCTGCGGATCGTGCGCCATCCCGCGGAGACGCCCGGCAATGTCGCGCTGCAACTCACCCGGCGTGAGCCCGGCCGCCATCAGCGTGCCGGCAAACGGCACACTGATGTTGCCGTGCCCGTCTATCACCAGATCCGGCAGCACCGTCACATGCGCGGTACCCGGTGCCCCTTCAGCATTGATCTGACCTCCGCCAAAGAGCAACGCGGGTGGTGCCTCCCAAATCGACACTTCGATCGTGTCACCAATACCGAATTGTTGCTGGAAAGCAGCGCTACTTCCTAACGCCCCGGAGAAATCACTGTTATCGCGTTCTGTAATGAGCTTACGAGCAACCTCGTCGGTGATGTCGACGATTTGAATGCCGGACACATTCGACGATTCCCCAGCCCGCTCGATCTGTGCTCCGCTCGGTCCGGAGGTGGGGATCCCGGCGCACCCTCCGAGCATAGCCACTGCCCCGATACACGCGACGTAAAACACACTACCCGATACACGCGACATTTCTTGAAAGATTTCTTGATTTTTGATGATCTTGAATTGTCTCACGTTGCTACTTGAAATAGAATGCGTTCGTTAAAAAATACAACTGTAGCGGCGCGGTAGGTCCTACAGCATGAGTTGACCACAACAAGATATTGCGATTCCGTGTCAAAGATCATTCTGGACGTTACTCGCCTGGTGTCGCGTCTCTACGATGGCTTACTGCCGACTGGGGTCGATCGTGTGGGGCTCGCCTACATAGAGCAATATGGGTCGCGTGCGCGCGCAGTGCTCAGTGAGCGGGGATTCACGGTTGTTTTAGGGGAAACGCAATCACAACAAGCGTTCGAACTACTTCTTTCATCCCACCGTAACAAAAACGCGATTCGCCGTCTTATCAGCCGCGCCGTCATTCATCGGCCGCTGGAAAAGAGCGCCGAACGCTCGATTTTGCTGCACACAAGCCACAATGGCATGGAGTTTCCCCGCTATTACCGAGCGATGGCGAAACGAGGTGTCCGCTCGGTATTCATGGTGCACGACCTGATTCCCCTCACGCACGCAGAATACTGCCGGCCAGATGTCGATAAGGTACATCGAGCCCGGATCCACACAGCATTGCAGTATGCCGACGGCCTGATCGCCAACTCGCAGGCCACCCTGGATTCGCTCGCCGCCGAAGCAGATCGCGCCGGACTACCGCTTCCCCCCAGCACGGTTGCGCACCTGGCGTCGGGTATGATCGCCGCCACTCCACTGCGCAGTCCGCTTGACACACCATATTTCGTTATGCTTGGCACCATAGAGCCACGCAAGAATCACTGGTTTATGCTGCATCTCTGGCGCACTTTAGTCGAGAAATATGGAAGCGAAGCACCAAAGCTGGTAATAATCGGGCGCCGCGGATGGGAATGTGAAAATGTTGTCGATATGCTTGAGCGCTGCTCCAGTATCCGCGATGCGGTTGTCGAGGAAGGCAATTGCTCCGACGAGCGTCTTCAAGCGTGGATTCAGCATGCCCGGGCACTACTTTTTCCTTCCTTCGTTGAGGGCTACGGCATTCCTCTCGTCGAATCGCTTGCTTTGAAAGTACCCGTGCTGGCTAGCGATCTAAGTGTCTTTCACGAAATCGCATCGGACATCCCAGACTACCTCGATCCTCTTGATGGCCCAGGCTGGCTCGCGCGGATCGAACAATACGCACAGCCCGATAGTCAGGAACGCGAAGCTCAAGTCAAGCGCATCGAACGCTTTCGCGCCCCTTCGTGGCCTGACCATTTCGATCGTGTCGACATCTTGCTGGATTCGCTGAACCAGGTGAGTCGACCAGGCACTCCGCAAGGGCTTGGGCCCCTCCACGGCGTATAACCAAAGATGACTGCGGGGCACGCGCTTTTTCCCCTTGGTCAGGAATTCAATCAAATAGCCTCTGGATAATGGGTTTCCGGGTCGCCTCGCCTAACTCAGAGCGAAAATGATGCAAATCGTCACCAATATGGCCCAATCGGGACCCTTGTTGCCGCGCAGGAATCGAAGTGCGCCACCCGTTTCATGGTTCGTCGTGCCGCACTCGAAGATCCCTGAGCAAACGATTGCCGAGGAAATCAATAAGGCACTTCTGGCGGACCCGCACGCCGGGGAATCTCCAAAGGTTTCAACACTGATTCAGCGCGTGCTCGACTCGAACGCCATGGACGCGGACCAGCAGTCGCTTTGTTGCGCGCCCGATCTACTCGAGCCGGCTTACAGAATACGAGTACTCCTTATCGACGAACGCGCGCGTACTCCCGGTTCAAGCGCGACCGCACACGAACGTCGCAAGACATTTCGCCGCATGATCGAAGCCGCGAGCGCCGCGTATCCAGACGCCGAATTCTGGCTCGCCCGCACGACCAACCAAGGTCGCGGCAAATGGCTATCGGCTTGCGCATCCCTACCCCCTCTTGATGCCCGAATCCTGGACACTCGATACTCGGTTTGCGCCGCTGTGCGCCGCGTCGATCACGTGTACACGATCACTGCATCCGAGGGATTTTATGCACTGCTCGCAGGGGTTTCGGTACATGTATTCGGTGCGCCGTTTTACGCCGGATGGGGACTGACTGACGACCACGACGAACTGTCACGCCGTACCGCGCGCCCCACCCTCCCGGCTCTTTTTGACGTCGCACTCCTTCGCCTCTCACGTTATCTCGACCCGACAACGCACGCCCCAGGCAATCTCGATGCTTTCCTCAATAGCGTGGAATTGCAGCGAGCCGTCGCGCACCGCTTCCGGAATCTGCGCAATGTAGCCGGCACACACTTTCAATGGTGGAAGCGCCCATTTGCGACACCTTTCCTGACCGCCGGCGGCGGCTCTTTGCGCTGGATCCGCAAAGCGAAAGACATACACCCCGGCGAGCATGCAGCCCTCTGGGGCGCACGTAGCGCGGACGGCCTACCCGAAGGCGGGGGACTCGTACGAATCGAAGACGGTTTCATTCACTCGGCAGGACTTGGTTCAGACATGATTGCCCCGCGCAGCCAGGTGGTCGATATGCGCGGCATCTATTTCGATCCAGGTCGCCCTGGAGACTTGACGTCGCTGCTCAACGAAGCAACCTTTGACGACGCAGAACTCGCGCGGGCCGCAGCATTGCGCGATCAGATCATTCAGGCCGGCCTGACCAAATACAATCTGGGCCGGCGGGCGCCAACATGGAAAGCGCCCGTTGGATTGCGAATTGCTCTGGTCCCGGGCCAGGTAGCAGATGACGCCTCCATTCGCCTCGGTACCCGCGCAATTTCCACCGCCGATGCATTGTTACGTGAAGTACGCGAGCGGCATCCAGATGTGTTCATTGTCTACAAACCACATCCCGACGTACTTTCCGGCAACCGTAACGGCCTTATCGATGCCCAGCGTCTTGCCGATATCGTCGACGTCGACTCAGATCTGATTTCACTAATCGACGCAGCTGACGAGATTCATACTCTTTCATCGCTCGCTGGCTTTGATGCGTTATTGCGAGGCAAAGCCGTATACACCTATGGTCTCCCTTTTTACGCGGGATGGGGCTTGACCCACGACGCAATCGAAGCTATTCCATGGCGTCAGCGCCACCTCTCTCTCGATATGCTGATAGCTGGAGTTTTGTTGCGGTATCCGCTTTATTGGGACTGGCGTCTCCAACTGTTTACAACGCCGGAGGCTGTGGTCCGTGAGCTCGCACCGCTCGCAGCGCGCCCACTTATACGGGTGCGCGGCAACCGCTTACGTCCGCTCCTCAAAATTGCCCGGTGGACTCGCAACGCCTTTCACCACTTGCTTTGGCGCCGACAGCAGGCCATCGCAAAATGGGAATCATAAAGCACTTGACGTATACCACGTGCGACGCGGGTGATTCCGCAAACCGCATTACCTTTTGCCCGATAGTTAAATTTCGCTTTCGCCTCTGAGAAAATTGTCTTTCGATCTAAAGTGTGGAATTTACCCCCCATGTTATGAATGGGAAATTTCATGTACATGACATACTTGGCAATCCAAATTACCCCTATTCCAAGAGAAATTTTTTTGACCGGGTTAGCTTGAAATCAATGCCAAATCATCAAGACAGCAATTAGCCCGTTAATAACTTCAGTATTGCTGGCCCATCATGTTAAGATCACCG